>CAZWVY010000036.1:0-27700 GCA_964637105.1 uncultured Sangeribacter sp. | reverse complement strand
GGTGAATACTCCCGCTTGAGATAGCGGCTTTCCACTCCCGCCAGGTCAAGCAGGAAGTGGCTGAAATATATGAGCGACTGCTTCTCTGAGGCGCTCTTCTGCAGAGCTTGCCAGAGATGGGGATGGCGCTTGCGGAACTCCGGCGTGGCATACACGGCAAAGGGTATCTCAAGTACATACGGAGCCGCTTCGGGTATCTTGTGGCTGTCAAGCTGCCGCATTGAGCAATGCCTCTCGTCATTCATCTCCTCCCCGTGATCGGGGTGATAAATCAGTAAGGCATCCTGTCCCCGCAGTTCATTCATCAGACGGTCGAGAAGCGAGTCCACATAAAGCGTGGCATTGTCATACGCTGCCACCTGACCCTTCTCCTCCTCGCTCAGGTCTGCGCGGTGCGTATAATCCGCTGCCGAGAAACGCCCGAACCCCTCCGGGTAGCGGTTGCCTGCAAAAAAGTGCTGGCCATTGAGATGAAATATATCGACTGTCTGCCGCGTGGCATCATGCAGCATGACGGCCTCTGACTCGAGCAGCTCCTCATCATAATCAAACATGCGGTCGTTGCGGTAATCGAAATTCGCATGGCTCAACCTCCATGAGTTCATGAAATTGCCCGTGCCTACCTCAGCTTGGTCATCCCCTTTGACGAGGGTTGACTGATTGTCATGAAGGCGCACATTGTATCCGGCCTTGCGCAGCAGCATCGGTGTCAGGGGATTTGTAAGATACTTGCGGGAGGGCTCTGTGACAACATAGGGACTGAACAGAATCTCCATCATGCGGTAGGTGCGCGGCTCGAAGCAGATCACATCATCGAATATCAGAAGATTCCCCTCCTCACGCCTCGCCTCCATCTTCGGAGTCGTCGGCAGCGCGTAGCCGTATGCGCTCCAATGCGCACGCGAATCTGATTCACCGATTACCCACACTATCCGCTCCGGCGCTTCATAACCCTCACGCAGGTGTCCGTCAGCAAGCACCGTAGTCTGCTCAAGGCGCTTCACATTGGCCAGGCTTTTGTGATACATCTTGTAAACCCAGGCGAGTCTCTCGGCGGTATTGATGGAGTTGAGGGCATTGTAATTGTTTTCCGGGGGCTGCAGGCCCCAGACTACTCCGGCTGCGGCCGCCAGGCAGAATGCCCCTCCCGCGAATGCGCCCCGCCGACCCCGCAGGAGGCCACGGTCAATACGTCGGAGCACATCATAGATGGCTCGCAGCAGCAGGAGGTATCCGGCCACGACTCCGAGACTGCGCGGCGTCAGGAAATAGAGCTGCAGGAACTCCCCGGATTCAGACTTGCCTGTGTCGGCTATCAGCCGGATGATCCGGTCGGACCAGCGGGTCCGCAAGATGAAGGAGAGCCATATCTCCGAGACTGACAGCAGCGTGACAAGCGTGGTAAGGAGCCCCGCCGAGAGACGGCGCCATAACCGGGGTCTCCCGATAAGAATGAGACCCCGCACTAACGCGAGCGCCAAGGCCGGAATGAACGCGCTGCGTATCCCTTGCCCGAAGTTATGCCAGGATAAGGTCAGAGAGCCGTCCAGTTCCCAGACAAAGAGCGTGACAGCTGACAAGGCTAAGATATACCACACTGTCATGCCAAACTGCCCACCGGCGAAGCGCAGGACGTCTCCTGCTCCCCTACGCAGAGCATGCAGTATGTTTCCCGCCAATTTTCCTCCTCCTGTCATATCAAATATAGGGTTTTTAAATTAATTTGCTAAATTTGCACTCGTTTTCCATTTATGTCACACTACAACATGCTCAATATCGGTCTGTCACGCAAGACTTCGGAATATGTGCGCGGATTGGCAATCCTGCTTATCATGCTGCATAACCTGTGTCATATCTTTCCGGCCATAGTGACAGAGAATGAATTCACATATAATCCGGTGCTGACCGGACTTTTCATGGCACATGTCTCATCGGGACATCCGTTGTTGATATATGACATACTCTCCTTCCTGGGATGGTATGGAGTGCCTGTTTTCGTATTCCTTTCCGGGTACGGGCTGACCGCCAAGTATGGCGCGGGAGAGACACCTCTCAATCTGCGAGAGTTCATTTTGCGCAACTGGAGAAAACTGCTCCTCCTGATGATTCCGGGAGTGACAGCTTTCATAATCGAGGAGCTGATACACTCCGGCGTGCCGACTCCGGATCGGGCTTCGCTCTATGCCGGAATGCTGATACCCCTCACCGGACTGAACGACCTCGCCGAGGCCTGGCTGCCAACCGTGCCCGGGGTGTACTGGTATTTCGGCCTGACCCTGGAGCTTTATATCGTGTACGCTCTCATAGTCCATGGCCGATCACTGCGCAACCTTGCACTCCTCACTGCCGTCTGCTTCGCGCTTGTGGCCATGACCGCCTCAATGGGCCGTGAGGTCCTTACGGTCGCCTTGCCCGGTGCAGGCCCCATCAGGATTAATCCCGAAGCTCTCACCGAGTATCTGCGCCATAATTTCACGGGGTGGCTACTCCCCTTCTTCTTCGGGATATTCCTGGCGCGCGCTCAGAAATGCTCCGCCCGGGTCGCGGCCCTGTGCATCCTCGCTTCGCTTACGCTCTTCCTCCCTTTCCAGACTCATCCTCTCACGTGGCAGCTGGCAGCCGTGCCGGCGGTAATCATCATCATCGGGCTCGCCCGGCTGCTTCAGCTCCTCCCCGGTGTTGGAGCGGCACTCGCCTTATGCGGACGAATAAGTCCGTTCCTTTTTGTGAGCCATCCGCTGGTGCGCCATATCTTGGGACGCTATTTCTTCGACTTCACGTCACAGTCTGCCCTGCCGACACCGGCAATCGTGACTGCATACCTTGCGCTCACATTTGCGACGGCCCTTATGTACAGATTCGTCTGGAAAGGCCTCACGTCAATTTCTTCCGGGAGGCTTCAGAGAGATTTGAGGATGTGGATGCGCTCTTTGGGATCCGGCGCGCCGAAGACGTAACTGCCTGCAACCAGGATGTCAGCCCCGGCCTCAGCCAGACGCTTGCCGGTTTCGCCGTTGACACCGCCATCTACATTGATCAATGCCCGGCTTCCGCTCTCATCAATCATCTTGCGCAGGCGCCTCACTTTGTCAACTGCCCCCTCGATGAAAGGCTGACCCCCGAAGCCCGGATTGACCGACATGAGCAGCACCTGGTCCAGGTCTCCGATAATGTCTTCAAGTGTGCATATCGGAGTGGCGGGACACAGTGACACGCCTGCCTTCATGCCGGCGGCGTGAATAGCCTGGACAGTGCGGTGAATATGCGTGCATGCCTCCTGGTGGAAGACCATATACTCGGCTCCGAGGTCCCGGACCTGCGACACCCAGTTCTGAGGCTCGACTATCATCAGATGCACGTCAAGAGGCTTGCGGCAATGCTTGGCCACGGCTTTCATCACCGGAAATCCGAATGAAATGTTGGGTACGAACACTCCATCCATCACATCGAGATGGAGCAGGTCTGCCTCAGATTCATTTATCATCTCGAGGTCCGGCAGAAGATTGGCGAAGTCTGCCGAAAGCAGCGAGGGGCTTACTTTCATGATATCAGGTTTTAGGTATTAGTGAGGAGGGAATAGTGAATAGTGAGGAGTTATAAATTGGGAGTGATTCAGCGTTTGGCTTCCGGGGCCGGGCGCTTCTTGAACACATTGTAGAGGATTATGCACAGGCACACGAGCGCCAGTCCGTAACCGGCCCAGGTGAGGTATCGGTTGTATTCCTCAACCTTCTCAAAAAGCTGGTCAGGGCTTACGTGAAGCGACAGCCAGTATCCCAGCCCGGCCAGGATGCCGTTCCATATCAGGGCACCTAAGAATGTGAAGAGGGCGAATGTGCCGATATTCATTCTTGAGATGCCCGCAGGTATGGATATGAGCTGGCGTATGGCCGGAATAAGTCGCCCGACGAATGTCGAGATAGCTCCGTGCTTATCGAAATACTCCTCGGCATGGATGACCTTCTGCCGGTCGAGCAGGCAAGCATGGCCCAGTTTGGAGTCGGCAAACTTATACACTACCGGACGCCCGATCCAGAGCGCGAGGAAATAGTTGATGAAAGCCCCCGCAAGGGCGCCGAGCGTAGCGGCTAAAACCACCATGAAGATGTTCATGTCGCTCCCCGCGCCGGTGTTGGTGCAGGCGAGATACGCGGCCGGAGGCACCACCACTTCCGAGGGAAACGGTATGAAGCTGCTCTCAATGGTCATGAAGACGAACACGAACCACAGGCTCGCATTCTCAGTGAACCATGCAAAAAACTGGCTGGCATCAAAAAGCGCCAGAGGTATGATGTCTGTTATCATCGGATAGTGTGTTCATTCGGTGATTATTCGTTGTTCATTTCAGGCCCTCGGCTTCAAGCATCCGGCGGTAATAGGCAGCCTTCTTCTCGAGCGGCAGCGGGTATGCGCGCGAGGAGGAGGGCATGCGCCAGTGCCTGAATCTGCGCGCACTGCCGTCCGGCATGGTGATTTCACACTCCGCGTATGTTCCTACGGCCGGAATCTCAGTGCCGGTGATGTCGGCGATAACTCCCGCAGCCTTTTCTCCCGTAGTAGCTACGGCTACCGCCTCGGGCATTCCCGAGAGCATCCCCGCAAGGTCAATGTGGCCGCGGATGTCGAGATCCTTGTCAGCGGCATTGTTGCGAGTGCGCACCACCTCCGTGCCGGTGTCGCTCAGAGCAAGCCCGATGCGCCTCGTGAGCTCCTTTATCTCCTCGAGCCGGAAGGTCTTTCGGTCAGCATCCACCAGGGCCTCCTTGTCCCCGAAGTAGATGAGTCCGAATATCCTCCACATATCATTGATATAGTTGGGATAATAGAACTCCATCGACCAACGCTTGGGAGAGGGGGGAAATGTGCCGCACATGAGCAGTTTCGCCCCCTCGGGCAGCCAAGGAGCGAAAGGATGCGTCTCCGAGGTCATGCCTTGAGCCTTTCAGCGACAGCATCGGCGACTCCGGCCGCAGAGTCGTAGGCCGAGGAGTCCATAGCCATCTTGACAGTGAAGCTGCCGGCGTAGTCCCATCCCATTGCTGTGCCCCGGTCGCTGAGAATCTTGGTAGCGGCGGGCGCCCAGGCATAGTTGCCGAAGCAGGCGAACACCTTCCCCTTGACTTCGCGCAGCTCCATAGCCTTCATGAAGGTCTCAATCGGGGGGAATAGGCCGGCGTTATATGTGGGAGAGCCGACAATGAGGCCCTTGTAACGGTATGCGTCGCTGATAATCTCGCTCATGGAGGAGTGTGAGGCATTGTGGACCTTGACGGTCTTCACTCCGCGCTCCTTGAGGCGGCGCGCAATTGCATCGGCAGCCTCGGCCGTGTTGCCGTACATGGTGCCATATATCACCGTCACACCCTCTTCCCAGTCCTGGCGGCTAAGGCGATCGTACAGGCTGACTGCCTCAGTAATGTGCGAGTGCCATACGGGCCCGTGGGTGGGGCAAATCCACTCTGCGCCAAGCGGGAGCACTTTTGCCATAGCCCGCTGCACGGGCACGCCATATTTGCCGACAATGTTGGAGTAATACCTGTACATCTCGGCTCGGTAAAGCTCAGTGTCAATCTCATCATCCACAATTCCGCCGTCAAGCGCTCCGAAGGTGCCGAAGGCATCTCCGGTGAAGAGCATCCGGCGCGCTTCGAGCCATGTCATCATGGTCTCGGGCCAATGCACCATAGGGGTCAGGAAGAACTTAAGCTCCATCCCCTCTCCCAAGGACAGGGTGTCGCCATCCTTGATTTCCAGGAACACCTCAGGCTGCGTGATGCCGTAGAAGCTCTTTATCATTCCTATGGCGACGCGGTTGGCCACTATCTTGAGGTCGGGATATGCGCGCAGCAGCAGAGGTATGGCTCCGGAGTGGTCCGGCTCCATGTGGTTGACGATGAGATAATCTATCTTGACTCGTTCATCCGAAGCGCTGCCGCTGACTCCGAGAGAATGGAAAAATTCGGGTGATGTGGCCTCGTGCACCGTGTCAATAAGGGCGGTCTTCTCCGGGCCGCGTACCAGGTATGAGTTGTAAGACACGCCGTTAGGGAGGGGCCACAGGCCCTCGAAAAGCGCTGATGTGCGGTCATTTACACCGCAATAAAACACATCGGGCTGTATTTCCTTAAGATTCATTCTGTCTTCTTTTGAGTTATATTCATTCCCCTCTCCCGATGTCCGTCATTGACGGCTCCATATATTATAACGCTCGCCCCCCATATATATTTCGGCACAGACAATAAAAACCCCGCTCAGGGTGTTAAAAAAGAATGAACATTCATTTCGCACCTGTGCAGGGCCATACCGATGCGCCATATCGCCGCATCCACGCTGCTTCATACCGCCCTGCCGATACATATTACACCCCATTCATTCGCCTCGAGCGCGGTGGAATCCGCCCGCGCGACATGCGCGACCTCTCTGCTCAGGCCAATGAGGGGATACACCTCGTGCCTCAGGTGATCTTCCGCGACGCCGAGGAGCTCCTGCCCCTCATCGCCCTCCTGCGGGAGGCCGGAGCGACACAGATAGACATCAACATGGGATGTCCCTTCCCGCTGCAGACAGCACGCGGACGCGGGGCAGCCCTGGCAGGCAGCAGCGAGGCCGCCGAGCTGGTGCGCAAGGTCGTGGAGGATAATCCCGATATCTCTTTCTCGGTTAAGATGCGCTTAGGCATGGCAAGCCCGGATGAATGGCGCCGGGCGCTCCCCGTTTTGAACGAGGCTCCGATCCATCATGTCACCCTTCATCCCCGCATAGCCAGGCAGCAATACGGCGGCGAGGTCGATATGAAACAGTTCGCAGAGTTCTATGCCATGTCGAAGAACCCTGTGGTTTACAACGGAGATCTCCGCACTCCCGAGGATGTGGCGCGGATAGCGCAGGCCTACCCCGGCCTCGAGGGCATCATGCTCGGCCGCGGTCTCCTCGCCCGCCCCTCCCTGACCAATGAGATAGCAGAGGGAAAGGCCTGGGATCATGACCGCAGGATAAAGTCAATGCTCGGTTTTCACAGGAGGCTCATGGACTATTACAGCGACACGCTCTGCGGAGACTCGCAGGTGATTTCCAAAATCAGCCCCTTCTGGGAGTATGCCGAAGAAGAGATTGGACGCAAATCCTGGAAGGCTGTCAAGAAAGCCGGCAACCTGGCCAAATATAATTCTGCTGTGGCTACAATCTCGTCCGATTTGAAGTAATGAATACACAATCACAGTCCGCCTCTTCCAAAACCGAGGACCGCTATATATCCCTTAAGGGAGTGAGGGTCAATAATCTGAAGAATATTGACCTCCGTCTTCCCCTGGGCCGCTTCATCGTCGTGACCGGCGTGAGCGGCTCCGGTAAGTCGTCGCTTGCCTTCGACACTCTCTATGCCGAGGGGCAGCGCAGGTATGTGGAATCCCTTTCCGCATACGCCCGCCAGTTTCTCGGCCGCATGCCCAAGCCTGAGGCCGACTATATCAAGGGACTCCCTCCGGCCATAGCTATCGAGCAGAAGGTCAATACGCGCAATCCCCGCAGCACTGTCGGTACGGCTACCGAAATCTACGACTACCTGAGGATGCTTTTCGCCCGCGTGGGCCACACTTTCTCACCCATCTCCGGTGAGGAGGTGCGCAAGCACACGCCTGAGGAGGTGGTGAAGTCTGTGCTCAGCCATCCTGTCGGCACACGCCTGGCAATACTCTCCCGGGTGTGCCTCCCCGAGGGGCGCACGCTCGCGCAGCAGCTCGACATTTACCTCAAGGAAGGGTATTCCCGACTGGAGCGTGACTGCGAGTTCCATGACATAGCCGACATGCTGGACAGGGGCAATGTGCCGGAGGATCCCGCACCCTGGCGGCTCATGATCGACCGCCTCGCTGTCAGCGATGACAAGGACGAGGTGTCCCGTCTCACCGATTCTGTAGAGACTGCCTGGTTTGAGGGGCGCGGTGAGGCCATTATAAAAATCTGGGGAGCCGACGGCCCCGAGGAGCATGTCTACTCGAAACAGTTCTCTGCCGACGGCATGGAATTTCGCGAGCCCTCCGACTTGATGTTCAACTTCAACAATCCCTACGGCGCATGCCCCACATGCGAGGGGTTTGGCAAGGTCATGGGCATAAGCGAGGACCTGGTGATTCCGGACAAGACCCGGTCTGTCTATCAGGATGCCGTGCAGTGCTGGAGGGGCGAGAAAATGGGAGAATGGAAAACGGATTTCATACGCTACGCGGCTAAAAACGGATTCCCCATCCATACCCCGTACGCGCAGCTTACCCGCGAGCAGAAGGATTACCTGTGGCATGGGAAAGGTGGATGGCAAGGCATCGACGGCTTCTTCCGCTGGGTTGATGAGAACCAGTATAAGATACAATACCGTGTGCTTAAAGCTCGATACCGCGGCAAGACGCTCTGTCCGGACTGCCACGGCTCGCGCCTGCGCCCTGATGTGGAGTATGTAAAGATTGGCGGTAAAACGATTACCGAGCTTGTACGTATGCCCGTCACTGCGCTCCGCGCATGGTTTGACACCCTCGCATTAGGCCCGACCGATGAGAAGATAGGAGCCCGGCTGCTGACAGAAATACGCAACCGTCTCGGGTTTCTCGACAAAGTCGGCTTAGGCTATCTCACGCTCGACCGCCTCTCCTCCTCCTTGTCGGGCGGCGAGAGCCAGCGCATAAATCTTGCGACCTCCCTCGGTTCTTCGCTCGTCGGCTCCCTGTATATCCTCGACGAGCCCAGCATCGGCCTTCATTCGCGCGACACCGAAAAACTTATCGGTGTGCTCCGCGACCTCCAGAAAATCGGCAACACGGTCGTTGTCGTGGAGCATGATGAGGACATAATGCTCGCCGCCGATGAGATTGTCGACATTGGCCCTGCCGCGGGTAACCTCGGAGGGGAGCTCATCTATCAAGGCAATCTCCCCGCTACTCTTGCCTCTGATGACAAGACGGGATCGCTCACTGTGGATTACCTCCGGGGAAATCTCACCATCCCCTATTCCTCGATACGCAGGCCTTGGAAAAAGTACATTGAGGTGAAAGGGGCGATGGAAAACAATCTCAAGGACATTGATGTGAAGTTCCCCCTCGGGGTCATGACGGTTGTCACCGGAGTCAGCGGGTCTGGCAAGTCCACACTTGTGCGTGAGATACTGTACAAAAGCCTGATTCGCGCTCTTGGCGAACCGGGCGAGGCCCCGGGTGCCCACCGGTCTCTTTCGGGCGACATCGCCTCGGTAAGCGCGGTGGAGTTTGTAGACCAGAATCCTATCGGCACCTCCTCCCGTTCTAATCCGGCCACCTATCTCAAGGCTTTTGACGAGATACGCAAGCTCTTCGCCGACCAGCAGATGTCGAAGCAGATGGGTTTCACACCGGGCACCTTCTCCTTCAATTCCGAGGGGGGCCGCTGCGAGAACTGCAAGGGCGAGGGCACAGTCACTATCCCCATGCAGTTCATGGCCGATATCACGGTGCCCTGCGAGGTCTGCCACGGCAAACGTTTCAAGCAGGATGTGCTCGATGTGACATACCGCGGAAAGAACATCCACGACATGCTCGAGATGACCGTTGAGGAAGCCATAGCCTTCATGAGCGAGACCGATGGCACCCAGGAGCGCCGGATAGTCAAACGTCTTCAGCCCCTCGCTGATGTGGGATTGGGCTATATCAAGCTTGGTCAGAGCAGCTCCACGCTCTCCGGAGGCGAAAGCCAGCGTGTGAAGCTGGCCTACTACATTTCCCAGGACAAGATGCCCCACACCCTCTTCATCTTCGATGAACCGACCACAGGCCTTCACTTCCATGACATCTCCACGCTGCTTAAATCCCTCAACCGCCTCGTAGAGAATGGCCACACGGTCATCATCATCGAGCACAATATGGATATGATCAAATCCGCGGACTGGATTATAGACATAGGGCCCGAGGGAGGAGATGAGGGTGGCCGAATTGTGGCCGAAGGGACGCCTGAGGCCATCGCCGAGGTGCCGGAGTCGTATACCGGACGTTTCCTGGCGGCAAAACTCAACAAGAAGTAAACCGGGGGTCTGCACCCATAATCTTTGAATAAATGAACCTCAAGCCCCTGATTATAATTGGCGTTTCCTTTCTTCTCTGCCCCTCATGCGCCGAAAAGAAAACTGAGACCTTGGCGCCGGAGGCGCGCGACCTCTTCAGAAAAAGCTCTGACCTCATACGCTCATATACCGACAGCATCGGCAAGGCTAA
The DNA here is from genome assembly GCA_964637105.1 of uncultured Sangeribacter sp. GTDB lineage: Bacteria > Bacteroidota > Bacteroidia > Bacteroidales > Muribaculaceae > Lepagella. The sequence goes on along the minus strand of CAZWVY010000036.1, from coordinate 17,471 downwards.
GGATTCGGTGACGTGGGCTGCCATTGACCGCAGATTTGAAGACCGCCTGACAAAGCTGAATTACAGCTACCCTCCTGACACCGACCTGCATCTGAGCCAGGGTGAGAACGATACTCTTTTCGCCCTCACCACCCGCTATGTGAAGGCCAGGGCGGAGTCGCACACCCGCATTCTCCGCGGACCCGCTCCGGCGGACACTGTCGCGGACCTCGAGAAAAAGAATTGACCCGTTGAATCAAGACCCCTTCCCAATATAATATCATGAACCTGAAACTTGTCACATTATTGCTGTTGGTCATATCCAACGTTTTCATGACCCTGGCCTGGTATGGCCATCTGCGTCTGCAACAGGCAGGCATTGCCAAGGACTGGCCACTGTTTGTCGTCATTCTGATCTCATGGGGCATCGCTCTTATAGAGTACTGCTTCATGATTCCCGCAAACAGGATGGGATTCTCCGGCAACGGAGGCCCCTATTCGCTGATACAGCTGAAAGTCATCCAGGAGGTCATCTCTCTGAGCGTTTTCACTATCCTGGCCATGTTCATCTTCTCGGGCGAGAAATTCCATTGGAACCACATAGCGGCCTTCCTGTGTCTCGTAGGAGCCGTCTACTTCTGCTTCCTCCCCACCAAATAAACACGCCGACTTACCACCGCAACCCCGCACAGCCACAGGCCCCGGAGGGACTTCACAGAGTTAACCCCGGACCTCAGTCCGGGGTTTTTACCATCATTTCACAGCGGGCGCAGTCAAAGTCTAGCGCGAATCGCAGTCTGCCCGAAGTCAGAGTCAAGGGGCCGGGGATTTTCCGCGCCCCTTTCTCTTTAAGGCATGCGCCCAGCTCGCGACGTATGCAGTGGCGCGTTGTCATCACCACGTCTCCATCACTGCGCCCCGTCTCCATGGCCGGTTCTATCTCCTCGACACCGTGGTCACGATAAAATCTTTCGGCCATGGAATTCGACACATTATCCCGGTAATCCAGCCTCGGGGAGGGATAGCGGGCCTTCATATTCTCCGAGCGTCGGAGGTCGTAATGGTACGTGGCCGTATTAGCAGTGTCAAGGGCCTCCACTAATCGGCGGCGCACCTCGGTGAGCTGCGAGGCAGGTATGAAGGTCGACGGATCAAGACGGTTGGCAAATTCCCGCAGTCGATACACGGTGCCGCCCAATTTCTCAAATATTCCCCTCGGCTCCATCGGCTTGCGCGCAACATCTTTTACGGCATCTAAGGAAACCCTGGCTGAAATTCCCCTCTCATCCCGGCCTGTGACACCCGCCTCATCAAGCTCAATGTCAAGCGCAATAGTGCGTCGGGCAGTCTCTTTCTCAAGCTGGGCGGAAAATTTTCGGTCGAAAGTGCGGTGTATCACGGCCCCCTTGGGAAGCGAGAAAGGTTTCGCCCCTATGATTCGCCCGTCACGCACGCCGTTCACCATCACACCCTTATATTCTCCTGACGGCTCAATCCAGCTGATGCCATCCCCGTTATTGAGTTCTGAGACATCATTGATTATCTCTCCCATGGATTTTGGCGTAGCGGGCTGCGAAATTCCGGTCGGTCGGCGCGAATCCAGAAAATAGTGGGTGAAGCCGCGGTTGAAGCTCTTGTCGAGCTGCGGGGTGAATGAAATTTCACACTTCCCGCAGGAGCTGCGGCGGTATTCCTCCGGATGGCGCGCTATTATCCCGTCCAGAAGACGTGAATACTCAGCGGTGACGTTCTTTACGTATGCCGCATCTTTAAGCCTCCCCTCTATCTTAAAGCTGCTGACCCCGGCCATAACCAGTTCTTCGAGCCTGTCGGAGGCGTTAAAGTCTTTGAGTGAAAGAAGGTGCCTGTCACGCGTGACAATCTTGCCATTGCCGTCTGAAAGCGTGTATGGCAATCGGCAGATCTGGGCGCACTCCCCTCGGTTGGCGCTCCGTCCGCAAGTCTTCTGCGAGGCATGGCAGCGCCCGGAATAGCTTACACAAAGCGCCCCGTGCACAAAACACTCCACCGGCACGCTGATGCTCCGGCAAATATCTGAAATTTCTTGCAAGGTCAGCTCACGCGCAAGCACGATTTGAGAAAAACCGACCTCCTCCAGAAATTTCGCTTTCCCGACTGTGCGCGTGTCACACTGCGTGCTCGCATGAAGTGCTATCGGTGGGAGGTCAATACGCAGCAGGGCCATGTCCTGCACGATGATTGCATCCACTCCTGCGCGATACAGCTGCCACACCAGGGCCTGCACGGTCTTCAACTCATTCTCGTAGACAATCGTATTGACCGTAACGTAGACCCTCGCCCTGAATTGATGCGCGAATTCCGCTACCCGGCGTATATCCTCCACACTGTTGGATGCGCTCTTGCGCGCGCCGTGGCTTGAGGCGCCGATATAGACCGCATCCGCCCCGTGCAATATTGCCTGCATGGCTGTTTCGGCATTGGCTGCCGGCGCTAAAAGTTCCAGTTCACGCATCTCCGCTCGCTTTTCTTGTTTATTGGCAACCGGTTTGCCCGCTCCTTGCAGAAAGGGTTTGTCGCCAGGTAAAATCCGGTTATTTCTTGAACATCCTGTCTATGGCGCGCTTGTCTTCACGCTCCCTGATTGACTGGCGCTTGTCATACTGCTTTTTGCCACGGGCTATGCCAATCACAAGTTTGGCATAACCCCGGTCATTGATGAATATGCGCAGGGGTATGACCGTATAGCCCGGATCGGAGGATGCCTTGATGATTTTGGCAATCTCCTTCTTGCTCAACAGCAGCTTGCGGTCGCGGCGCGTGGCATGGTTGTTGTATGACCCGTAGAAATATTCAGCTATGTGCATGCCCTTCACCCATACCTCACCATTGTCGATGAGGCAATAGCTGTCGGCCAAGGAGGCCTTGCCGGCGCGGATTGATTTTATCTCAGTCCCCGTCAGCACCATCCCGGCTGTGTATGTGTCGCCGATTTCATAGTCAAATGATGCCCGGCGGTTCTTTATATTGACTTGACTTGCTTTCATAATTGTCTTTTATTAGAGGGCTGATGACTCATGGCCCGTCAGCGCATATTTTTGGCTATTCGACCCCGGCCGGACAGCATGTGCCATCTCCTCAGGAGGGAAGAATCTTATAGAACAGCCACCCTATCACTATCGGGAATCCCGTAGTCATCACGCTCATCAGTATGCTCACAAGCGTCTCCCTGTCCTCGGGCACCCTCAGGAACCTTACCCCGCGGCAGATGACATAAATTGTCCACAAGGGAAGGAACACCAGTATGGGCTCAATCATCGGCAGAAGAACATAAAGCCCGCAGAAAAGCGCGAGTGTCGAGAGGGAGTAGGCCGTGAATTCCTTGCCGAAATCCTTCTCAGTCCACCCTGTGCAGTCTATCGGGAGAATCCATTTGGCCACAAGGGGTATTGCGAAAAAGCTGAAAAAGAAGGCGATAAAAGTGACCACGCAATCCACGATGACGCGCGAAAGAACGGCATTGGCATCGTAAAACAGGTCAGCAAACCGGCTGAAGGCCGCGAAGGCAGTCATCGGATAGAAAAGGCGTGACAGCACCTCCTGCACTCCTATGCCGCTGCGCTTGACCCTCTTCCAACCTTGCACCGGTCCGGCCAGTATGCCGCACATCAGCTTGAAAGGGCTCGCTCCCTTGGCGCTTCCTTCGTCAGGGTGCTCTCCTCCGGCCCGGGATTGAAAATCTTCCTTATCCTCGGCCATCAGTCAAAATATTCTTCAGCTATCTCACCTGCGGCCTCTCTGTCAACGAGCCATTTGCCCGAGTCATCGGCGCTCATCTCAAGCAGGTCCATCACATTGTAGTAATCGGCCTCCTCATCGGAGTCCTCCTCACCGGTCTCGGCTTCAACCGAGGGTTCGAGAGTGGAGAGAGAGATGCGGAGCTGCGGATTGTCTCCGTAAGCCTCCTCATTGGCCAGATATTCATTCAGCGCGGTGATGATGCCCTCAAGCATAGCCAGGGCATCTGTATATTTCTTTTCCATAATAATCGAAACTTCCTTTTAACAATATAACGTCTGCGCTGCTAAAAAAATTTTAACCCGCGCTCAATTAGTAAGACCCCGGAGAGGTGGCACCTGTGTCAGTGATGCCACCCCTCCGGGGTTGTGTTAGTTGCTGTGTCGGAATTTATTTCTCCTCAGCGGCGCGGTCCTCGTTGAGGATGCGGATCATTTCGATGGCGCTCTTCGGGATGCGTGTGCCGGGGCCGAAGATGGCGGATACGCCTGCCTTGTAGAGGAAGTCATAGTCCTGAGCGGGGATAACGCCACCGGCAGTCACGAGGATGTCGGGGCGGCCGAGCTTCTCAAGCTCAGCGATCACCTGCGGGATGAGCGTCTTGTGACCGGCTGCGAGCGAAGATACGCCGAGGATATGGACGTCATTCTCCACTGCCTGGCGGGCTGCCTCTGCCGGAGTCTGGAAGAGCGGGCCCATATCTACATCAAAGCCGCAGTCAGCATAGCCGGTGGCTACAACCTTGGCGCCGCGGTCGTGGCCGTCCTGGCCCATCTTGGCGATCATGATACGGGGCTGACGGCCTTCGCGCTTGGCGAAGTCAGCCACTGCCTTGCGGGCCTCCTCAAACTCGGGATCGCCCTTCTCTTCGTTGCTATACACTCCGGAAATGGTTTTGATGACAGCTTTGTAACGGCCGACAACTGCTTCGCAGGCATCGGAAATCTCACCTAAGGATGCGCGGACGCCGGCAGCCTTGACAGCAAGGTCGAGGAGGTTGCCCTTCGAGGGATCCTTCACAGCCTCGGTGATGGCGGCGAGAGCCTTCTTGACAGCCTCTTCATCGCGGCCCTCACGGAGGGTCTCGAGACGGGCGCACTGCTCTTTGCGAACCTCAGTGTTGTCAACCTCAAGGATGTCGATGGGATCCTCGTGGTCGAGACGATACTTGTTGATGCCGATGATGGCCTGCTTGCCGGAGTCGATACGGGCCTGTGTGCGGGCTGCTGCCTCCTCAATCTTGAGCTTGGGCAGTCCGGTCTCGATAGCCTTTGCCATGCCGCCGAGCTTCTCGATCTCCTCGATGTGGGCCCATGCCTTGCGGGCGATCTCATCAGTGAGGGCCTCCACGTAGTAGGAGCCTCCCCAGGGGTCTACCTGCTTGGTGACGTACGTCTCCTCCTGGATGTATATCTGGGTGTTGCGCGCGATACGGGCCGAGAAGTCGGTCGGGAGAGCGATAGCCTCGTCAAGCGCGTTGGTGTGCAGAGACTGGGTGTGGCCGAGCACAGCGCCCATAGCCTCCACGCAGGTGCGGCCTACGTTGTTGAAGGGGTCCTGCTCGGTGAGCGACCATCCGGAAGTCTGGCAGTGCGTGCGCAGAGCGAGAGATTTCGGGTTCTTGGGGTTGAACTGCTTCACGATGCGGGCCCAGAGCATACGGGCGGCGCGCATCTTGGCGATCTCCATGAAGTAGTTCATCGAAATGCCCCAGAAGAACGACAAACGCGGAGCGAAGCTGTCGATGTCCATGCCTGCGTTCACACCGGCGCGGAGATACTCCAGACCGTCAGCCAGGGTGTATGCCAGCTCGATGTCGGCAGTTGCGCCTGCCTCCTGCATGTGGTAGCCGGAGATGGAGATGGAGTTGAACTTAGGCATGTTCTTCGAGGTGTACTCGAAGATGTCGGCGATAATCTTCATAGAGAATGCCGGCGGATAGATATAGGTGTTGCGCACCATGAACTCCTTGAGGATGTCGTTCTGGATCGTACCGGCCATCTCCTCGAGCTTGGCCCCCTGCTCCAGGCCTGCGTTGATGTAGAAAGCGAGCACGGGAAGCACAGCGCCGTTCATGGTCATCGACACGGACATCTTGTTCAAGGGTATGCCGTCGAAGAGAACCTTCATATCCTCGATAGAGCAGATCGACACGCCTGCCTTGCCGACATCGCCTACTACGCGCTCGTGGTCGGCGTCATAGCCGCGGTGAGTCGGAAGGTCGAAGGCCACGGAAAGGCCCTTCTGGCCCGAAGCGAGGTTGCGGCGGTAGAAGGCATTCGACTCGGCAGCAGTCGAGAAGCCTGCGTACTGGCGGATAGTCCAGGGGCGCATGGGATACATGCCGCTGTACGGGCCGCGCAGGAACGGAGGCAGACCGGCTACATAGTCGAGATGCTCCAGACCCTCAAGGTCTTCTTTGGTGTAAACGGACTTCACGGGAATAAGCTCGGCCGTGAGCCACTCCTCCCCTTTTTCCACGGGCTTGTGGGTTGCGGGAGCCACAACTTTGGTGATATCTATTTCTTTGAAGTCAGGTCTCATGGCTGTTTACTTGAGGAGTTTAGCGTTAAAGCCGATCAGCGTGTCGAGCACGTTGACGCGCACGTGGATGAAGTTCTCTATGCCCTGTGCCTTAAGCTCGTCGGTGCAAGCGGGATTGCCTGCCACAACAAACTCTGCGCGGCCGTTGAGCTCCTTGAAGGCCTCGGGTGCGAAAGTTGCATATTCGTCATCGCTTGAGCAGAGCACAACTACGTCAGCGCCTGCTGCCACGGCTGAGTCCACACCTTCCTTGACGGTGTTGAAGCCGATGTTGTCGATGATTTCATATCCGGCGCAACCGAAGAAATTGCCGGCGAACTGGGCGCGGGCAAGGCGCATGGCCAGGTTGCCGATAGTGAGCATGAACACTTTCGGACGCTTGCCGCTGCGCTCGGTGTCGAGACGGAGCTGCTCGAACTGGCTTGCTGCGCGGTCGAAGTTCAGGTATTCCACTGCGCCGTCCACGGGCTCTGCGCATCCGCAGCCGCAAGTCTCGGTCTTCTGCAGCTTGTCGAGAGCGAACTCGTTGAAGTTGGGATACTGGTTGGTGCCCAGGAGGATTTCCTTGCGGCGGGCTACATCGAGGTGGCGCTTCACGCCGCTCTCGTTGACCTTGGCCTGGATTTCGCCCTTGGCGAGAAGAGCCTCGAAACCGCCCTTGTCCTCAACCTCGTTGAAGAGCTTCCAAGCCTGCTCGGCAATGGAGGAAGTGAGGGTCTCGATATAGTAGCTGCCTCCTGCGGGGTCTACCACCTTGTTGAGGTGAGACTCGTCGCGCAGCAGGTGCTGCTGGTTGCGGGCGATGCGCTCGCTGAACTCATCGGGGTTCTTGTACTGCAGGTCGAAGGGCAGCGTCTCGATGGAGTTGACTCCGGCAAGAGCAGCCGACATGGTCTCGGTCATCGAGCGGAGCAGGTTGACGTGAGCGTCATAGATGGTCTGGTTAAACTGGCTTGTCACAGCGTGCACCCACATCTTGCAGCACTCCTCGTCTGCGCCGTAAGCCTTGACGATCTCGGCCCAGAGCATGCGGGCTGCGCGGAACTTGGCAAGCTCCATGAAGTAGTTGGAGGAGATGCCCATGTTGAATTTGATGCGGCCTGCAACCTCGCAGGGAGTCAGCCCTGCCTCAGTCATGATGGTCATCCACTCGGCGCCCCATGCCAGGGCGTAGCCGAGCTCCTGGGTGATGTATGCGCCGGCGTTGTTGAGCAGATAGCTGTCAACGGCAAAGCAGCGCAGACCCTCTATTTCCTTTACAGTATTATATACGTTGAGTGCGGTCTCCTTGATATCCTTGGGGAAGGGAAGGCCGCGCTTGAGCAGACGCTTGAAGGGGTCGAAATCAATAGCACCGCGGAACTCCTTCTCAGCTCCGGCCTCCTTGACGATGGCCACGAGCTCCTTGGCTACCTCCTCGGCTTTGCCCGGGCAGCAGTTTACGTTGACCTCCACTTTCTTGAGGTCCACTCCTGCCAGGATAGCCTTCAGGTCGGAGGGCTGGAGATCGCAAAGGCAGATGCCGAGCGACTCTACGCCACGGTCAATGCTCAGATGCGCGTTGTGGTTGATTTCTTCAGGTGTCGTTCCGGTGATGTGCTGGCGGATCAGCCAGTCATTGTTGTCGCGGGTGCCGCGCACGTAGGGGAACTCTCCGGGCAGCGAGCCGATGGTGTTCAGGCCCTCGATATCCTCCTTGCGGTAGAAGGGCTGCACGTTGAAACCCTCGTTGGTGCGCCATACGAGTTTCTTGTCGTAGTCGGCGCCTTTGAGGTCGACATTGATTTTCGCCTTCCACTCTTCAGTGGTTACCGGCGGAAACATGTCAAACAATTTTTCTTTTTTGTCTGCCATAATTATATAGCCGTATTTTGATGATGTAGATTAGATTCAGGTCTAATTCTCGGTGATTAGATTTTGGTCTAATTCATGCGCGTAATGCGCCGCAAAGATAAGGATTTTTTTTCTATTGCGGAAAAATTTCCTTATAAAATCTTTATAAACATTTATAAACAGTTTTTTTGCCCGTCAAAATATGTTGTATAACATATCTCTCGGCTCCCGGCAGATATAATCTTCTGCTGCGAGGCTCTATACCTGGGCGTCAAACACTGAGCCTTCGAGCAGCTGCCTGTCATGGCAGGTCACGACTCTGGCAGGAAACTCCTCCACGAGCTTGTGGTTGTGCGTGGCCATGAGCACGGCATGCCCCTCTTTGGCAAGCCGGTGCAGGAGGGTGACAATCTGCTCGCCGGTGACAGGGTCAAGGTTTCCCGTCGGCTCATCAGCCAATATGAGCTCCGGCCGGTTGAGCAGCGCCCTGGCGATCACTATGCGCTGCTGCTCGCCTCCGGATAGCTCATGAGGCATCTTGTAGCTTTTATTCTCCATCCCGACATCGGAGAGAACCTCCTCTATCCTCTGCTCCATATCCGTCTTGGATTTCCATCCCGTGGCCCGCAGCACAAATTCAAGGTTGCCTTTGACACTGCGGTCCTGCAGCAGCTGGAAGTCCTGAAACACTATCCCGATGCGCCGTCTGAGATGAGGTATCTTCTTTGTCTTAATTTTCAGGACATCGAACTCCAGCACCTCAGCGCACTCTCCGGACGCTATGGGCACATCGGCATACATGGTCTTCATCAGCGAGCTCTTGCCGCTCCCGACCTTGCCGACGAGATAGCAGAACTCACCTTTCTTCATGGTGAAGTCAATGTTCTTGAGCACTACCCTGTCGGCGCGCTCGACTTCGACATTCCTATATTTTATTACATTCTCATCCATTTAAGCCAAGGGATAAAGTGATTATGTGTCAGGATTGAATATTCGTAAAAGCGATAAATGATTCAGAACGAAAGCTGGAAGAGGGCCTCCACACGGTTGGCCGAGGCATGCGCTCCGCTGAAGTTCTTGCGCTCCCCTATCAGATATTCTATGCCGCTCTCGACACGCGGCGAGATATGCCAGAACAGATTGGCCACGCCATACATGCCATAACGGTAGTTGTCCGGCAGCTCTCCCCCCTTCGTGGCATGGAATCCGAGGCGCGACATGCTCACAGTAGCCGACAGCTTCGGAATGATGTCATATTTGACCCCGGCTGTGAAGCCGAAGAATCCAGGGGCATAAAGGTGCCCCGGTCTGTCCGGATCTGATATGAGGTCTATCTTACCCCCTCCGAGGTCGCCGGTGTAGGCGCTGTACCCCCGCCCGAAGTGCGTGGTGCCGTATACGGTCATCGAGGGGAGCACCTTGACATGCGAGGACAGCTGCAAGGCCCATCCCGCCAGGGTGTGGTTGGTCTGCATGAGCAGGTCGCGGTAAGGAAGGAAGCGCACCAGTCCCGAAAGCCTCACGTGGCTGAGGCCGCTGTCCCACTGATACTGGCCCAGGGCAGCTAAGTCAGGCAGCCAGTCGGTGCCCTTCTCGGTCATCACTCCGTCATCCTTGATTCCGCTTGAAGGAAACTCCACCGAGCCGCCGACACTCCAGCGGTCTTTGCCGAAAGTCTTGAGATAACGCAGCAGCACGTTGGTGCGGTCAACCTTCCCGTTAGGGCCGGCTCCGTCGATTGTCGGCGCCTGGGAGGAGGGGTCGGCAAAGGTGGAGGTGGCATAGCCGACGGTCCAGTCATTAATAGTGAAATATGCTTTCTGAAGCTTGAATTCAATTTTATCCGCGCCGTCGAAACTTGCCTCAAAGTAGCCCATGTAGCTTCCTATGGGAGTATTGTGGCCGAGCAGCGTAAAGAAGAATCCGGTGCTCGCAGGGGTGTATCCGAGCCTTCGCGGAGTGGCCGGATTTTTCGGCACGTCTATGGCGGAGGGTGAGAAGTTGTTGGAGTTGACGGTGCCGTTCCAGTCAAACCATCCCCTCATCTTAATCATGCCGCCGATACCCATGGCCATCTTCGCATCCTTGGACATGAACATGAAGTATGGAGCGAGAGGATCCTGCGCGTGGCGGAACTGGTTGTAGTAAAAACGGCTGATAGTCGTCAGCACTGTGTCGTTTGAGACCTGCACACCCGCTCCGCTGTTGACAAATATCACCTTTGTATCCTGCATCAGCTTGTCAGCGTTGGCAAATTCCGGAAATTCCTTGGCTTTCCTTTCGGCCCGTTTCTCGGGTGTGAGATACCCCGCAGGCACCTTCGAATATGCCGAAGTGGCCCCGGTGAGGGCTACAAGCCCGGCAGCGAGCAAGAAGGCGCCGCGTCCTAATCGTTTGTTAAGGCTTTGTGTACGTTTCATGTGGTTTGCAGTTAAAAATTTCATGGTATGGGGTGTGAATTATTCAAACAGGCTTCTGAAAAGTTCTTCTACTTTGCCTACTTCTACCACCCGGATTCCATCGGGCACCTTGACACCTTTCAGATTGCCCCGGGGTATATAAATCGTGCGGAATCCGAGTTTTGCCGCCTCGGCCACGCGCTGGTCTATGCGAGTGACAGTCCTTATCTCGCCCGAGAGCCCGACCTCCCCCACAAAGGCTGTCCTCATCGGGATGGTCAGGTCGAAGTTGGAAGACATTACAGCGCATATCACCGCCATGTCGAGCGCGGGATCGGCCACTTTGAGCCCTCCGGCAATATTGAGGAAGACATCTTTCTGGGCCAGGTTGAACCGGGCACGTTTTTCAAGCACGGCAAGAAGCATGTTGAGCCTGCGCTGGTCAAAGCCTGTGACTGACCGCTGCGGAGTGCCGTAGGCTGCGCTCGAGACGAGTGCCTGCACCTCCACCAGGAAGGGGCGCACCCCCTCCGTGGTGACACCAATCGTTATGCCCGACATCTCCTCCTCGCGGTTTTCGGAGAGAAGCATCTCCGAGGGATTCTTGACCTCGCGCAGCCCCTTCTGCACCATTTCGTATATTCCGATTTCTGATGTTGAGCCGAAACGGTTTTTTATGCTGCGCAGGATACGGTAGAGATACTGGCGGTCTCCCTCAAACTGTATCACCGTGTCTACGATGTGTTCCAGCACCTTGGGCCCCGCGATAGCGCCATCCTTATTGATGTGGCCTACAAGGATCACTGACACGCCGCTCTCTTTGGCATATCTGAGCAGGGCTGCCGCACATTCGCGCACCTGGCTCACGCTCCCCGGGGCGGACTCTATCTCCGAAGAGGCTATTGTCTGGATAGAGTCCACGACTACTATCTGAGGCTCGATATTCTTGATGTGGGTGAAGATCCGGTCGAGCTGGGTCTCGCACAGTATGTAGGTGTTGTCCGATACTTTTCCGAGGCGGTCGGCGCGCAGCTTGAGCTGCGATGCGCTCTCCTCGCCCGAGACATAGAGTATCTTCTTGTTGCGGATGGAGAGTATGTTCTGAAGGAGCAATGTGGATTTTCCTATGCCCGGCTCCCCGCCAAGCAGCGTGAGAGACCCGACTACGAGGCCGCCGCCAAGAACGCGGTTGAGCTCTTCAGAGGGCATGTGTATCCGTGGCTCCTGGAGCGGCTCAATCTCAGACAGCGGCACAGGCTTGGATGTGCTTGCCAGAAGGCCTTTGCCGCGCGAGGATCCTTTGCCTACGCTCACCTTCTCCTCGACAAACGTATTCCATTCGCCGCATGAGGGGCATTTGCCCAGCCATTTCGGCGATTCCTGTCCGCAACTGCTGCAGAAAAACACGGTTTTTGTCTTCAATGCCATTATTTTGCCTCTGTATTGCTCTTTTTGCGTTCTTCTCTAATCTTACTCTCCGCGCTGACTCTATTTCACGGTCATCCGCCTCCGGAACTCAGCCAGGGTAACGGCAGTGGCTGCCGCCACATTCAGCGACTCGCCATGCCCTCCTCCGCCATACGGGGGGATAAGCAGGGGCCTGCCGATAAGTTTACGGATAGCCGGCGAGATTCCCTTTCCTTCGTTGCCCATTATTACAAACCCGCCTGCGCTCAGCTCCGTCTCATAGATATCCTCACCCTCGAGCAATGTGCCGTAGACCGGGGCTCCCGGATTATCGGCTATCACCTCCTCAAGCGGCCGGTAGCGCACGCGGACGCGTGAAATCGCCCCCATGGTGGCCTGCACTGCCTTGGGGTTGAAGATGTCAGCGCAGTCCGGCGAAGCGACTATGCTGTAAACACCAAACCAGTCCGCCGTCCGCACTATAGTCCCGAAGTTGCCCGGGTCGCGGACTCCGTCGAGCATCAGCACGAGCCTGTCCGAGCCGAAGTCTTCGCCTGCGTCACTCTCCTCATCATCAGGCAGACGGTATACGGCTATCACCTCCGGGGGTGTCATCATGTTTGATATGCGCGACATGGCCTCCGGCCCGGCGGCGCGCACTATGGAGGCATCAAAACCGAGCGCGCCGGGATTGGCTGCCAGCCACTCCGGAGAGGCCACCAGAGCCTCAGCCTCGAAGGCATTCCTGGTGTCTGAGACCAGTTTCTCCCCTTCGGCTATCCATAGCCCGTGGCGCCGCCTCATCTTCACCGAATCCAGTGAGGAATAGACGCTCAGCTTAGTCTTTGAAATATCCATAGTGACTACTGATTATCTTCATCTGATTATCTTCAGATGCAAATTTAATGATTTTTCCCGATTCTCCTGCCCGATTGTCAATATTTATTGCTAAATTTGTGGAAAATTTGTGATTCCCTCTTAATACATGAAATACTTCGGAGCACATGTCAGCGTCGACGGAGGTGTCGCGACCGCCCCGCTCCACGCCTCGGAAATAGGAGCAAGGGCCTTCGCCCTCTTCACAGGATACAGCAACCGCTGGTCCTCTAAGGACATTTCCCCTGAGGAAATAGAAAAATTCCATGCCAACTGCGAGGCCGGAGGCTTCACCCCTGCGGTGATACTCCCCCACGACAATTTCCTCATCAACCTCGGAAGCCCCGACAGCAAGAAGCTCGCTATGTCGCGCAAGTCGTTTCTCGACGAGTTCCGCCGCTGCGAGCAGTTAGGGCTGACGATGCTTAATTTCCACCCCGGCTCTCACCTCAACGAGCTGACTGAGGAGGAATGTCTTGACCGCATCGCGGAGTCTATCAACATCACGCTCGACAAGACCTCGGGAGTGACGGCCGTCATCGAGACCACCGCCGGCCAGGGCTCGAATCTCGGGCACCGCTTCGAGCATATCGCCCGCATAATAGACCATGTGGAGGACAAGAGCCGCGTGGGAGTATGCGTCGACACCTGCCACACTTACTCGGCCGGATATGACCTCGCCACTGAGGAGGGATACAACAACACCTGGCGCGATTTCGATGACATAATCGGAGCATCCTACCTGCGCGCTCTCCATCTCAATGACGACAAACGCGAGCTCGGGTCGCGCATAGACCGCCACGCCTCCCTCAGGCAGGGCACCCTGGGCGAAGACTTCTTCCGCCGACTCGCCCGCGATCCCCGTTTTGACGACATGCCCATCATCCTCGAGACCCCCAACGAGGCCCTTTGGCCCGAAGAGATCGCCTGGCTCTACTCCCTGGCCGAAGAAAAACCATGAAACATTAAAATTTTCCATAATATACATTCTTACATGATGACAAAACCTGATTTAGGCTTCTGGAAACTGTTTAACCTCAGTTTCGGATTCTTCGGAGTCCAGATAGCCTACGCTCTCCAGAGCGCCAACGTCTCGCGCATCTTCACCACTATCGGCGCGGACCCTCATGATTTGAGCTATTTCTGGATTCTTCCCCCTCTGATGGGCATGATAGTGCAGCCCATAGTCGGCACAGCCTCCGACAAGACCTGGACGCGCTTCGGACGCCGCCTCCCCTATCTGATGATCGGCGCCATGGTCGCCATCATAGTGATGTGCCTCCTCCCCAATGCCGGAAGTTTCGGACTCGCTGTCTCCTCGGCCATCATGATGGGTGTAGTGGCTCTTATGCTCCTTGACACCTCCATCAACATGGCCATGCAGCCCTTCAAGATGCTCGTGGGCGATATGGTCAACGAGAAGCAGAAGGGCCTCGCATACTCCATCCAGAGCTTCCTCTGCAATGCCGGCTCAATCGTGGGCTATGTGTTCCCCTTCATTTTCACAGCTATAGGCCTGGCCAATGTGGCTCCCGCCGGCGAGGTGCCCCAGACCGTGGTCTACTCCTTTTATGTAGGCGCGGCTATACTGCTGCTCTGCGTGGTCTACTCGCTTATTAAAATCAAGGAATGGCCCCCGAAGTTATATAATGAGTATAACGGCGTGGAGGAGACTCCGGCCGAATCGCAGGCGCCCAAGCAGAACCTCTGGCAGCTCCTGCTCCACGCCCCAAAGACTTTCTGGACCGTGGGCCTCGTGCAGTTCTTCTGCTGGTTCGCTTTCCTCTTCATGTGGACTTACACTAACGGCACAATCGCCAAGAATGCCTTCAACTGCCCCGAAATCGAATCGGTCAAGGGCCTGACTTTCGTTGATGAGAAGGGCAAGGAGGTGACCATCCACGCCAAACACATCATCGGGCCCAACGATGCCATCATCGTTGACAACGGCTCGGGCGACCTTGAATCTCTCAAAGACCTCCACACTCCGACCGTGCTCCGCACCGCCGCCGTGATGGTGACAGATCCCAAGACAGGCGCGCTCGTGCTTGATGATGTCAGCGAGTTTACCGTTCCCAACCCCGCTGACGCCCGCTTCGACCGCCAGGTGGAACTCGATGCCGCATCCGAACAGTATAACCAGGCCGGCAACTGGGTCGGCATCCTATTCGCAGTGCAGGCTATCGGCTCGCTGCTCTGGGCTGTGGCGCTCCCGAGGTTCAAATCCATCAAGTTCTCTTACTTCCTCAGCCTCGTGCTCGGCGGAATAGGATTCATTTCCTCGGCCTATCTCACCAACCAGTATCTGCTCTTCGTGTCGTTCCTGCTCATCGGCTGCGCCTGGGCCGCCATGCTGGCATGGCCCTTCACCATCCTGACCAACTCGCTGCGTGGAGGCAACATCGGCGCTTACCTCGGCCTCTTCAACTGCTCAATCTGCCTTCCCCAGATTATCGCAGCACTGGCCGGTCGCAGCATACTCGGAGCCCTCAGCTCCCCCGCAGCCGCTGCGCCCCAGAACTACATGATGCTCATCGCAGGCATAATGATCATCATCGGCGGCTTCTGCGTAGCCATCATCCGCGAGACCTCAGGCGAGGCAGCAGCCAATGCTCCCAAGTCCTCCTCCGCCCATTGATCCGCTGTATCCCCCCTCTGATTTCAGCTCCTATTATTTAAGGAGTGAATAACACCATTCGGATGATGCCCCGGAGGGGCACAACAGCGTTAACCCCGGGCTTGCGCCCGGGGCCTGATGACAAAACAAACCTGTAATAGCTCCGGAGGGGTGGCACGTACTAAGTTCGTGCCACCCCTCCGGAGCTATTACATCCCTACCTGAAATGAGACAAAAATAAAAATTATGTTTTACAACACATTTAAAAATTGTGCATATTTCAAGAATTATTGCTAAATTGCAATCGTTTTTCCAAAAGCCCCTCCACGGGGCCCATACTGACAAGCAAAACTCTAAAACCTAAAAACTCATGAGAGTCTATAAATCAAACGAAATCAAAAACATCGCCCTGCTCGGAAGCAAGGGCTCCGGTAAAACCACACTTGCAGAGTCGATGCTCTTCGAGTGTGGAGTGATAAAACGCCGCGGCACCATAGATGCCGGAAATACCGTTTCCGACTACTTCCCCGTGGAGAAGGACTACGGATATTCCGTCTTCTCAACCGTCTTCAACGCTGAGTTCAACAACAAGAAACTCAACATTATCGACTGCCCCGGCGCGGACGATTTCGTAGGCAATACGTACACCGCCCTCGGTGTCACTGATATAGGTGTAATCGTGGTCAACGCTCAGTATGGCGTGGAAGTGGGCACGGAGAACATCTACCGCACCACTGACCGCCTCAAAAAGCCCGCCATTTTCGCCATCAACCAGATTGACGGTGAGAAAGCTGACTACGAAAACACTTTAGACCAGCTCCGCGAGCATTTCGGATCCAAGGTCGTAGCAATACAGTACCCCCTGCAGTCCGGCCCCGGCTTCAACGCCCTCATCGACGTGCTCCTCATGAAGAAATATGAGTGGGGCCCCGACGGAGGCGTGCCCACAATCTCCGAAATTCCCGACAGCGAGAAGGAACGCGCCGAGGAGCTGCACCGCACGCTTGTGGAGGCTGCCGCCGAGCATGACGAGACTCTCATGGAAAAATACTTCGAGGACGGACAGCTCACCGAAGACGAGATGCGCCACGGCATACGCCAGGGTCTCATCCACCGCGACATTCTCCCCGTCATCGTGGTCAGCGGCCTGCGCGACATGGCTGTGCGCCGCATGATGGAGTTCCTCGGCAACGTCTGCCCCTTTGTCAACGACATGCCCGCACCCGAGACAGTCAACGGCGAGGAAGTAAAGCCCAATTCCAACGGCCCCCTCTCCGTGTTCTTCTTCAAGACCTCCATCGAGCCCCACATCGGCGAGGTGTCCTACTTCAAAGTCATGAGCGGCACGCTCCACGCCGGCGACGACCTGGAAAATGTCAACAGAGGCAGCAAGGAGCGCATGGCCCAGATTTATACGGTATGCGGACAGCTTCGCACTGCCATCGACCAGCTTGAGGCCGGCGATATAGGCGCAGCCGTGAAACTCAAGGATGTCCGCACAGGAAACACTCTCGATGCCAAGGGGTGCGACTACCAGTTCGACTTCATCAAATATCCCGCTCCCAAGTACGTGCGCGCTATCCGTCCGGTCAATGAGGCTGACGCCGAGAAACTCTCCGGCCTCCTCAACCGCATGCGCGAGGAAGACCCCACTTGGGTTGTGGAGCAGAGCAAGGAGCTAAAGCAGACTCTCGTCAAGGGACAGGGCGAGTTCCACCTCCGCACACTCAAATGGCGTCTCGAAAACAATGAGAAGATGCCCGTGGTGTTCGAGGAGCAGAAGATACCCTATCGCGAGACCATCACCAAGGCTGCCCGCGCTGATTACCGTCACAAGAAGCAGTCCGGCGGCTCAGGCCAGTTCGGCGAGGTGCACCTCATCATCGAGCCCTACACCGAAGGAATGCCCGAGCCCGACACCTACAAGTTCGGCAACCAGGAGTATAAGCTCAATGTGCGCGACAAGCAGGAGATACCCCTCGACTGGGGCGGCAAGCTCATCGTCTACAACTGCATCGTAGGCGGTGCTATCGATGCCC
>CAZWVY010000035.1:17546-27741 GCA_964637105.1 uncultured Sangeribacter sp. | reverse complement strand
TAGGAACTTTATTAGGAACTTTATTAGGAACTTTATTAGGAACTTTATTAGGAACCGACTCCTCCATCTCATCAATTTCTTCTGCGCTTCCTCTCGTCAGAGCATCAAGAATCTCACTCAGCATAAACTCAATAAACGGTGTTGACTCTCCTGCTGCTGTGGAAGAAGAGATGGCATCGTAGTAGGCTTGTTGATTTGAAAACACCATATTCTCAACAGGGAGGTGAGCAAACAGAGGATGAAGCTGAGAGAGAATGAGTGATTGCCATAATCGACCGGTTCGACCATTACCGTCAATAAACGGATGGATAAATTCAAATTCATAATGAAAAACACAAGAGCGTATCAAAAGATGGTCATCTGACATTTTCAGCCATTCAAACAGGTCAGCCATCAGGACCGGAACACGAATGGCCGGTGGAGCCATGTGCACACATCCGGTTTCACCAAACACTCCGACACCTCCTGTGCGCCAGCGTCCCGGATTGTCGACCAACGATTGCATCATTGTCTTGTGCGCAAGGAGCAAATCTTTTTCATCGAATGGATTAAGTTTCGGGAATAGGTCGTAGGTAGCTATTGCGTTCTTTACTTCCTGGATTTCACGTATAGGCGCTACAACGTTTCTGCCGTTGATGATGTCTCGCACCTGTCCTTCCGAAAGTTCATTGCCTTCAATGGCAAGTGAACTATGAATGGTCTTTATGCGATTGGCTTTGCGCAAACGCAATTCCGTGTCTTGCTCCAACACTATTGCGTAACGCTCAATCTTGGCCGATATTTCGGCTACAAGATTGAGTATCCGGGAAGTTATTGTGAAAGGAGGCTTATACATCAGGTTCAAGAGTTTAGAAGACGTTGAAATTCGGCGAAAGCGTTATCAATCTTTGCCTGGCGTTCTTTCATGCGCGCAATGATGGTTTCGGGCGAGTCGTATTCAATCACCTCTCGCTCCACTTCGTGGTAACGCTTATAGCTGAGGTCATAATCATTCTGACGGATTTCGTCAGCATCCACGAAGAACGACTGAGCCTTGCGGTCACGACCATTCTCCGCTTCCAAGTTGTGAAAACGGGATATGATGTCCGGAATGTCATTGCGGTCAGGCTGCGGAGTGCGCTGAGTGGTCAGTGAGAAACCATCGGCTCTCATATCGTAAAACCAAACCTTATCCGTGCCTCCGGTGCCCGTCTTGGTAAAGATGATGATGGCAGTGCTTACACCGCTGTAGGGTTGAAACACTCCGCTCGGCATTGTAATAACCGCCTTGAGGCAATGTTTGTCAACAAGTGCGGAACGGATGGTTTTATAAGCGGCCCCATCACCGGTCAGCACTGTATCCGGGACGACGGATGCACAGCGGCCTCCCGGTTCGAGCATACGCATCATCAATGCCAGGAAGAGCAATTCCGTCTTCTTGGTAGTCACGGCAGAAAGAAGAGAGTTGGCTATATCGTCTTTGTCAAGACTTCCGGCAAAGGGCGGATTCGCAAGACAGAGGGTGTACTTGTTAGTATCCGTATTATCATCTGACAACGAATTGCGATAGAACAGCTGCGGGTCAGTGACATCATGAAGCATCATGTTCATGCAGCCGATCCGCATCATCGAGGCATCAGAGTCGGAGCCAAAGAAGGTGTCATGCTCATAACGTCTCTTTGCTTCGATACCAAGAAGTTCGTCAGCCTGGTTCTCAGCAATGTATTTGGCTGCCTCCATAATGAATCCGGCGCTCCCCATAGCGGGGTCGCAGATTCGGTCATCCAGGGTGGGCTGCATAAGGTCAACCATCATCTTGATGATATGGCGCGGTGTGCGAAACTGGCCGTTGGTGCCACTGGCTGCCATCTTGCCGAGCATGTATTCGTATATGTCGCCCATCATATCGGAGCCGTCCCGGGTCAGTTCCTCTATGCCTTCGACTACACGCGAAAGGAGACGGGGATTGGTGATCTGGAAAACGGTGTCTTCCATAGCGCGGCTATATGCCGAGCCCTCTCCTCCGATATACCGCAGGAAAATGAAAGCGTCATTCCGCACACGGTTGAGCATCTTGGCCGGCTCCATCTCTCTGAACTTATGCCAGCGCATCTCCTCGTATGGCACCTCCTGATCGGTGGCGGGGTTCTTCCAGTCGCCGGGAAGAAAGACAGGGTTATCAACACTGTCACCTGTAAGGTTTGCTATCAGCTCCTTCTGGCGCTCCCGGTCATCAAGCATCTTCATGAAGAGCAGATAGGTCATTTGTTCAAAAATGGCCGATGGCTGAGTAAAACCATTATTCCAGAAGGTCTGCCAAATGGCATCGACCTGTTGTTTCTTTTCGCCTGTAATCATAATCCGGGGTAATTGAATCTCACGCAAATTTACTGAAATTTGCAGAACTATCATAATATATCGCAGAAATATTAGGGCACAAGCCGCATTTTCCGGTGTATTGAAAAAATCGCCGGACCCCATAATGATCGGGGCCCGGCTTCATATTGTTGCAATTAGTGTAAGAGTTTAGTCGACATCAGAAAGTCTAATCAGTGCTATTTCAGGCTGCTCGTCACTCGGGAGCCAGCCGGACAGATATTGAAACACCCGTCAGTTTGTTCCTTCCGGGTGCAAAATTAAAATAAAAAAAACCGCTCCGCAACCCCCGATTTATGCAAAAAGCCGATAACTCGCCAAAACGCGCGATAAGTGGCCAAAAATCGTGCATAAGCGGTCGAAAAAAGTTTTTAAGCAAATTTCATAATCGAAAGATTTTATTAACTTTGTGGTCATGAACGCCTCAAAGCCTGAAAATCAGACATCCATGACCCCTGCCAAGGGCAGGAAGACCCGCCTTGCGCCCCCGGTGAGGACAGCCCTCATGGCCGCCGTCGCGCTGCTGCTGATGCTCGCCTCATTCTCATGCTCGGGCTCCGGCGAATCCGGTCTCTCAGCCATCGAGACCGGCAATGCCCGGGCTATGGACTCACTGATAGCCGGCAACCGGGGATGGTTTGACCGGTATATCGCCTCGGAAAAAGAGGAGGCTCTCTCCCGGGGGGATTCAGACAGGTGGGCGAATGCTATGGTGCAGGAGGCCGTGGGCGCGTTCTACGTCAACGACCCCGTGACGCTCCAGGCCAAAAGCGATTCAGTCATAGCCTGGTCGGCCGGACGGCCCCGGTCAGAGCTGCGTGACCGCCTGCTGCACAAGGCATACCTCACCAAGGGTGCCTACTTCTCGCAATACAACTTCAATCCAGACTCCGCCATCCACTATCATAAGTTAGGCCTCGAGACTGTCAGCCGCACTTCGGACCGCCGCGCCCAGGTGCTCGCCATGGGCAATCTCGCCGATACCTACAAACTCAACACGCGCCTTGCCGAGGCCTCGGACTATTACCACCGCGCCATCCTGCTGGCAGACTCCCTCGGCTTCGAGCCTAAGGAATACATCTCCCTCTACGGCGGTCTGGCCTCGACTTACACCGGCATGCGGGACTTCGAGCTGAGCCGCGAATGGTGGGACAAGACAATGTCCCTCTATCCGCTCATGATACCCTACGAGCGTTTCAACAACCTCAACAACCTGGGCAACGACTACTTCTTCAAAAAGGATTTCCAAGGCGCGCTCGACACATTCCTGCGCCTCCGGACCTATCTCGACTCACTTCCCAACACGGCATGGGAGCATAATTTCGTCAACATAAACCTCGCCGACTCCTACCTGCACCTCAACAATCCGGATTCAGCTGTCAAGCTCCTTCCGGGCGCCCTGGCATATTTCACCGACACTGTCCCCAACCCGGTTGCCGTATCCTATATCCACACGCTTCAGATGCGCTATTACAGCCTCAAGGGCAACTATGCGGCTGTGGAAGACCTGATTGCCGCCCACCCCTTCTCGGATACTCTGCGAGTGGAGCAGCAGCTGACGCGCCTGGAGATGATGGAGGACTATTACCGCCATACGGGGCAGTATCGCCAGGCCCTGGAAATCAAAGACCGACTCACCGCCATGGAGGATACGCTGCTGTCGGAGCGCGTGCGCCAACTGGCAGCCGCCCACCGCATACAGTATGAGTCAAGCAACGAGATACTGCGCCTGCGCGCGGACCGCGCTGCCGGGCAGGCACGCATACTGCGCCTGTCGCTCATCATCTTCGGGACGGTAGTGGTGATAGCCTTCCTGGTGGTCTGGATCACTATCCTCGGCGTGCGGCGACGCCGCCGCGAGGAGCAGATGCGCTCAGACATGATAGGGCTGCGTATGCAGAGCGTGCGCACCCGCATCACGCCGCATTTCATGTATAACGCCCTCAACCACGAGCTGCTGGCCCGCAGCGAGGGGAAGCCTTCGCGCATGAACTCCATCGTGGCCCTCCTGCGCCATCAGCAGTATGTGGCCGAGGAATTGGTGATTCCCTTAGGGGAGGAGCTGAATTTCATAGATGACTACGTGGCCGTAGAGAGCGACGCTGTGAGCGGCACGGTAGACTACCGCTGCATCGTGGAGGGGGACAAGGAGCTGCGCGACCGCCTCATACCCTCAATGTCGCTTCAGATATTGGTGGAAAACGCATTCAAACACGGCTTCCGCCAGATGCCCGCCGAGGCGAGCAAGCTCCTCGTGGTCCTGGCCCGGCACGATGACAGCGCGAAATGCCTGGTGCTGACCGTCTTCAATAATTCGCGCCCCGATCTCTCCGCCCCCGCACGAGGAAGCGGAGTCGGCCTGAAAATCATCACCCGCACCCTGTCATTTATCAATTCAAAGACGGGGGGCGACCTCAGATTCGACTCCGGCACAGGTCTCGACCCCCAATGGGGCGAGGGCACCTGGGCCTCCATAACTATCCCTGACTCAACTGACTTAGCCCCATTACAGACACATGACCCCTGAATACGCTCCCAACGACTGCCTGTCCGGATTTGAGGACATCGAGAATGCAACATCACGCCGCGATGCCGGCGACACAGCCTCGGACGAACCCATAAGAGTCGCCATAATAGATGATGACATAGCCGCGGTAAAGGTGCTCGAAAACGCTCTGAAGATTTTCGGGCGCAGGATTGAGATTTGCGGCACGGCCCTGACCTTGGCCGATGGACGCGCCCTCATCACTGAGGAGATGCCCGACATCACATTCCTTGACATAGAGTTTCCGGGGGAGACGGAAAGCGGGCTCGACCTTATCGGACTCGACAAGAAGTATGGCGGGAGCATGGAGGTGGTGTTCTATACCTCCTACAACAAGTATCTGATCAATGCCCTGCGGATGCAGGCCTTCGACTTCCTGCTCAAACCCGTCGATCTCGAGGAACTGCGCATCATCATGCGCCGCTACGTGATGGAACGGGGCCGCGAAGCCTCGGCACCCATATATGCCCCCGGGCTCATAGGCACGCGCGAGCGGACAGACAGCCGCGCGCTGGCCATCACCACAGTGACCAACGACCGCATCATCGTCTCTCCCTCGAGCATAGTCTTCTTCAAGTATGACTCGGGGCGCAAGGTCTGGGAGGTAGTGATGAGCAATCTCCAGCGCCACATCCTCAAGCGCCACACCACAGCAGATGTAATCCTCAATTACGGCCCTGACTTCATCCGCACTCACCAGACCTACATAGTCAACGTATCATATCTGGGGATGATCACCAACAACACCTGCACCCTACTCCCCCCCTTCAACGACATAACCGAAATAAAGATCTCCAAGTCGTTCCGCCGCCAGCTGCTCGACCGCTTCTACGACCTCTGACCTATTCTATAACCCTAAATTGCGAATATTCTTTTTTAAAAAGACCGGTATCTCTTAGACAGGGCCTTCATGCTTCTTAGAAAGTCCGGGGTAATGTGCAGTTCAAAGCTCATCCAAGGCCTCTTCTATGGTGTAACTTTTCAGTTTGCCCTCCCGGATAAGACGCACTTGCTCCACCCCCCGCTGAATACGCTGTGCTACACTTTCCTCTTCCGTCACAGGGACAATCTTAAAATTCCCGACCCTCGAGGTTAAGGTGACTGACTGTCCATCACGCGCGGCCCTAAGGATATTAGTTTGATTGGCACGAAATTCTCTGGCTGATATAATCTGCATATCCCTCGTCTTTTAAATATTACGTTCACATAATTAATGTACAAAGATAACAACGTTCCAACTAATTAGTATACCCGTTAACATAAATTAACTAAGAAGTTTTAATTCATAACAGCGGCTAACCATAATGACTAAGAATGGCGGTATGTCATAATGACGGATTCATTGATTTGTAGGGACATGGCGCAAGGTGCTCAATATGACACACCCTCATAGCGACAACGGGCCCTCCGGAGGAGAGGCCCGTTGATGATGTGCGCGCGAGGGGACTCGAACCCCTACGTCGCAAGACACTAGATCCTAAGTCTAGCGCGGCTACCAGTTACGCCACGCGCGCATTTCTTCTGCAAAGTTAGTAATTTCCTCTTTAATCCGCAATACCTGTGCGGCATTTTTCATCCCGTTTATCCCCTATATACATTTTTCATCCCTTATAGCCCTATATAAAGGTGGTGGCTCAAAAATTCAGCGGGAGACCAGCTCGAGGGTGAGGGCGTTGGTGAGCAGGCGCGTGCGCAGCGAGCAGGCGTTCTGACGCTGCAGACGGCATAGCCACCCTAAACGCACACCCCACTTTCCCGGGCGCACGCTGATGGTGAAGTGGCTTCGGACACCTCCGGTGTTGCCCCACCAGCCGCAATGCACCAGGCCCGAACGGTTGCCGAGATATATTTCATAATAGGATTCGCCATATTGCGGAGAAAAGAAGAGCCCTAATGTCGGCACCGACAGTCTCTCGCCTACGGTGAATGGCAGGCGCCCGAGCCTGCCGCTCCATTCGGCGGAGCCCGCCAGGTCGATGCCTATGCGCGCCCGCGCGGCGGCAGGATTATTGCCGTTGCGAGGCAGGTAGCCGCACCCTCCCTCCAGCGCTGCTTCGGCGCCTGCGCCCAGCCAAAGCTCCTTGGCGAAGGGAATCCCCGTGCCGATATGCCACATCCGCTCCGCTCCCCAGGCCATGCGCACGCCGATGTCATATTTTCGGGCATTCCCCCGGGGGTTGAGCATCGAGGCGAAGGATGCCTCGCCGCCAAACCTCATCCGCCATGTCTGCGGATGCCCGGAGAAAGGAAGCTCCTGCCATACTCCGGCGCCGAAAGATGCTCCCGTATATGTGACAGGTGAAAGATACGTCTCCAAAGAGCGCATACCCCCGATGCCTATGCCGATGGAAAACCGCGAGGGTACCCGCTCAAGATTCGGGTCCGTGGCAGCATCCTCTGCGGCGCACACTGAGGCGCCCCCTGCCATCATGACAAGAGCGAGGACCGCCCCCTTCATCCGGCTCCATGTTGTCAAATCACTGATTCTCATAAGCCGTATTTCTTGAAATATTCATCCTTGTCACGCATGAACACCTCGCGCTCCTCCTTATTCCCGGCCAATCTGCCGAGCAGCTCCAGGGCGCAGTCGAGTATGCGGTCTGTGCCTTCGGCCAGCTCGCTCTCCGGACTTGTCACTTCGCAGCCGGGAGTCGGGTCTACGCCGAATTCTATGAATTCCCCTCCGGGCCCTGAGATGGGGCTTGCGCTCAGACGCACCAGCCATCCGTTAGGAAGCTCGGACGAGAAGGGCAAGCCCCCACCGCCTCCCGTGCGGGCACCCATCACGGCCACGCCGGGCAACGTCTTCATGATGGCCACGAAATCGTTTGCCGCGCTGAAGCATGAGCGGTTTGTCAGCACAACCACCGGACTCCCGTTCCAGGATATGCGCCTCGGGTCGGCCGGCGAGTACTCAAAAGCGTAAGGGTCGGAAAACTCGCCGTGGCCCGGGCCGGTCTTATGTGTGATATACCCTCCGGTCACCCTCTTGTCAGTGAAACGGGAGACAAGCGTGCCGACATTTGTCAGCAGTCCGCCGCCATTGTTGCGCACATCAATCACCAGGCCCTTGGCCTTATGCAGGATAGCCAGCACATAGTCCAGATTGAGCTCTCCGATTCCGCTTGAAAAACTGGGATAATACATATACCCGATGCTGTCGGGCATCATCTTGTAGCTGATTCCGGACGTCTGGCCGTAGTCGAATCCCAGATAATACTGCTGGAGCGTGCGCAGATTGAAATCCTGGGGATACTCGCTCCACCAGTCACGGTAATAATAGGTGTCAAACGAAGAGGCCAGGTTGACATGGCCGTCCCGAAGTTCGGAGAGCATCTCCGAACAGAGTCTGAATAGGGCGAGGTCGCCCATGTCAGGCTTGAGCCGGGCGCGGTAGCGCTCACCCACTTCATTCCAGTCAATATCCTTCTCCTCGAAGAAGCAGTAGCGCGTGTCAACAATCTCCCACAGGCTCTCGAAGTTCCCTTGGGGATCATCATCATACTTATCATCGCGGCATCCCGCGAGGAGGAATGCAAGCGCGGCGGCCATGACAGCAGCTGCCGTAGAAAACGCCCTTGCCATAGTTCAGGATTCTGTTTCCATATCCGCGAACAGGTCGCCATCCACCACCATCGGCCCCTTGGCCTTCGGCTCCTCTCCGGCTGAGTCCTCCTCGGCCGCCTCAGCAGTCTGCGGCTCGGGCTCAGGCTCGGGGAACCGCAATGGCTCCAGTTCCTTGATTTCCGCCAGGTCATATACGGTGAGGCGTTTTCCTTTAGCCTTGAATCCCTTGACAGCGATAAATTCCTCAGCATCTATCTCCACCGGGGGGCGCAAGGAGTCGTGGCCTCCGAAGGAGAGCTCGAGACGGGGGAAGGGGGTGTCGGTCAGCAGCAGGCTCTTCGACTTCTCATCGGCCCCTACAAACCTCTGAGGACGAGCCGAGGGCTCGAAGACAAAGCGTTTCAGATAGGGATACCCTTGCTGGGCATCATCCAGGGCGAGCGTCCACACCTTGCGGGGATCGAATTTCTCTATGCGCTCAATGTTGTCCTCGTAATGGTTCTCATCGGAATAATTGGTGGTATAGTATTCGCCTCCCCTGGTGATGACAAGCACGAGGTCATCTCCTTGGAATGTGCCGAGGCTATCGCCGCGCCCGTCATAGTTGAGGCGAAGCACATCACGGTCAAACCACACCTCGCGGCCTCCAAGAGTGCTCCCTCCGCGTTTCTCCATCGTGATGTCCTTTATGGAGTATTTGGTCACGAGATTGCCCAGTGATTCCTTCCCCTTGATGTCAAGTTCGGCGAAATCCACCGCCACTGTCTGGTGGCGCGGGCGGCGGCCGTCAGGTCCCGGCTCATCCTTGAGCGTCACCTTCACTGTCTCGGCCTCGCCGTTGGGATTGACCGTGAGCCACTCTATGCGGCTCCCCGGCTCCCCTTTGGTGATATTGTACTCCTTGTCGCGCGTCAGTCCGGTGATGAAGAAGCGTTTCTTGTAATAGAAAGCCCCCTTGCCTCCGTTGCGGTAGATGACATTGTAGACAGTGCGTTCATCCTTCTTCTTGAAGAGGCCTATGTGTATTATTTTCTTGCCTACGAAGAGTTTCTCCTGCACTTTCACTATCTTATATGTGCCGTCGCGGTAGATGATGAGCACATCATCAATGTCGGAGCAGGCGAACTTGAATTCGTTATCCTTGAGGGATGTGCCGATGAAGCCCCCCTCCTTGTCGAAATAGAGGCGCTTATTGGCCTCGGCCACCTTGGTGGCTTCGATTGAGTCAAAGCCACGCACCACGGTCCTGCGCGGGTAATGGGCTCCATACTTCTCCTTGAGGTGTGTGAACCATTGTATGGTGTAGCGCGTGAGGTTGGCCAGGTTGTCCTGTATGCCCTCAATTTCGGCATCGAGGGCTGCGATTTTCTCATTGGCCTTCTCAACGTTGAATTTCAGTATGCGGGCCATGCGTATCTCCCACAGCTTCATATAGTCCTCGCGTGTGAGAGGCCGGTAGAAATATTGCATCCAAGGCTCAAACAGCACCTCGAGGCGTGCGAGGGCCTCCTCCATCGAGGGAGCTTTCTCAATCTCGGCATCCTTATACATGCGCTCCTCTATGAATATCTTCTCCAGCGATGCGAACAGGCGCGTCTCGCGCGCCTCGCCGAGGCGAATCTCAAGCTCCTTGCGCAGCAGTCCGCGGGTGTGGTCCACAGAATAGCGCAGCAGCTCGCTGACGGTGAGGAACCTCGGCTTGTCATCCATGATGACGCAGCAGTTGGG
>CAZWVY010000035.1:10576-17446 GCA_964637105.1 uncultured Sangeribacter sp. | reverse complement strand
CCGTCGTTATAGCGCGAGGCATCCAGCAGGCCGCCGGTCTGGAAATCGGGCAGCAGCTGGAACGGCCTCCCCTCCAGGCAGGCTATGGCCGCGTCGGCCACTTCATTGAAGTTATGAGGAAGGATTTTTGAGGAGAGTCCCACAGCGATGCCCTCCACACCCTGCACCAGGAGCAGTGGGAATTTCACCGGAAGCGTGACAGGCTCCTTCTTGCGGCCGTCATACGAGAGGGTCCAGTCCGTGGTCTTGGGATTGAACACTGCCTCGAGAGCAAATTCCGACAGGCGCGCCTCAATGTATCGGGGAGCCGCCGCCGAGTCTCCGGTCAGTATGTTGCCCCAGTTTCCCTGGGTGTCCACAAGGAGCTCCTTCTGGCCGAGCTGCACGAGGGCATCCCCTATCGAAGCGTCACCATGAGGATGATACTGCATCGTGTGGCCCACAATGTTGGCTACCTTGTTGAAGCGCCCGTCGTCGAGTGTCTGCATGGCATGCAGTATGCGCCGCTGCACAGGCTTCAACCCATCCTCTATGTGGGGCACGGCACGCTCGAGTATGACGTAGCTCGCATACTCGATATACCAGTTGCGGAACATCCCCGACAATACCGTGCGCCGGTCACCCATCCCGGGGACGTTGTATTTCAGAGGCGCCTCCGCAGGCAGCGTCTCTGCCTCATTTTCGGGAAGGCCGGGTGCGTCAAGCGATGTGTCGGTGTCGGGTATATGTTCGTCTGCCATAAAAGTTGGGTCTTTTTAAGTCGGTATGATCCGTCTCGCAGGGCGGATAATGAAAAACATTGCGAATTTACTAAATTTTTCTTAAAAAAACGAGGAATCGCATGACAAAATCACTACTTCCTCTGTCTGAATATCATCACATCCCCTATCCTCCGCTCACAGTCAAAACCGCGCTCGCGAAACCATTCCATGCTGCGACGGACTCCCTCCATCGACTCGAATTCCTCTGCCGCGCATGCCACCGCAGTGAGATCGCCCGGCAAAGCCTCACGCGAATATGCATCGTCGGCAATGGCGTCAGAACAGAAGTGGAAATTATGAATCTCCGGCCCGGCATCATGGCCCAGGGCCAGAATCCATTTGAACCGCTGCGGCGTCACCATCAGATAGCGCTCCCCTCCGGCCTGCAGCTTCTCGACAGCCGGCTGCCAGAGGGCATATCCCCCTTCTATGTCATCTGCGGTGACCAGACCGCTGTAGACCGCGGGAGAGGGCCCTGCGGCATAGCGGCACTCCTCGCGGGCCATAGTCCAATGTGTGGCCACGACAACCGCGCACCCAATCCCCAGCAGCGCGAGAGCGGTCTTAAGGTACATTCTGACCCCGGCACTGCTCCGCGCCATCAATATGGAGGCTATGACGGGCAGAGCGCATCCCCCCTCGATACGCTCGATAAACGCATCGGACCCTGCGCACATTGCGACCACAACACATGCGCACCCCCACAGCTGAAAGGCCGTTGTCCGGTCGGACTTTCTCTCCCCCTCAACGAATCCGCGGGCAGCCGGGAGGAGCAGAAAAGCGATGACCACGCAGGCGCATCCCCCTAACATGCACTCTGCCGAAGACCCCTCGGTGTCCGCCTTGGCAAGCAGGAAGGCCCAGGCAGCCGGAAGGGCGGCTGCGAGCAGCGCCACAGCGCACGTTGTCCGTCTCTGCGCCGCGGACGCTCTGCCGGCCACAACCCTGCAGAGGGGACGGCGCAAGAGAAGCGCAGCCGAAATGCAGGCCAAGGGTATGAAATTCCTCACTGCAAGCTGCTTGCTCAGCGAGATAATACGCCATTTGAGGCGCCCGAGATCTTCGATGCTGTGTCCGCTTACGGTGCCGCTGCCCAATCCTCCTAAGAAATCCCCGAGGCTGCCATATATCAATGTCAGCCCGAGCCACACAGCCGCCGCGAAGACCGCCAAGCAGGCGAGCATCCGCCCCGTGAGCGCTTTGCGTTGCGCCCTGTCATGCGCGCCGGCCGCGACAGCCACGCAGATAAACAGAGGGAGCACAGCTCCCGACGGAAGGCGTGCCAGGCACATCAGCGCGAATGAAAGGCCGCAAGCGCATGCGCGCCCAAACGAAGGTGAGCGGAAATATTCCGCGGACGCTATCATGCCAAGCGCATACCATAGCAGAGAGGCCGAGTCCCAGTTATAGAGCATGAATGAATCATAACGCCACACCCAGGCGCAGACCGCGCCTATAAACAGAGCTGTCAGCCCGCTGCGCGTGCGCCGCCAAGCATAGAGGGCACCGGCGCTCACAGCCAGCATGGCAATAATCCTGACCAGTATCCTGAGATTCAGCACAGTCTCCCCTGTCAGGGTGAGCCACAGGCGCCCTATGGCATAGCTGAGCGGCGCGAGGCGCGCCTCGTCCCAATGAATCACATAATAAGCCTGGTACTCCTCATCACGCCATGTGGAGCCCCACGCCGCCATGTGCCAGAAAGCTGCAATTGCGGCGGCCAGCAAGATAATGCCTAATGCTATGCGGCACATGCGGCAGTCGTGCCACCCCTCCGGGGTGGTTTTATATGATGCCCAAGGGACCCCGGACTCACGTCCGGGGTTAACGTCGTTAGGCCCCTCCGGGGCCATTTTTATCGCCCCATAAATACTTCTATTTTTTATCATTTGCACCGTAAATACGGCTTGTGCCTATATTGTCATGATGAGGGCAAGAAACCCTCTGAAGCGCAAAATTAACTAATTTTCAATAAAAATGCAACCTCGGTTTTTTGGAGAGGAGCGGATAGATGCAGACATTCCCGGCTAATTTGCTCGGCTTTAACAGTTTTTATGGAATGATACGGATATTGCTGCCAACTATCACTACCTGTCCAATGTTTTAATACAAACCACTTTTATAAAACAAATAATTATGAATGACGTTTTAGATACCGAAGAGAGAAGAGAGCTCCCCGACAGCGTTTTCGGTCTGCCTGAAAGAAGAGAGTTCCCGATGCCCGACGCAGCTCATGTACGCGCCGCCGAGGCATATTTCCGCTACTGCCCCGATGACCTCAAGCCGAAGCTGGCCCGGGCTATCCTGAAGTTCGCCCGCGAATACGGCGTGGATGTGGAGAGCCCCACAGTCCTCTCCTACGCCGAGGAGTGACCTGCCCTCATTGCGGGCCATCGGCTCACACACCGGGAAATTCCCGGGATGAGACAATAGAAAACATGAATTTTAAGCTGCGAATCCGGGGATTTGCAGCTTTTTTTTCGTGTATTACCCCCGGAGGTATTGCACATGACAAAGAAAAGTAGTATCTTTGCACGTTTTAGCACCCTCCGCGAGGGTGCGGTGTATCTGTACCCCCTCCGCCGGGCTCCGGCGGGGAAAGGGGAAAGTAGACTGAAAACCATAAAAACCACACATACTCTCGATATGTACAGAGACAAGACTTGCGGCGAGCTGCGTCTCGCCGACGCCGGAAAAAAGGTGACTGTCGCAGGATGGGTGCAGCGCACCCGCAAGATGGGAGGCATGACCTTCGCTGACATCCGTGACCGTTACGGCATCACACAGATAGTATTCGACCAGGAACGCAATCCCGAGCTCTTCGAGAAGGCAAATTCACTCGGACGCGAATTTGTGGTGCAGATTCAGGGCACCGTCGAGGAGCGCACCTCCAAGAACGCCAACCTCCCTACGGGCGACATCGAGATAATCGCCGACTCAATGCGCGTGCTCAACACTTCGAAGACACCCCCCTTCACTATCGAGGATAAGACCGACGGCGGCGATGACCTCCGCATGAAATACCGTTACCTGGACCTCCGCCGCCCCTGCGTGCGCAAGAACCTCGAGCTGCGCCACAAGATGGCCTTCGAGATCCGCCGCTATCTTGACTCCAAAGGGTTCCTGGAAATCGAGACTCCCATCCTGGTGAAGTCCACCCCCGAGGGGGCGCGCGACTTCGTGGTACCCTCGCGCATGAATCCGGGCGAGTTCTATGCCCTGCCCCAGAGCCCCCAGCTCTTCAAGCAGCTGCTGATGGTCAGCGGATATGACCGCTACTTCCAGATTGCAAAGTGCTTCCGCGATGAAGACCTGCGCGCCGACCGCCAGCCTGAGTTCACGCAGATCGACTGCGAGATGTCGTTTGTCGAGCAGGATGATGTCATCGAGATGTTTGAGGGCCTTGTGAAACACATCTTCAAGTATGTCAAGGGCATCGAGTTTGACAAGCCCTTCCTGCGCATGACCTGGGCCGACGCGATGCGCCTCTACGGCAGCGACAAGCCCGACATGCGCTTCGGCATGGAGTTTGTCGAGTTCACCGACCAGGCCAAGGGCAAGGGCTTCCCGGTGTTTGACAGCGCCGAGCTCGTAGTGGGCATCTGCGCGCCCGGCTGCGCGGGCTATACCCGCAAGCAGCTCGATGAGCTGACGGAGTTCGTAAAGCGTCCCCAGGTGGGCGCCAAGGGCCTGGTATGGGTGAAGTTCGAGCCTGACGGCTCGGTGAAGTCATCCGCCTCCAAGTTCTTCACCCCCGAGGAGTTCAAAGCATGGGGCGAGAAGGCCGGCGCAAAGCCGGGCGACCTGCTCCTCATAATGGCCGGCGATGCCATGAAGACCCGCAAGCAGCTCTGCGAGCTGCGCCTCGAGATGGGCAGCCGCCTGGGCCTGCGCGACAAGAATGTCTTCGCTCCCCTCTGGGTCATCGACTTCCCCCTCTTCGAATGGGACGACGAGACGCAGCGCTACTACGCCATGCACCACCCCTTCACCTCTCCCAACCCGGACGACATTCCGATGCTGCGCACCGACACGGGCAGTGTCCGCGCCACGGCATACGACATCGTGGTCAACGGCACAGAGCTTGGCGGCGGCTCCATACGTATCCATGACGCCGAGCTCCAGGATGAGATGTTCGAGCTTCTTGGCTTCACACCCGAGCGCGCCCGGGAGCAGTTCGGCTTCCTGATGAACGCCTTCCAGTATGGCGCTCCTCCTCACGGAGGCCTCGCGTTGGGATTCGACCGTTTCGTGTCGATCCTCGCAGGACTCGACACCATACGCGATGTCATCGCATTCCCGAAAAACAATTCGGGCCGCGATGTCATGAACGAATCCCCCTCCCCCATCGACCCCGCGCAGCTTGACGAGCTCAAGCTCACCCTCGTCGAGGAGGAGAAGAAATAAGTCAGCCCACAGCCACAGCATTCTCACACGACATTCTCAATGACCGTAAAGGATATTGCGAAAACCATAGAGGAGTTCGCTCCGCTGACGCTCCAGGAAAGCTATGACAATGCCGGCCTCCAGGTCGGAGACCCTGCGATGCAGGTGACCTCGATACTGCTCTGCCTGGATGTCACGGAGGAAATCCTCGAGGAGGCCCGCGAGAGGGAGTGCAACCTTATCGTCAGCCACCATCCCCTCATCTTCAAGGGGCTCAAGCACCTCACTGGAGCCACGCCGACCGAGCGCATAGTCATCAAGGCCCTCGCACGGGGCATTGCCATCTATTCGGCCCACACCAACCTTGACTCCACATTTGAGGGGGTGAGCTACGAAATAGCCCACTCGCTCGACATGACGGGCCTGCGCCCGCTGCGCCAGGCCGGAGACAATCCGCGCACCGGCCTGGGCGTGGTCGGCACCATCACTCCGACACCGCGCCTGGAGTTCCTGCGCAAGGTCAAGGAGGCCTTCGGAGTGCGCAACCTCCGCTACAGCGCCCAGGACCCCCGCATTGTGGTGCGCACAGTGGCCGTCTGCGGAGGCTCGGGCAGTTCGCTGATACCTGACGCCCTCAGGGCCGGAGCGGATGTGTACGTGACCGGAGACCTGAAGTATCATGACTTCACATCCTACGGCGGCGAGATGACCCTGGCCGACATCGGGCATTACGAAAGCGAGCTGTGCTCGCAGAAGATTTTCTCGCGCGTTATCCGCGAGAAGTATCCCGACATGGCGACATACTTCGCAGAGTCCGAGGCCAACCCCATCAAGACTCTCTGACAACCAGACTATAATCACAACCGAAAATAGTATAACCAATATTATATGGCAACCGAAAAGAAGAACGACAAGGAACGCAGCGTGGAAGACCGCCTCAAAGCCCTCTACAAGCTGCAGACCTACTATTCGGAAATCGACCGCATCCGCACGCTCCGCGGCGAACTCCCCGAGGAGGTGGCAGACCTCGAGGATGAGATCGTGAGATTCCAGACCCGTAGCCAGAAGTATGAGGACGAAATCGCCGACCTCGACCGCCTGATCAATCAGAAGAACGGCGAGATAGAAGACCGCCGCGCCAAAATCGCGCGCTACGACTCGCAGCTCGACAATGTGCGCAACAACCGCGAGTACGCCTTCCTGGAGAAGGAGAAGGAATACGAGAGCCTCGAGATCGAGCTTGCCGAAAAGAACATCCGCGACGCCCGCGCCAAGCAGGAGGTCAAGAAAGAGGAAATCCTCCATGCCCGCGAGGAACTCGCCGACAACGAGCACATCCTCGAGGACAAGCGCACCGAGCTGACAGCCATCATCTCGGAGACCAAGCAGCAGGAGGAGGACTTCAAGGCCAAAATCAAGGAGATAGAGCCGAGCATCGACGAATATACGCTCAACGCCTTCAAGCGCATTCGCAAGAACGCCCGCAACGGCCTGGGCATCGTGACGGTGCAGCGCAATGCCTGCGGCGGCTGCTTCAACCGCATCCCGCCCCAGCGCCAGCTCGAGATAAAGATGCACAAGAAGGTCATTGTCTGCGAATACTGCGGACGCATCATGATCGACGGCGCCTTAGCCGGCATCGAGGAGGCCAAGGCCGAAGCTCCCGCACCCAAGCGCCGCACCGCCCGCAAGAGCGCTGCGAAAGCCGCTGCCGAATAATCCC
>CAZWVY010000035.1:4435-10476 GCA_964637105.1 uncultured Sangeribacter sp. | reverse complement strand
CCCAAGCGCCGCACCGCCCGCAAGAGCGCTGCGAAAGCCGCTGCCGAATAATCCCGCGCATCCCTCAATCCACCATAATAACATCAGTTCTTTCCCTCCTCCTCTTCCTGGATTTCCTTGGCGCTGTTGAGCAGGGCCTGCGTGGGATCATAGGCCACTCCCTTGCTGCCCGGGATGACCTTCGGGGCCGGAAGAATCTTCGAAAGGTATTTCTCGTTGATATTCTGCATCAGCTCCCAGAAATTGGGGACAAACAGCGTGCCGACAAGGCCGTTCATGGCCATGCCGAATACTATGGCCGTGCCTATCTCAATGCGGCTCTCGGCGCCGGCGCCGGTGGCGAACATCATCGGCAGGACGCCGAACACGAATGCCAGCGCAGTCATCATGATAGGACGGAAACGTATCACGCCCGCGTCATGCGCCGACTTGCGTATCGGCAGACCGGCCTTGCGGAAGTCCATCGCGTATTCCACGATAAGGATGGCATTCTTGGCCGACATGCCTAATAGCAGAATAATCGCTATCTGGGTGTAGATGCTGATGCTCTGGCTCATGCATATGCAGCCGAGCACGGTGCCCAGGATCGCCACGGGCATGACGAGCACCACAGCGATGGGATCGGTCCAGCTCTCATACTGGGCCGCGAGCACGAGGATGGTCATTATGATGGCGAAAATCATCACGAGTGTCACGGTAGTGCCTGCCTGCGTCTCCTGATATGCTATGCCGGTCCAGGCATAGCTGTAGTTCTTGCCTAAGGCCTCCTTGACAATCTCCTCCATGGCCTTGATGCCCTCAGAGGAGCTGACGCCATGTGCAGGCGTAGCCGTCACGGAGGCGGAGGTGTACATGTTGTATCTGTCTACCGAAGCCTCGCCCATGGAGGGGACGAGCGTGGCGAAGGCTGCGAGAGGCACCATCGACCCTGTGTCGTTTCGCACGCTGATCTTAAGCACATCCGCGGGAGTCTGGCGGGTGTTGCCCAACGACATGAGATTGACCTGGAACACACGTCCGAAATCCACGAAGTCATTGACATACTGTCCTCCCATATAGGCCGAGAGGGCAGAGTATATGGCATCCAGGCTCAGTCCGAGCCCCTCGACCCGGTCGCGGTCTATTTCAAGAGAATACTGAGGCACCTCACCTTCATACATCGAGGTGACACTCGCCAGACGCGGGTCGCGCGCAGCGCGCTCCTGTATGTCCTGAATGGCCTTCTTCATCTCCTGGGGCCCGAGGTTGTTGATGTCAAGGAGCTCCATGCCGAGGCCTGAAGTCAGGCCAAGGCCGGGGATTGCAGGAGGATTGATGGAGAATACCTCGGCCTCCTGCACCCGCGCGGTAATCTCATCGACATGGGCCATCACTTTGTCTATCGACCCCTTGCGCCCGCGCTCTTTCCAGGGCTTGAGCATCACCATTATCATGCCGGCATTGCTGCCGCTGCCTCCAATCATGGATGCGCCCGAGAGGGAGACGACGTCCTTCACTTCGGGCACCTCCTTGAGGATAGCGTCGGCTATGCCGTCCACCACTTTGCCGGTGCGCTCAGCCGATGCTCCGGTGGGTAGCTGCACTGAGGTCATGAAATATCCCATGTCCTCCTGGGGTATATAGCTTGTGGGCCAGGTGGCGAACCCGTAGAAGGCGGCCACGGTCAAGACCACGAATATGCCTAACGACAGACGGGGCTTGCCGAGCATGGCTGTGATAATCTTGTCGTAGAGTTTGAGCACCTGCGTCCAAAACTTGTTGAAGCCCCGGTAGATGAAGAATTTCGCAGGTTTGCGCGGCGTCAGGAACAGTGCGCACAGGGCCGGGGTCAGCGTCAGGGCGTTAAAGCCCGAAAAGGCCGTGGAGGTGGCAATGGTCAGGGCGAACTGGCGGTACAGCTTGCCGGTGATTCCGCTCACGAAAGCCGTAGGAATGAATACCGAAAGGAGCACGAGCACCTCGCCCACCACAGGCCCCTGGAGCTCCCTCATGGCCTGTATGGCCGCCTGCTTGCGGTTGAGCTTTCCGTTGTCGACAAGTCGCGAGACATCCTCCACCACGACTATGGCATCATCGACGACAATCGCGATGGCCAGCACCATTGCGAAGAGGCTGAGAGTGTTGAGCGAGAAGCCTAAGAGCTTCATCACTGCGAATGTGGCGATAAGCGACACCGGAATAGTAATCATAGGTATTATCACGGCCCGCCAGTTCTGAAGGAATATCAGAATGACAGCCATCACGATGAGCGATGTCAGAAGGAATGTGGTCATGACATCGTCTATCGAGGCGCGTACGAAATCTGTGGAATTCTGCACCACGCGGTAGTGGATACCCTCCGGGAAATATTGCTGGAGGCGGTCGAGCTCCTTTATCGCCCCGTCGGCTACGTCGAGCGCGTTGGCACCGGGATATTGGCTCAGTCCGATGAGAGCCACCTGCTCGCCGTTGACTTTCGCCGTGATGCCGTAAGAGGCGCTTCCCAGCTCAATGCGTCCGAGGTCTTTAAGCCTCAGAAGGCCCGTGGCATCGGAGCGCACTATTATATCGCCGAATTCCTCAGCGGTAGAGAGGCGGCCGTGGCTGGTAAGCGTATATTCGAACTGCGCGCCGGAAGTCTGGGGAGGAGCGCCGATAGTGCCGGCAGACACCTCCATGTTCTGGGCCTCGATGGCAGCGGCCACATCTGCCGGGTCAAGGCCGCGTGCACGCATTATCTGCGGATCGAGCCACACGCGCATGCTGTATTCGCCCCCGCCGAAGGCATTCACGCCTCCGACACCGGCCACGCGGCTCAAGGGGTCGACCATGTTAAGCTGGGCATAATTGGTCAGGTAGAGCGCATCGTAGCGCTCGGGATCGTCCGTAGCCAGAACCACGAAGAGCACATTCGATGTCGACTCCTTATTGACACTCACACCCCCCTGTGTCACGGACGAGGGGAGGGTCGAGTTGACCAGGGCGATACGGTTCTGCACCTGCACGGCGGCTTCATCAAGGTCTGTGCCGTTCTCAAAAGTGACAGTGAGGTTGTAGCTGCCGTCCGACCCGGAGGTGGAGCTCATGTAGAGCATTCCCTCGATGCCGTTGACCTGCTGCTCGATAGGCACGCCTACTGTGCGCGCCACTGTGGCTGCGTCGGCGCCGGGATAACTTGCCGAGACCATCACCGTGGGGGGCGTGATGTCGGGATACTGGGCGACCGGAAGCGTGAACACTGTCAGGGCTCCGGCCAAAACCATCAGAA
Source organism: uncultured Sangeribacter sp. (assembly GCA_964637105.1). GTDB lineage: Bacteria > Bacteroidota > Bacteroidia > Bacteroidales > Muribaculaceae > Lepagella. The sequence goes on along the minus strand of CAZWVY010000035.1, from coordinate 7,229 downwards.
TCGCCAGGACAGTGGCGAATATCGGACGGTCAATGAAAAACTTTGAAAACATGGGCCGGAATAATTATTTGGTCAGACGGGGATTGATCTTCATGCCGTTGCGTACGGTGAGGAGCGCTTTTGTGACATACCTTGTCTGAGGCGTTATGCCCGAGGTGACAATGCGCATAGTGTCGTTGACCAGCTCTCCGGCCTTGATGGGAGTGTAGACCACCTTGTTGGAATCGTTGACCACATAGAGATACTTGCCGAGCTGGTCCGTGCCGATGCTGGCATCCTTGACGAGCACGGCATGGCTGTCAGTGCCGTATGGGAGGGAGATGGTGACATACATGCCATCCTTGAGCTGATGGTCGGGATTATCGAGCTTACCTTTCAGGTTGACTGTTCCGGTCGTGGAGCTGACCGCAGGCGACTCATAGTAAAGGTCGATGGCGTACTGGCGGGGCATTTCCGTGTCAAAACTCAGCGGCACATTGCGGTACATCTTGTTCTGCAGGCCCCCCGGCACATTGAGCATGGTGCGGTATTGGCCCTCCTGGATATCAAACGACGCAATGAGCATCTCGTCATTGTAGATGGTGGAGAGCTTCACAGGCGAACCCTCTCCGCCGACGTAAGCCCCCGGATCCAGGGCCGCCCCGGCGATATAGCCCGAAATGGGAGCGCGCACGACGCAGTATCCGAGATTGGTGTTGGCTATCGAGAGGGAGGCGCGCGCATTCTCAACGGATGCAGCGGCCTGCTCCATGTCAGCCTGGGCCTGGGTCACGTCCATCTGCGAGACGGCGTCGCTTGCAAGGGCCTTCTTCATGGCCTCGTAGCGACGGCGGGCATAATCCAGCTGGCTCTCGGCTGTGGCCAGTGAGGCGCGGGCCTGCGCCACGGCATCGCGGTATTTGGTGTCCTCGATAGTGAAGAGCACCTGCCCCTTGTTGACATACTGGCCGCTTGTGTACTGCTTGGTCAGCAGTGTGCCGTTGACGCGCCCGACGACATCCACCATGTCGAGCGACATGAGTTTGCCGGGATAAGTCTTGTGGAGAGTCACTGAGTCAACCTCCGGGAGGGCCACGTCAATCTCTGGGGCGCCCTCCCCCTCCGCGCTCTTTTCATGATGGCGGCAGGAGGCCAGACAGAGGGTCAGGAGGAGTGTGAGAAAGCCTGCGGCTGAGGAATATGGAGAAATGTTTGCCATGGAATTTTATGAAATGGAGTCTTGTTATGCTGAGAATTGGATGCGTTATACTTCCGGAGGTGGTCAGAAACCTCCTCCGAGAGCCTGGTATAGAGTGATATATGAGTTGAGGAGCTTGCCTTCGCTGCTGATGAGGCTGTTCTGATTGCTCAGCAGGCTCATCATCGCGTCGGCTACGTTGGAGAAGGGGGTCAGACCTTGCTTATACAAGTCCAGGGACAGGTCAAATGAATGGCGGGATTCGTTGATGACATCCTTTCTGAGCTCTATGGCCCGGAGCCCCGCGCTGTAATTGGCCAGGGCGTTGTTGACCTCCTCCACAGAGTTAAGCACCACTTCGTTGTAATTATCTATAGCCGCCTCAAGGTCCAGTTTAGCCTCCGCGCTGCGGGCATTGCGCGCCAGGCCGTCGAAGATGGTCCAGCTCAGCGAGGGGGCGACTGACCATCCGAAGCTGCGGCCGGTGAAGAGGTCCTTGCCGTCGCGGGCCGATGTTGACACTCCGGCGCTGAGTGAGAGCGTAGGGAGGAAATCCTTCTTCGCCACGCCGCAGAGAGCGGCCATGCGGGCCACTTCCGCCTCAGCCTCGACTATGTCAGGGCGGCGGCGCAGCAGGTCGGCGGGAACGCCTGCGGCTATGTCTCCCGGGTCGCGCGGCATGCGCGCGGGCGTATCCTGAATCATGCGCCGTATCTCATCGGGCCTCTGCGCCGTAAGGGTGGCCAGAGCGTTGAGCGATGATTCTATCATGGCCTCCAGAGCCGGCACGGAGGCGCGTGTGGAATAGAGCACCGTCAATGCCTGCGAGACATCCAGCATGTTGCCGATACCGGCCTCGTGGCGCGCCTTGGCTATGTTGACTACCTTCTGCTGCGACTCCCGGTGGGCATTGGCCACGGCGAGCTGCTCCTGATACATGCGGAGCTCAATGTAGGTCTTGGCCACCTGGGCGCACAGGCTCACCATCCCCGCCGTGTATTCGGCTTTGGAGGCATCCTCCGCTGCGCGGGCAGCCTTGACAGATGAGGCGGTGCGTCCGAATATGTCTATCTCCCAGTTCATCGACACCCCCAGGTCGAAGCCCCCCGAGGTGTATGCGTCCGTGACCGGAGCTGACATCGCCCCGGAATTCCGGGAGCGGCTCCACCCGGCGCTCAAGCCGAGATCGGGATACCAGGCGGCACGCGCTTCACGCACAGCCTGGCGGGCGCTCATCATGCGCCGCGCCGTCACGGCGAGATTGTAGTTGCGCGATTCGGCGGTATTTATGAGGGAGTCAAGCACGGGGTCGTCAAAACGGGTCCACCAGGTGTCCTCTATGGGATCGATCTGGTGCACCATCTCGTTGTATTCCCACACCGGCGGCAAGGAGTCATGGAGCAATGCGCCCGGAGTCCCGGCGCCGGCAGCGGCGGCATATCCCAAGACGAAAATAAAACTTAAGAAAGCGCTTTTCATACGAGTTCGGAATGGATTTTGGAATATAAGTGGATTTGGATTGCAGGTGAAGCAGGAACATTATTGAGTCAGGGGATGCCGAGGAAACGGTGGAGCTGGACACTGAGCGTCCAGCGCGGGTCGTCAAGGACGCGGCGC
>CAZWVY010000035.1:0-4335 GCA_964637105.1 uncultured Sangeribacter sp. | reverse complement strand
GAAACGGTGGAGCTGGACACTGAGCGTCCAGCGCGGGTCGTCAAGGACGCGGCGCACGGTGCGCAGGCGGTTTGATTCGTTTTTCGCAGGGTCAGCCACATAGCAGGGCTGCAGATACATCAGAGTGCTATTCTTGCGGCAGGGGAGCGAGAAATAGGATTCCAGCGGCTGCCCGACATCCACCACCTTGATTTCGTCAGCCTCGCGGGCGCGGATGGTCGTGTCGCCGCTGTCGCCGTCAATGCCCGTCTTGGGCGAGACGCAGACCCAGTCAATCGACGGGGGAAGCTCACGCGTGCCGTTGGTCTCGATGGCCACGCGCTTGCCCGTGGCGCGCTTGAGGGTGCGGACAAAGTCTTCGTCAATCCACAGCGAGGGCTCCCCTCCCGTCAGGACTATCCAGTCGGCTTTATAGAGTTTTACGGCCCGGATTATGTCGTCATCCGTCATGAAGATTCCGTCATTATGATGCGTGTCGCAAAACGGACAGGCGAGATTGCACCCGGAAAACCTGATGAACACCGAGGGATAGCCCGTATGATGCCCTTCGCCCTGGAGAGAGTAGAATATCTCGTTGATTTTTCTCATTGAAGTCTTTAAAGCCGTTTATATCTTTCAGTCTGCCTTATAGCCGGGGCTGTTTCAGTCAGCCTCATAGATGGCGGTGTTGCCCTCGCTCTCCTGCACTTCGCAGCGGAAACAGTGGGGCACGGTGTCCACAATCCAGCGCGCGATGTTTTCGGCTGTCGGGTTGAAGGGGAGCACGTCATTGAGCACGGCGTGGTCCAGGAGGTCCATAACGCTGCGCTTGATATGAGTGAAATCGACCACCATGCCATCTTCGTTGAGCTCGCGCGCCCTGCACTCCACGGTGATAATCCAGTTGTGGCCGTGGAGCACGGTGCATTTGCTTTCGTATGACAGCTTCAGCCTGTGGGCGGCCGATACTTCAAAACGTTTCTTTATGTAATACATTCTCTAAACAATACATTCTCTTTAGACAGGGTCTTAGCTTGCTGCGCCGGGCATGTACTGGCCTGCGCGACTCACTGCCAGGGGAGGCCCGCCTTCTCGAGGGCCTCGCGGCGCTCGCGGCATGTGCCGCACACTCCGCAGTGTTTCTCCCCCCCCTTGTAACATGAATATGTCAGGGAGAAATCCACACCTAAATCACGCCCTTTGCAGGCTATTGTGCCCTTGTCGATGCAAGTGTAGGGAGCCATGATGTCCACGCCGTCGTATGTGCCGGCGCGCATGGCCTCGCTCATTGCCACAACAAACCCCGGACGGCAGTCGGGATAGATGGAATGGTCGCCACCGTGGTTGGCGATGAGCACATGCTTGAGCCCCCGGGTCTCAGCCAGTCCGCAGGCCACGGAGAGCATTATGCCGTTGCGGAAGGGCACTACCGTGGAGCGCATGTTGTCCTCATCATAATTTCCATCGGGAATGGCCACAGCCCCCTCGAGCAGCGAGCTGTGGAAATACTCCCCGATAAACTTCAAGGGAATCACGAGGTGCTCTATACCCGTGATTTCACATTGCCTGCGGGCGCACTCTATCTCGCGGGCATTATGGTTGGAACCGTAGTCAAACGTCACGGCCAGGGCGATGCGATCTTTCATGTCGTGGAGGAGCGTAGTGGAGTCCATTCCTCCCGACAAGACGATTACTGAATCTTTTTCCATACTCATTTTTAACGTTTTTACACCTTAGAGTATTGTGTGCTCAGCGCATTGTGTTGTCGTGTTATCTCAATCAGGGCGCGCCGTTTCTCGCTCACCTCACCTGCGCACCGCCTCCCTCATGGCATCCTGCCGGCGCGAGGCTGCGAGCTCCTGATGGTCGGCATCTCCCCAGTTGGCAAAGGGAAGAATGCTGATGCCCCCTCGCGGCATGAAGAGGCCCGTCACCTCAATGTATTTCGGATCCATGAGCGCCCGCAGGTCGTTGAGGATGATATTGACGCAGTCCTCGTGGAAGTCGCCGTGGTTGCGGAAGGAAAAGAGATATAGCTTCAGGCTCTTGCTCTCCACCATCCTCTCGCGGGGTATGTAGCTGATGATGATATGGCCGAAGTCAGGCTGCCCCGTCTTAGGGCATAGAGTGGTGAATTCGGGGCAGTCAAGCGTCACGATGTATTCCGAGGCGGAGTGCTTGTTGATGAAGGTCTCAAGCAGCGAGGGATCATAGTCGGTGGGATACTTGACACCCTGGTTGCCTAAGAGGGTGACACCCTCGAGTTCTTGGTCTGTTCTCATGCGCGGGATATGTTTATGCGGGATATGTTTATGATGATAAAAATGAAAGTACAAATGTTAAATTACAGCTCCATACTGTTAAAGACGCTGTCAAAATTGAACAATAATATTACTGTTTTTGTTTGTACATTTGAAAGAAGATAGATTTTTGTTTATTAAGTTTATGACAAGTATTGATGCCCGGAACAGGCATCAGATCAAGGGCGGTTCGTGAGAACAGTCCTTGTTTCGTTTTTTTCACTGCCCCCGGTTATAATTCCGTATCTATCGTCCGGCTGACACGGCATATCGTGTCAAGGTCGCGGCGCAGGATAGAGATGTGCCTCAGGGCAGCCAGCCATAGCGGCACGCTCACCGGCAGGCAGACAAGCAGAATCCATCCGACCCATTTGCGCCCTAAGGATGGGCGGTAGAGCCACAGGCTGCGCAACACAGGATATTTCTCCAACTGGCGCACCACGGCGGCGTCACGGCAGTCTAACAGATATGCCACAGTTTCATCCAGGGTGTGCGAGAGCTCCCCCACCCTCGCCGTGTCAATGCCCTCCAGGCACCAGCGGCAATAGCTCAGGCCACCCGCCAGGGAGCGCCTCATGGCCGATGCCTCAGCCCACAGGGCCTGCACCATAGCCTTGGCCGAATAACGGTCAATCTCATTTATGATAACCTCCTTGAAGGGCACCACACGGTCATGGCGGCGCCCGAAGATGCGGTCAATCAGGCGCGTGTACACATCTTTGTCAAAGACCGCCGAATCATTCATGGCCTTCCATGTGACATACACTCCCAACGGGAAGAGCACCGCCGTGGAGAGCCACATGCCGGCCATGACGTTCCAGTGGCCGTCGCGGGCCATCTTGTAGCCGGTGTTGTCTATGATGTAATAGAACAGGAAGAGGAGCACCGAGATGACGAGGGGGGTGCCAAGGCCACCTTTGCGGATAATCGCCCCCAAGGGAGCGCCGATGAAGAAGAATATCAGGCAGGCTACGGAAAGGGTGAATTTCTTGATCAGCTCAATCTCATGGCGCCGTATGCTGCGCTTCTCCTCGCTGATGGTGGTCACCTTAAACTGCACATCCCCCTGGTGAATCTGCGAGGCCCGCATGGCGGCGGCCATCACGGTGGGTATGGCCTCGGGGGGGAGCGTCAGAAGCATCGAGTCGATGTTGACGCGCGTCGGCAGGGACGATGCCCTCTCCGGCGCAGGCGCGATATCCAGCACAGGCGTGGCGGTGCGCTGCAGCTCACGGCCGAAGATGCCCCCGACTGAATCCACAAACCTGCCGATGGAATCTATGGTGTGGCGCAGCTGCGAGATGTTCTTCCCCACATACTGGTTGCGCATCCCCTCCTCGCCCATGCGGTTGAAGTTGGCATCGAAGGGTATGAGAATCTCCTTGTCCTCGAAATTTTCGCGGCGGAAGGGCACATTATCGGCGCGCGACATGTTCTGCTGCTCGCGCAGGTTCTCAAACTGCTCCCCTTTCCACAGGTGCAGATAGAGATGGGTGTTGCCGGCCGTCATGGCCATCCTCGCGGAGTCGGCCACCAGGATAGTGCCGTTCTCGGCTCCGCGCGAGACATCATATATCATGACGTCATGCAACATTCCCGTATCCCTGTTTTTGGAGGCCACAAATAGACTGTAGCCGGGTATCTGGTCATAGAACACTCCCTCGGGTATCTCAAGCTCGGGAGATTTCTGGCGCATCGAGAAGAGGAGGGTCCACATCTTGACCTGGGCTTTAGGCAGTATGTCGTTCTGGAAGAAGAATGCTCCGACAGCGACTCCGGATATGAGCACTATCAGAGGGGCCATGACCCTGAGCAGGGAGATGCCGGAGGCTTTCATGGCCGTAAGCTCGAACTTCTCGCCGAAATTGCCGAAGGTCATCAGGCTCGCGAGCAGGATGGCGAGCGGCAGGGCCATCGGCACCATCGAGACGGCCGCATAGAAGAAGAGCTCCGCGAGCACCCCCAGGCCGAGCCCCTTGCCTACCAGGTCATCGATATATCTCCACAGGAACTGCATGAGCACGATGAAGAGCACGATGAAGAATGTCATCGCGAA
>CAZWVY010000034.1:0-27821 GCA_964637105.1 uncultured Sangeribacter sp. | reverse complement strand
TGCAGCAGTATCCGGGCACGGTGATAGCCGTAACTCACGACCGCTATTTCCTTGATCATGTGGCCGGATGGATTCTGGAGCTCGACCGCGGCGAGGGAATACCCTGGAAGGGCAACTATTCGTCATGGCTTGACCAGAAGACGAAACGCATGGCCCAGGAGGAGAAGCAGGCATCCAAGCGGCGCAAGACGCTGGAGCGCGAGCTGGAATGGGTGCGCATGGCCCCCAAGGCTCGCCAGGCCAAGGGCAAGGCGCGTCTGGCAAGCTACGACCGCCTGCTCAATGAGGACCAGAAGCAGCGTGAGGAGAAGCTCGAAATCTTTATTCCCAACGGCCCGCGTCTCGGCAACAAGGTGATTGAGGCCAAGGGCCTCGGCAAGGCATACGGCGACAAGGTGCTCTTCGATAATCTGGAGTTCATGCTGCCTCCCAACGGCATTGTGGGCGTGATCGGCCCCAACGGCGCGGGCAAGACGACACTCTTCCGCCTGATAATGGGCCAGGAGCAGGCTGACAAGGGTACGTTTGATGTGGGCGAGACAGTGAAAATCGCATACGTTGACCAGACGCACAAGGACCTGCATCCGGACAAGAGCGTCTATGAGGTCATATCGCAGGGTGTGGAATCCTTCCGCATGGGAGGACGTGACATGAACGCGCGCGCCTATCTGTCGAAATTCAATTTCACCGGCGCCGACCAGGAGAAGAAAATCGGGGTGCTCTCCGGAGGCGAGCGCAACCGTCTGCACCTGGCAATGGCGCTCAAGGAGGAGGGCAATGTGCTGCTCCTTGACGAGCCGACCAATGATATAGATGTCAATACGCTCCGAGCTCTTGAGGAGGGCTTGGAGAACTTCGCCGGCTGCGCGGTAGTGGTTAGCCACGACCGATGGTTCCTTGACCGCATCGCCACGCACATCCTCGCCTTTGAGGGCGACAGCAAAGTGACCTGGTACGAAGGCTCATACAGCGACTATGAGGAGTACCGCCGCAAGCGCGACGGCAACGTCGAGCCCAAGCGCATCCGATATCGCAAGCTGATGGACTGAGCTTAATCTTCAATAAAATAACAGCGCCGGCAATCCGGCGCTGTTATTTTATAATTTGGGATTTGCTTAGGGTGGATTTACGGAGGCTGGTTTTTACGGAGGCTGGAAAGCCTCCGCCACTTTCTGGCGTCAGATGGTTTTTACGGAGGCTGGAAAGCCTCCGCTACTTTCTTATCCGCCGCTTTCTTATAGGAGGCAGAGGATGATGACCTGGGCCACTATGACTCGCATGAACATCGTCAGCGGGTAGACGGTGGAGTAGGCTACGGCCGGGGAGTCGTTGTTGGCTACCTTATTGGCGTAGGCCAGCGCGGGGGGGTCCGTGTAGTTGCCGCTCATCATGCCTATGATGGTAAGATAGTTCATCTTGTATTTCGCTCTCGCCAGTATGCCCACCACCACGAGGGGTATGACGGTGATGACGAATCCGTAGCCAACCCAGAGGGCGCCCCTAAGATTGAAGACAGTGGCGGCGAAGTCCTTGCCGGCGGCTATGCCGACGGAGGCGAGGAAGAGGCAGATGCCGATTTCGCGCAGCAGAAGGTTTGCCGAGGAGTTGGTGTAGGTCACGAGATGGAACTTATGGCCGTATGCGCTGATGAGGATTGCAACCACCAGAGGGCCTCCGGCAAGGCCTAACTTCATGGGCACCGACATGCCGGGGAACTGCAGGGGAATGCTGCCGACGATGATGCCGAGGAAGATGCCGATGAACATGGTGATGAGGTTAGGCTCGTCAAGACGCTTCATGGAGTTGCCGAGTTTCTCGGCGAGGCGGTTGATGTCGGCCAGCTTGCCTACGACTGTGAGGCGGTCGCCGAGCTGGAGGCGCAGCGAGGGGGTGGCGAGGAGGTCGACGCCGGCGCGGTTGACGCGCGTCACATTGAGCTTATATCCCATGCGCAGGCGCAGCGAGCCTATCTTGGCGCCGTTGTATTCCGTCTTGGTCACCACAATGCGGCGTGACACCACGGGCCCCTGGTCCATGTCCCACACCTTGTCGAGCACTTTGACGCCGATAAAACGGTTGAAGATCTCCTCGTCCTGGATAGAGCAGACTAACAGCACGAGGTCATCCTTCTCGAGGACGTCTTTTGAATTGGGTATGATGACCGTGCCGTCAGGTTTCTCTATTCTCGAGATGACGAAATTGACTGAAATGACCGTGTGGAGCTTGGCGAGGCTAAGGCCTTCGATTAGGTCGTTGGTCACGCGATAGGTCACCATGTGAGGGGCGAGCTGCGAGGCGGTTTTTTCGTTTTCAATCTCCTTGATCTCATCATCGACATTGATGCGGAACACCTTCTTGAGCACGAGCATCGTCACGATAATTCCGACCACGCCGAGGGGGTAGGCCGCGGCATATCCCATCGACATCTGCTGCGAGATGTTGTAAGCGTCGGAATCTATCTGCAGCACAGTCTGCTGGGCCGCGCCCAGGCCGGGGGTGTTGGTGACGGCGCCGCTCATGATGCCCACTATCTGGGCCAGGGAGGTGTCACCCGAGGCTCCTCCCTGGAGGAAATAGATTGCCAGGGCGATGAGCACGTTGAGGCCGATGCCGGTCATGGCGAGCATGTTCATGCGTATGCCCCCCTCCTTGAATGATGAGAAGAAACCGGGGCCGACCTGCATGCCGATAGAGAAAATGAAGAGAATGAGGCCGAACTCACGGAGGAAGTGTAGAGTGTTGCCTTCGACCGCGTAGCCGAGATGGCCCAGAAGGATGCCGACGAAGAGCACGAAAGTGACTCCGAGAGACACTCCGAAAATTTTGACCTTGCCGAGATATATTCCGGCGAAGATGACAAACGAGTAGAGCAGAATCGTACTCGCCAGTGACAGATTGTTGGGTGATAATAGTGAAATCAACCACTCCATGACTGTATAACTATGTTATATTAATATTATTAACCCTACGCAGCGACATCAAGTCGCGGCCCGGGTCGGAAAACATTCTGCAAAGTTACAAATTTTTTTTGTCATACACTGAAAAAACGGGGTGCCGGAGCGATGATTTTTCGCTCCGGCACCCCGTTTGTTGCCAGCCGTCGTTATTGTGTCAGGACGTGCGGGTGGAGTGTGGGGTCATGGCGGTTCAGGGCGCGTCCGCGTTTATTTGCGGATGACTACCTTCCGTCCGCCGATGATATAGAGGCCTGAGGGAAGGGCGTTGAGGTCGCTTCCAATAGGCATGCCCTGGAGGTTGTAGACAGCTGAGGGAGCGCCCGGAGTGCTGACAGCCTCGACCAGCACGAAGCCTTCCGCTCCGTTGAGTGTCAGCGAACCCTGCGCCAGAGGGGTGTCATCAGCGCCGTAGAGGATGTAGTTCACCTTATATTTGTAGCCCTCGCTGAAGATGAGGTCTTCCCCTTCATTTATCCAGCAGATGTCGCCCTCGGCATTTTTAGCAGTGGAGGTGGTGTCGAGGATTACCTCGGGCTTCTCCTCGGAATTCTCATCGGCAGGGCTCTTGGTGATGATGATGTCCATCTTCTCGACAAGGTCTTTGGGGTCAGCCACTATAGTGATGCCTTCGCCCTTGCCAAACCCGGCGCAGTCACTGCTGTTGGCAGGCTCTGTGGAAACCACCTTCGCCCCTGTGGGGGTGCGTTTCTGGTAATAATAGTAGAGCGTGCTGTTGAAATCGGTAGCCTCCTCCTTAACTTCGGCATTCCTGAAAGTGCCTTGGGGGATGAGTATTTCAAATTCCCCTTTGCCGGAGGGGACGGGATACAGGTCGAGGCGGATGTTCGTGGTGCCGGCCCCTGAGATGCGTGCCGTGCCGTAGTCATCGAAATTCAGCAGCGAGGGATCCCACTTGTAGCCTACGCTGATGACAGCTGTCTCATCATAGTAAGCAGGCTCCGGGAACTCGAGCATGATATATTTCAGCGCCTCAACCCTTGCGCCGGGAGCCGGAGTGACATTTTCAGGATTGAAAGTCGTGGACCGCTTGTCTTCGGACCACTCCTCTCCGCCTGTCACTTCAAACTCGAAGCTGACAGCGGCATTGGCATGGCCCTGCTCGGGATTAGCGATCCAGCGCGCGTCTCCGAGCACGCCTTCGGGTATGGTGAGTGTATAGGTGCCATTGTAGATCGGATCCATCGGGAAGCTGGCCTTCATCCACGTGGAGGTGTTGGCAGCTGTGCCCATGTTGTAGCGGATAATGGCGGAGTGCTTGTAGTTGGGGCCTGTGATAGTGACCTTGGCATCGGGAAGAGCCTCAAGGCAGCTGCCGTTGAACACGAGCTGCAGAGTCTCGAGGGTCTTTTGCTTGCGATTGAAGCCTTTGGCAAGGTTAGGGGTGGTGCCGGTCAGCTGGAGATCGTACTGCACGCTGACATCCGGCTCCTTGCCGATGACATCATAGAAGAAATCCCGTTCCTCGGCTTTCTCAGTGCGGTCGGCGAAGATATACTGCACGCCATCTTTGCGCAGTCGGACGATATACACGCCCGGAAGTGTGCGGTCTATATCCTTGTGGGTAGTGATGGTGATGGTGTTGTTGGCGTTATCCCATGCGGCAGTGCATTGGAGGCCGGAGTCGCTCCCCGGCTCGAAGACCATGACAGGATTGGCTGTCGTGAGGTTCTTCTTTATGCTTTCGGGACCTGTGAATGTCATAGTGAACGTCTCGGGGAATTCCTCGAGAGTCGTGCGGTTAGGGGGATCGAGGGTGATTCTTACCGGGCCGGCCGGCGCGTCATCTACGGTGTAGGTGAAAGTGTCGGCCGAGCAGTCGGTCTTGTTGCCCTCCTCATCTACGTATATCACCCCTCCGGCTTTGAGAGTCACGGTATAATCGCCGAGAATATCGCGCTGGAAGGCGGGGATGGTTTTGAGGGTCACTTTATTTGCGGCATTGTCCCAGGTCGCGGTGCAGGCCATTGTGTTGCCCTTGGGGTCGGTCACATTGACGGGATTGCCCACGAGGACACTGGATGCGATTGAGGCGGGACCCTCGAATGTGAGGGAGAAGTATTCGGGGAACTCTTCCAGCACGGCCCCTTGGACGGGGTCGGCTATGATTGTCACACCCTCGTCGGCGGCGTATGCCGGGACGGATGCCATTGCCAATGCCGAGGCTAAGGCGCATAGGTAGAAATTTCTCATAAACTTGAGGTTTTGTTATTATGGAGTATGATGGATTCGCAAATTTTTTACATTTCCGCCTCAAAATTAGCAAATTTTTTTTACAAAAACAAAAACAAACTATAAGTCAAATAATCAGATAGATACCCCCGCCCCGTAGGGGCGGGGGTAGTAAGAGGAAGGAGGAGAGGACTCCGGTGGAGGTGCTCAGAGGAAGCGGGAGAGGGCTTTGCGGGTGCTTTCGGGGAGGCGGGGGAGCAGTCGCGGGGCATCGGCGCGGTGGCGCAGCACTCTGAAGGCGAGCATGTCGGCCTCCTCCTGCGTCCGCGCCTCTTCGGCGAGCCTCAGGCACTCCTCGGGCGAGAGGGTCCGAGGGTCCATGAGGTAGGTGGCCAGCAGTCGCGACTCCCTCACGTCAGCGTCCTGCCAGAGAGCTTCGGCGATTTGTGCACTCCTCTCTGCCGGGGTCTCATCTCCGGCGCACCGCTCTCTCACCTCGTCAGCAATCTGCTTGAGCTGAGGGAGCTGGAGGCCGAAGATGACCTTGTGGGGATAGCCTGCCTTTCTGAGCGTGTCGGCGATGATGCCGTTGCGGTAGGCCATGAACCGATGTTTGATGTCTTTGAGCATCGTGCCGTTATTTCAATGTGGAATAGTCGCGGCTCAGGCGGAGCATCTGGTCGGCGTAGCCCTCGGTGTAGTCTATGTTGATGTCGATTATCTCCCCCTTGTCATCATACACGGGAGTGTAGACGGGGTTGACGAATCCGCGGTAGGGAGGGATGTCAAGTTTGGCGTAGCGGTTGAGCACCTCCTTGTGGAGTTTTGGATCCACCTTGACAGCATATGTCTCAACGAGTTTGCGTCCTGCCTCATAATCGCCGGTGGACTTGATGGTCTGGATTTCGGAGAGGAGCTTGCCGAAGAGGTCGCGCAGCTTGCGGTAGTCGTTGATCTTGACGTAAGTCTTGCCGTTCTTCTTGATGAGCTCGACCACCTTGTCCTTACGGCCGTTTGCGAGTGCCCAGGCAGCGATGAGCTGGCGGTTGCGCATGTGAGCCTCCTCGACATTCTTGCCCGGCTCTATGCGGTTGAGCTGAGTCATGAGGCCGTTGAGCATGTACTTGTAATACTCTGCCTTATAGGCATCAGGATTGTCGAGTATCCCAAGCTCGATGAGCTTCGGGTCGGCCAGATAATAGAGGGCGAAGAGGTCGGCGCGCGCCTCCTCGAGAGTAGCTCCGTGCTCCTTGAGGGCATCCTGGTCAACGCCGTCGGCGAGGCGTCCCGAACCGTGGCCGAGACATTCGTGGAGGTCCGTGTGGAGCATGTCGGTGATATAGAGGTAGTCATCCATGAGCTTGGCTGTGGGGGCGTCTATGACAAACTCCTCGTTGAAGCCATTGCCGATTGAAGCAAGGGCGTATGCCTCGGTGATATTCTCGAGCGTCACTGACTTGGAGCCGTGGGCAGCGCGGATCCAGTTGGCGTTGGGGAGGTTGATGCCGATGGCTGTGGCAGGATACGCGTCACCGGCGAGCATGGCGGCGGTGATCACCTTGGCCGACACGCCCTTGACTTCGGGTTTGCGGAATTTGGGGTCTATGGGCGAGTGGTCCTCAAACCACTGGGCATTGGCCGAGATGGTCTCGGTGCGCTTGGATGACTCGCGGTTCTTGAAATTCACGTATGACTCCCATGAGCCGGTCATGCCAAGGGGGTCGTTGTAGCTCTCGATGAAGCCGTTGACGAAATCGACATCGCTTGCAGTGTCTTCCGCCCACAGGATGGAGTATTCATCGAAATCGCGGAGATTGCCGGTGACGTAATAGTCGATGAGCTTGGTGATATATGCGCGCTGGGTGTCATTCTCGGCCACCTCCTTGGCCTTGGTGAGCCAGTAGATGATTTTGCCGATTGCAGGGCCGTAGAGGCCGTTGAGGTGGTAGACCTCCTCAGTGACCTTGCCATCCTTCTTGACCACCCGTGAATTGAGTCCGTAGCTGACCGGAGTGGGGTCGGAAGGATTCTTCATGGCGTTGTAGAAGGCCTCGACCTCAGCCTGGGTGACTCCGTCGTAAAGGTTGCCGGCGCTTTCGGCCACTATATCGACCGAGCTGTCCTGATTGACCTTCTTGGCCATATATTCGGGGTCGAAGATGACTCTCTTCATGAGCTCGAGGAAGTCCTCGCGCTTCTCGCCGGGCTTGAGGCCGAGGCAGTGGTCGCAGAGTCCGGCTACGCGGGCGTCGAAGAACTCCTCGGAGAACTCCGGCACGAACTTGTCGTTGGAATAATGATGGTGTATGCCGTTGCCGAACCACACCTGCTTCATGTATTTCTCGAAGGCCTTCCAGTCTTTGGAATCGCGGTCTCCGTCATATTTGACGTAAATCTTCTCGAGCACCGGGCGGAGGCGGAGGTTGTAGCGCCCGTTCTGGTCCCAGATGATGTCGCGTCCGGCCAGTGCGGCCTCGGAGAGGTAATAGAGCATTTTTTTCTGGTCGAGCGAGAGCGATGAGAAGCCGGGCACCTCATAGCGGAGCACCTCGATGTCGGCGAAGTTGTCGACATGGTATTTGAAATCGGGATTTTCCGCCGCATGGAGTCCGGCGGCTGTAAGGGTAAGCATGGAAGCTGCAAGAAAGGTTTTTACGATATTCATATTTTATGAGACAGGGTCTAATCTTTTTTTTAAGTGTGAATCGTCTTTCAAAGGGGGCTTTCGGCGCTTTTGAAAGACGATTGCGGTTTATTCCACGTATAGCACGAGCCCCTTGAGATATTCGCCCTCGGGGTGGGAAATGTCTATGGGATGGTCAGCGGGCTGAGTGAGCTGGTGGAGTATGCGCACCTTGCGTCCCGACTTGGCGGCCGCGCTGAAGACGGCCAGGCGGAAAGCCTCGCGGCTGACCACCTGCGAGCAGGAGAAAGTGAACAGTATGCCTCCGGGCTTGATTTTCTCGAAAGCCTTCGTGTTGAGTTTGCGGTAGCCGATGAGTCCGTTCTTGAGCGCGGAGCGGTGTTTGGCGAAGGCCGGAGGGTCAAGTATTATGAGGTCATATTTGTCATCGGGCATCTCGGAGAGAAACTTGAAGGCGTCGACGGCATGTGTGGCGTGGCGCGGGTCATCGGGGAAATTCAGAGCGATATTGGCATCGGTCAGGGCCGCGGCCTTGGCTGAGGAGTCGACTGAATCCACGCTCCTGGCTCCTCCGCGCATTGCGTAGACGGAGAAACCTCCGGTGTAGCAGAACATGTTGAGCACCGTGCGCCCCTTGGCGAATTTCTCCAGGAGGGCGCGGTTTTCGCGCTGGTCCACGAAGAAGCCGGTCTTCTGGCCGCGCATCCAGTCGATATTAAACTGCAGGCCGTTCTCAATGGCGATATTGCCGTCATAATTTCCCGTCAGGTACTCGTTTTCGGGGTCGAGTCCGGCCTTATAGGGAAGCGTGGTCTCAGACTTGTAGTAGACATTGCGTATCCGGCCGTCGGGGAGCGAGGTGAGGGCGTCCGCTATGCGGCGGCGCTCGAAGTGCATGCCCGGCGAATGGGCCTGCATCACTGCCGTGTCGCCGTAGACATCAATCACGAGGCCCGGAAGGAAGTCGCCCTCGCCGTGCACGAGGCGGAATGCGTTGTTGTCTTCGCGTATCAGGCCGAGTGATTTGCGAAGGTCCATGGCGCTGCGCAGTCGCCGGTCGAAGAAGTCATCGGGAAGCTCGCTGACTCCGAACTCGAGTATGCGGACAGCGATGCTCCCTATCTGGTAGTGGCCCGCGCCCATGAGGTCGCCTGAGGCCGAGCGCACCTCCACGAGGTCGCCCTCCTCGAGGCCGGCGGGAAGTTTGGCCACGGCCCCCGAGAAAACCCAAGGATGGCGGCGGAGCAGCGACTCCTCCTTGCCGGGTTTGAGTATTATAGTCTTGGTCATATTTGATATGGTCGTTCAATATTGGTCGTACATCAGGCCCTTGGGATCACTTGCCGAAGAATCGGACTATGTCCATGCCGTTTGCGTAGAGGAGCAGGGCTATGAGGAGCACCATGCCTGCGGTCGTGGTCCACTCCATCACCTTCTGCGAAGCGGGCTTCCCGGTGATCATCTCCCAGAGGAGGAAGAGCACATGGCCTCCGTCAAGGGCCGGGATGGGAAGGATATTCATGAAGGCCAGGGCCACAGCCAGGAAAGCTGCGATGTTCCAGAACGCGATCCAGTCCCACGAATCGGGGAAGATGCTGCCGATGGTGCCGAAGCCCCCTACGCTCTTCGCCCCCTCCTTGGTGAAGACGAGCTTCATCGAGCGGGCGTATGACACGAGCCGGTCCGTGCCCATCTCTATGCCGCGCGGCACGGACTGGAAGATATTGTAGGTCTTTGTCACAGCCGGGAACACGTTTGAGAGGTCTGTCTCGAGGCCTACGCCCATTTTTGACGAGTCGTTGAGGGGCACGTTGAGCCTGAGCGTGTCCGCGGGCAGGCCGCCTCCGCGTTCCCTTGCCACAGTGAGGGCTATGGTCTTCCCCTCATGGTTTTCGAGGGCCGGGAAGAAGGTGTCGATAGTGGAGGCCTCGACGGAATCCACCATCAGAATGCGGTCTCCCGTCTTAACGCCCCCCTTGGCGGCTCCCTCGCCCGGCATCACCTGCGTGATGACCACAGGCATGCGATATGTGAAGAAAGATATGGCCACGCTGTCGCTTTTGGCCTCCTGGTCGAGGCGGAAGATGAAATCTTCAGGGATGGCAATTGACACGGTGTCACCATCGCGGAGCACCTTCACGTTCTTGGCCTGAATCATTTGCATTCGCGCCTCGGAGGGGGAGACGAGCTCCACGCCGTCGGCCGACAGGGGTATGTCGCCGTCGCGGAATCCTATCTTTTGCGCCTCCGGAGAATAGGCCATTCCCAATCCGGCTTTGCTGACGGGCACGTACTTCTCACCCGTGGCATAGACGATTCCGGCATAGATGATGATGGCCGTGAGGAAATTGAATAGCACCCCGGCTATCATCACGAGCAGCCGCTGCCAGGCCGGCTTGGCGCGGAACTCCCACGACTTGACGGGCTGCTTCATCTGCTCGGTGTCCATGGACTCGTCAATCATGCCCGAAATCTTGCAATACCCTCCTAAGGGAATCCATCCTATGCCATATTCGGTGTCTTTCCAGAAGCGTCCCTTGGTGCGGGCCTTGCGCTGCTCCTTGGTTTCGGGCACACCGGGGGCCGGGTCGGTTTCGGCGGCTGCCTGGGCAGCATCCTCGGCGTCAGCCCCCTTAAGGCGGCGGGACTTGCCGAGGCCTCCGATGTAGCGGCGCGGCTTCCACTTGAAGAGCTCCGTCAGAGGGTCGAAGAAGATATAGAATTTCTCGACCTTGATGCCGAATATGCGGGCGAAAAGGAAGTGGCCGAATTCGTGGATGATGATAAGTATGGCGAGCGCCAGCACGAGCTGAGCCGCCTTGATGAGAAAAGTTTCCATTTATAGAATCACTGGTTTTTGAAAGCGAGGCGGTCTATCTCCTCGCGTGCTATGGCCGAAGCCTCGGCATTGGTGTCGATGAGTGTCTGAAGATCGCGTACTGCCGAGAAGGGGACACGCTCCATGGTGCGCCTCACGGCTTTGGGCATGTCGACAAATCTCAGGCGCCCCTGCAGGAAGGCCTCCACAGCCCGCTCGTTGGCGGCATTGAGCACGCAGGGCACATTGCCCCCCATTCTTATGGCATCGAAGGCGTAGCCTAACAGGGGGAATTTCTCCATATCCGGGGCCTCGAAAGTCAGAGTATGGTATTGTGAAAGGGAGAGGGGAGGAGTGGCGGTCTCCAGGCGCTCCGGATAGCCCAGGGCATAGCGTATGGGCAGGTGCATGTCGGGCACGCCGAGCTGGGCCTTGATGGAACCGTCGTTGAATTCCACCATCGAATGTACGATAGACTGGGGATGGACCACCACCTCTATCTTGTCGGGGGGGCAGCCGAAGAGCCAGTGCGCCTCGATCATCTCAAAGCCTTTGTTCATCATAGACGCTGAGTCGATAGTGACCTTGGCTCCCATGTCCCAGTTAGGATGGCGCAGCGCGTCGGCGGGTGTGACGGACTCCAGCTGGCGGCGTGAGAAGGTGCGGAACGGCCCTCCGCTCGCGGTCAGGAGGATTTTGCGGGCCATGCGGGTGCTTTCCCCCTCGAGGCACTGGAAGATAGCCGAGTGTTCAGAATCCACGGGCACTATCGTGCTGCCGGAGTCGCGGAGCATCCGGGTGATGAGTTCGCCGGCCACCACGAGGGTCTCCTTGTTGGCCAGGGCTATGGTCTTGCCCGCCTCTATGGCCTTGATTGTAGGCATCAGGCCGGAATAGCCTACCATTGCGGTGACCACCATGTCCACGCCCGGGAGGGCCGCTGCCTCGGCGATAGCGCTCTGGCCTGCCTCCACGCGTATCGGCAGGTCGCTCAGGGCCTCGCGCAGCGCAGGGAGGTGCTCCTCATATCCGGTGACGACCACTTCGGGCAGAAATTTCCTGGCCTGCTCGGCCAGGAGCTGCCAGCGGTGGCCGGCCGTGAGGACGCTCACCTTGAACAGATGGGGATACTCATCCACTATGTCGAGGGTCTGAGTGCCTATGCTCCCTGTCGACCCGAGAATCGCTATGTTTTTGACGTTCATTTCTTAGTCATTGAAATTATACCGTGTCCCTCCCTCCGGCGCGCTCCTCATTCGTCCTTGCTCCCGACATACCTGTAGGGGATGACGGGATCTGAATCGTGCCACATCTCGAGGAATATCCTCCGCGAACCGTCAGTGCGCCTCGCGCCCCGGTAGGCGACCGCACGTCCGATTTCGATGCGGTCTCCCTCTGATACGGCGGGGCGCTCCAGACCCGAGTATCGGGTCACGAAGCCGTTGTCGTGCTGCACCACCACCACGCCGGACCGCTCATCCCGGGCCATGTATGCGGCCACGACCGTGCCGTCGGCCACGCTCAGGGCCGGCGCGTCGGCCGGAGCTGCAATCTCGGCGCGCAGCGCATCGCGGTTTTCGCCGGGGAAAACGCCTCCCGGCACGGGAGGCATGAACTCCATCCTGTCTGCCGCCAGGGGGGCGAGCACCGACAGGTTGTATTTCTCGCGCTCGTGCATCGCTGTGACGAAACGGCGTTCGCGGGCAGTGGCGGGCATGAGCGAATCCGGATCGAAGGGAGTGGCATGCTCAGCCTCCTCAGCCCCCGTGACGGTGTCGGCGGGGCGCGATGTGTCCAGGGCCCTTACTATGGCCGACAGGTATGCATCGCGTCGCGCCGCAGCCTCTCTGAGGGAATCGAGGCGGAGGATGCTCTCCTGGGTGGCCGTGCGCTCATCAGCCTTCATGTATCCCGGCAGCATCTGCTTGAGGGGGGAGAGCATGACGGCGGCAGCCCCTCCGGCGAGCAGCAGGACAATAGCCGCCAAGGCGGCCGCGGCCATCTTGAGCGGAGTCACGCGCACGGCGGCCACGCGCTCCAGGCGCGCGACATTCTCCACTGAGATGAGGTATGTGTGGCGGCGTTTGAAATTTTTTTTCATGTCCCGGCCTCTCCGGAGCAGGAGAGAATCTATAAATAATGTGTGTCCCGGCGGAGAGGGGCGGGAAAACATCTGCGAAATTACTAAAAAACCGCCAAACTTTCAAAGAAGTTAAACTAAAATAAGGGTTCTTATGTTAATATTGCATAAAAAATATAAACCGCTATAAACACTATCAGCTATGATTACACGCAGATTCCTCACTTTTGCAGCTCTCGCAGCAGGCGCGGCGGCTCTCGCACCCTCCATCAACGCACAGGACACTGTCGTTGAAGAATCCGTAAGCGTCACTGAATTCACTTGCGACAACAGCACGAAATACTCCTCCAGCTGGCGCGACAACTGGTTTATCCAGTTCGGCGCAGGCATCAACGAGCCCTTCGTTGAGCGCGGCATCGGCATCAACGCCCCCGGACACGCCTTCGAGCGCGACCGCATCACCGTCACTTACAACTTCGGCGTGGGCCGCTGGATGACTCCCTACTTGGGCTTCCGCCTCAATGCCCTGGGTGGCGCCCTGCATACCGACGTGCCCACACTCGCGCAGCCTCATAACGGCTGGACCCGCTCCAAGCACGTCAACCTCAACTTCGAATTGATGTGGGATATGTGCAACTCCATCGGCGGAGTAAATCCCAACCGTCCCGTGAGCGTGATTCCCTTCGTAGGTTTCGGCGGCGACTATAACTGGGACATGCGCGACGCAGCAGGCAACATCCCCGCCTCTGTCGACATTCACCGCCAGGACAGCCCGAAGTATAAGAACAGCACCTGGACTCTGCCCGTCACCGCCGGCATCCAGCTCCGTTTCCGCCTGTGCAAATATGTGGACTTCTTCGCAGAGGCTCGCGGCACCTTCTACGGCGACAACTGGAACAACACCTCTTACGCAGAGCCCGTGGATGTGAATGTGGCCGCAGTCGGCGGTTTCAACATCAACTTCGGCGGCAGAAAGTGGAGCAAGTATAACGAATGTGCCTCCGCAGCCGAGATCGCATCGCTCAACAACCAGGTCAACACCCTGCGCGGCGAGCTCCTCGACGCAGCCCAGACCATCGCAGCCCTGCAGTCCGCTCCCAGGGTAGAGCAGAAGGTCACCAACTCCAACGGCAGCAACTGCCCCGACATCGCGCTGCTCTCCACCGTACGCTTCAAGATCAACTCCGCAGTGATCTCGCCTGAGGAGGAAGTGAACGTCTACAACATGGCCCAGTGGCTCAAGGCCAATCCCGAAGAGAAGATCAACATCGTAGGCTATGCTGACAAGGACACCGGCACAGCGGAATACAACATGGCCCTTTCAGAGAAGCGCGCCAACGCCGTGGCCGACATGCTCGCCAACAAGTACGGCATCGCCCGCAACCGCTTCAACGTGAAGTTTGACGGCTCGTCAGTGCAGCCCTACGGCACTAACGACTGGAACCGCATCGTGATCTTCACCCAGAAATAAGACAGCGTCAATATTGATGAAATAACCTTCCGAAAGGCGGGAGGGGGCCATCCATAGGCCTCCTCCCGCTGAATTTTTAAAAAGATGTTGAAAAATATCAAAAAATCTTTGGTCAACCCAAAATGTTGTTGTATTTTTGCGGCGTAAAAACTCACCCCGCCCTCCCTCTGAGGGAGCTGCGGAATAAGAATGAGCGAAAACACGAAACGTTTAACCATAAATCTAAACTGACCAATGAACATTAATGAGATCATGGCCAATCTTGAGGCCAAGCATCCCGGCGAAAAGGAATATCTCCAGGCCGTGAAAGAGGTGCTTCTTTCTGTAGAGGAAGTCTACAACCAGCACCCCGAGTTCGAGAAGGCACGCATCATCGAGCGCATGGTGGAGCCCGACCGTATCTTCACTTTCCGCGTGACCTGGGTAGACGATAAGGGCGAAGTACAGAACAACATCGGCTATCGCGTGCAGTTCAACAACGCCATCGGCCCCTACAAGGGAGGCATCCGTTTCCACGCATCGGTCAATCTCTCAATCCTGAAGTTCCTCGGCTTCGAGCAGACTTTCAAAAACGCTCTCACCACACTGCCCATGGGCGGCGGCAAGGGCGGTTCCGACTTCTCCCCCCGCGGCAAGAGCGACGCTGAGATCATGCGTTTCTGCCAGGCCTTCATTCTCGAGCTCTGGCGCAACCTCGGTCCCGACCGTGACGTGCCCGCAGGCGACATAGGCGTAGGCGGCCGCGAGGTAGGCTACATGTACGGCATGTACAAGAAGCTCGCCCGCGAGAACACAGGCACATTCACCGGCAAGGGCCTCTCCTTCGGCGGCAGCCGTATCCGTCCCGAGGCTACCGGCTACGGTGCTCTCTACTACGTGCAGAACCTTCTCACCAAGGACCTCCACACCGACCTCAAGGGCAAGACCATCGCTATCTCCGGCTTCGGCAACGTAGCATGGGGCGCAGCCCAGAAGGCTACTGAGCTCGGCGGCAAGGTTGTCACCATCTCCGGCCCCGACGGCTACATCTATGATCCCGCCGGCCTCGATGACGAGAAGATCGCATACATGCTCGAGCTCCGCGCAAGCGGCAACGATATCGTAGCTCCCTACGCTGAGAAGTTCCCCGGCTCCACTTTCTTCCCCGGCCGCAAGCCCTGGGAGCAGAAGGTAGACATCGCTCTCCCCTGCGCTACTCAGAACGAACTCGCAGAGGCTGACGCAAAGGCACTCATCGCCAACGGCGTGATGCTCTGCGCTGAGGTTTCCAACATGGGTTGCACCCCCGAGGCTATCGACGCCTTCATCGCAGCAAAGGTGCCCTACGCACCCGGCAAGGCTGTGAACGCCGGCGGTGTGGCTGTTTCCGGTCTTGAGATGACCCAGGACGCCGAGCACCTCCAGTGGAGCGCCGAAGAGGTTGACGCCAAGCTTCACCAGATCATGGAGTCCATCCACAGCGAGTGCGTGAAGTATGGCAAGCAGCCGGACGGCTACATCAACTACATGAAGGGCGCCAACATCGCCGGCTTCATGAAGGTGGCTGACGCCATGATGGGCCAGGGCATCATCTAATCTGAAGATACAATACACTGAATATTAAGGGAGGTGTGCCGATGCCGGCACACCTCCCTTTTGCCACTCATTTGGTGGGCGCGATTTATCGCGCCCCTACTTGCCGGTGGCTATCGCGATGCGTCTGCCGGTGTTTATCGCGGATGTGCCGGGTTTGGAAGGGCGGCGAGGATGTCGGCCACTACGAATGTGGAGCCGCCGATGTACAGGATGTCGTGCGGGGCTGAGGCTTCGAGTGCCTGGCGGAAGGCTTCGGGAGCAGGGACGACTGTGTGATGCCTAAGGCCGAGCGCGGCAAACTTCTCCGCCAGAGCGCGGGCATCAAGCGCGCGCGGGATGGCCGCCTGAGTCACATAATACTCAGCATCTTCGGGTAGCAATTTAAGGATGTCGTCAATCGCCTTGTCGGCTACGAATCCTATGACTATGCGCAGCTTTGCCTCGGGATGCTGAGCGCGATGCCGGGAGAGGAGCTCAGTGAGCTGGCGCATGTTGCCCGACAAGCCGTCGATGTTATGGCCCGTATCGGCGATTACAAGCGGATTCTCACTCAGATGCATCCAGCGTCCCGCCAGGCCGGTTCGACCGACCACCTCCGCCATTCCGGCGCGCACGGCCCCATCGGGGATAGCCGCTCCCTCCTCGCGCAGCATCTTCACGGCATGAAGCACGGTGTTGATGTTTTTCTTCTGGTACTCTCCTCCGAGCGGGGAACTCATTGCTCCATATTCCTCAGTAATGAAATTCCAGCCTCCCTCCGGAATGGCCTCAAAATCTCGCGCAGCCGGAGCATCGGAAGCGAAGTCTGCAGTGACGGAGTTTCGCAAAGCTGTTTGCTCAAACACCTCGCGCACTTCTCCCACGGCCTCGCCGATCACCACAGGTATCCCCCTCTTTATGATGCCGGCTTTCTCGCGGGCTATCTCGGGCAGCGTTGAGCCGAGGAACTGTGTATGGTCCTTGGAAATGTTGGTGATTACCGTTGCGACAGGGGAGATGATGTTCGTGGAGTCGAGACGGCCTCCCATGCCAACCTCTACCACGGCGAAATCCACATTTTCAGATGCGAAATGGTCGAAAGCCATCATCATGGTCAGCTCGAAGAAGGATGGATGGCCCTCGTAGGGGGTGGCTTTCCAGCGTGTCACGAAATCAGTCACCTTGGCCCGTGGAATCATTTTGCCGTCAACGCGTATGCGCTCGCGGAAATCCACGAGGTGAGGGGAGGTGTACAATCCCACTTTATAGCCTGCGGCCTGAAGTATGGAGGCGAGCATGTGGGAGGTGCTCCCCTTGCCGTTGGTGCCACCGATATGGATGGAGCGGAAGCGACGATGCGGATGGCCGAAGGCTTTGTCGAGATCGTATGAAGTCTGCAGGCCCGGCTTGTAGGCTGCCGCGCCTACGCGCGAGAACATGGGCAGCTGGCTGTAGAGCCAGCCCAGGGCCTCATTATATGCTGAATCATCGGGAGCCAGGCCCGATGAGAAGTTTTCATTTTCAGATGCCATAGAGCAGATAGCCCGCTATGCCGGCGAGCACTATTACGAGTATGGGGTGAATCTTTATGTTTTTGCCTTTGCCTGCCGGGATAGGGAAGTAGACCAGGCAGAAGGCCGCCACGCAGATTATGATGCTCGAGATGAGCTGCGATGACTCTCCGCCGGGGCAGAAATTGGCGGCGTTCATCAGCATGATGGCCGCTGAGGCTATGAGGCCCACGACCACAGGGCGCAATCCGGCGAAGATGGCCTTTATGACGCCGCTCTCGTTATGGCGGCGGATGAAGTGGGAGCAGTACAGAACGAGGATGAAAGATGGGACGGTCACCGCTAAGGTGGCGAGACACGAGCCCAGTATGCCCCATCCCACGCCCGAAAGGGCAGGATTGACATGCGAGGGGGCGGCATAGCCGATGTATGTGGCCGAATTGATGCCTATCGGCCCGGGGGTCATCTGCGATATAGCCACGATGTCGGTAAACATCTGCTCGGTGATCCATCCGGGGGTGACAACGGTCTTCTCCACAAGAGAGAGCATCGCATAGCCTCCGCCGAAGCCGAAAATGCCTATCTTGATATAGGCCCATATAAGTTGCCAGTAGATTGACATTTAATATGTGATAAGTAATAGTGAATAGTGAATAAGTGAGGAGTGAGGAGTTAATTGTGAATTGCGAATTATGAATTGTGAATTGCCCTGGTGGTGTATTTCCAGTGAAGCCATCCTCCGAGGCCTCCGAGCACGATGTAGAGCACGGGGTTGGAGATTGTGCCCAGGTCGAGCGAGATCATGAGGGCCACCACGGCCGGAATCCAGATAGTGGTGAGAGTCAGTTTGGCTGCCTTTGCCGAGGTGATGACCGGGGCAACGATGAGTGCCACAACGGCGGGGCGTATGCCCATGAACACAGAGGAAATGACCCGGTTGCTCTTGATGAGGTCCGGGGTCAGGAATATGGCTATTGCCAGTATGATGAGGAAGGAGGGGAGGATGGTTCCGAGGGCCGCCACTATGCTTCCCTTGCCCCCTTTGAGCTTGTCGCCGACCGCTATGGAGATATTTACGGCGAGGATGCCGGGGAGCGATTGGGCTATGGCGAGGAGGTCGAGGAAGTCAGCGCGCTCTATCCAGCCATGCTTGTCGACAATCTCGCGCTCTATGATTGAGATCATGGCCCAGCCTCCTCCGAAAGTGAAGGCTCCTATCTTGAAGAATGAGGCGAACAGCTGCCAGTAGATTGACATTGCTTGTCAGGTTATAGGTTATAGTGAATAGTGAGGAGTGATAAGAATCCGGAGGGGAGTTGCAGACCCCCCACGTTTGTAGGGGCGCGATACATCGCGCCCGCCAAAGGAGTGGAAGATCTGCAACATCCGCAAATAAGAGAGGTCAGATAGCGGCGCGCTCGGGACGGTCAAGCGAGCGCCATACATACCATATGTATGCGATGACGAAAGGAATCAGCACCGACACCCAGGCCATCACGGTGAGAGTGAACTCCGTGGAAGAGGCGTTGGCCAGGGTTAGGGAGGATTCGGGCGATGTCAGCGAAGGGAGGAGGGCAGTGCCTCCGACGGCGGCGCTCATAAGGAGGGCGACCACAGTCAGCACAGTGCCGATGCCTGCGGGCCAGATGCCTTCGCGCCATGTCTGCGAGAATACCGTGCCGGCAATGCCCCAGAGCACCAGGACCACGCCGATGAGCAGCACAGCCAGCAGCCACCAGTGGCTCAGGAAATTGTGCAGGTAGATATAAGGCTCCGGAGCGAGAACTCCGTCAGCACCGGCGCGCAGTCCGCCCGAAGTGAGCAGAATAGCCAGGAAGGCCAGGAAGAAGACCAGGAACATGCCGGCGTTTACCAGAAGCACGCGCCTCAGCGAGCGCACGAACTTCTCAGCATCCCGCGTATAGTTTATCATATAGAGGCAGCCCAGCGAGCGGGCCAGGAAGAGCACGGCAACACCTAAGGTAAGATTGCGCCAGCTGCAGATGGCCTCAAGTCCGTGGGTCGGGCCCCATACGGAGATTACCGGCGCGGAATTGTCGAGCAGGTTGGAGCGCGTAACGGTGAAATCGCCTCCGAAGAAGAACATCCCCACAGCCACGCCCAGCAGTATGCAGCCGACGCAGCCGTTGATGAAGAGGAACACATCGTACGTGCGCGTGCCCAGGACATTGCCCGGTTTCTTGCGGTATTCGTAGCTCACGGCCTGGAGCACGAAGCTGAAAAGGATGAACATCCAGAGCCAGTAGGCTCCGCCGAAGCTGGTGGAGTAGAAGAGGGGGAAGGCAGCGAAGGCCGCGCCTCCGAAAGTGACGAGCGTGGTGAAGGTAAGCTCCCACTTGCGTCCCACGGCGCCGATGATGAGGTCGGTGTTTCGCGGCGATCCGGAATTGAGCAGCATCGACTGGCCTCCCTGCACGAAGAGCAGGAACACCAGCAGGCCGCCGAGCACCGATACAAGGAGCCACCAATATGTCTGAAGACATTCAAGAGTTGTCATAGGGATTCAGGTTTTAGAAGGTTCAACATATCAATGGTCGCATCAGTGGGCGTCAGCGGCAGCGAAAGCGTCCGAGCCCCGGTCGAGGTCTTCAGTGCGGGCCTTCGAGATCTGGCGGCACATTATGCTGACCTCAGCGACAAGAAGCACCGTGAACACGCCGGCAAACATCCAGAAGGTGGCCATGACGGCCCCGGGCTCAAGCGAGGAGACAGCCGCGCGCGTGGGCAGAAGGTCCTGCACCGTCCAGGGCTGGCGTCCCACTTCGGCTACCATCCATCCGGCCTCGCTGCAGACCCACATCAGAGGCACTGAAAGCATGGCTATCCAGAGGATGGCCTTGTTGGAGAGGGCCTTGGGCACGCGGTAAGCGCATATCAGGGCTACGAAGAAGAATAGGAGGAAGTAGCCGCCGAGCATCACCATCACGCGGAATGAATAGAAGGTGACGGCCACCGGGGGGATGGCCTCCTCAACGGAAGTGAAATATCCGTAGCCGAAATAGGGGTAGTCGGCGCGCAGCATCGCCTCGGCACGGGCCATGCCGGCAGTATCGCGGGCCACCATAGCGCGGTCGTACTGCCTGAGGGCCTCATGCGCGCGGCGTCCGCGCACGATGCGCTCAGCGTATGCCACGGTGTGGATAGTGTCTCCCTCCGGTGTGAAGCTGATGCCGTTGACCAGGTCATTGATGCCGGGCACAAACGAGGAGGCGTCATGATTGGCCAAGATAGAGAGCCCCTTGGGGAGCGACATCTCAAAGAGGTAGGGGTCCTCGGCGTTGTCAAAGCGTTTGTCGGGGTTGAGGGCTGCCACAGCCACGAGGCTCTGGCCATGCGAGCCGTCATAGAGGGCCTCCATCGCTGCGAGCTTCATGGGCTGGCATTTCGCCACCTCGACGGCTGAGCCGTCGCCGGTGTACATGGTCAGCAGCAGGCCGGCGAGGCCCATCCAGCCTCCGACCTTGATGGAGCGCACTGCAAACTCGCGGTTGGAGCCGCGCAGCAGGAACCACGCGCTCACGCCGATCACGAACACGCCCGCCAGGGCCCATCCCGAAAGCACGGCGTGGAAGAACTTATTGACGGCGACCCCCGAGAAGAGGGCCCAGAAATCCGTCATCACATTGCGCATCTGCGCGGGGTCGAATTCCATTCCGGCAGGATACTGCATCCATGCGTTGGCTACAAGTATCCAGAGAGCCGAGATGGAGGCTCCGATAGCAGTCAGCCATGTGGCTGCGAGGTGGAATCCGGGGCTTACTCGCTTCCAGCCGAAAAACATCACTGCGATGAAGGTCGACTCCATGAAGAAGGCGAGGATGCCCTCGATAGCCAGGGGAGCCCCGAAGATGTCGCCCACAAACCAGGAGTAGTTGCTCCAGTTCGTGCCGAACTCGAACTCAAGGATGAGGCCCGTCGCCACGCCTATGGCGAAGTTGATGCCGAAAAGCCGCATCCAGAACTTTGTGGTCGCCAGCCATGCGGCCGAGCGTGTCTTGACGTAGACGCTCTCCATGACTGCCACCATCACCGAGAGTCCCAGGGTGAGGGGCACGAAGAGCCAGTGGTAGATAGCTGTCAGAGCGAACTGCCATCTCGACCAGTCTACGGTGGTCATTAAGTCTGTCATAGTGGAAATTAGGGTTAGTAGTTTATATTGATGTCAAATCCTGGGGGAGAGAGGGGAGGGAATCAGCGCCCGGTGAGCTCCGAGCGCACATGCGCCGCCCGCTGCTCATCGGTGTCGAAATCGCGGCTCAGCAGGTCGGGAAAGAAGAAGAGCCTCAGAATGCCGAACATCACTATGAGCTTGATGATGATGATGGCCCAGAGGGTCTTGCCCACGGTCATTTCGCGGAAGCCGTCGCGGTAGAACCGCCATACCCGCCCTGCGGGAGATGATAACAGAGTCATTGCCATGATACGAATCGTCTTGTCCTGCAAATTTAATAATTCCTCGCGATATGTAAAAACGCTGAATGGACTTTTATGAAAAAGTTTCCGCATCTCAGCGGGATAAATAAGAATAAATTGCTAACTTTGCGGAGGAATTACCAGAAACTTTTCAAATTCGAATATAAAACGCTTCCATAATATGGCAATATGGTTTGAAACCAAAGTGAAGTATGACAAGATGCAGGAAAACGGGGCTGTGAAGAAGGTCAACGAGCCCTATCTTGTCGATGCCCTTACGTTTACCGAGGCTGAAGCCCGCATCATAGAGGAGATGACACCCTTCATCTCCGGGGAGTTTTCCATCTCCGCCGTCAAGAAGACCAGGATTTCGGAGATTTTCTTTGATGATTCGGCCGACAGATATTATATGGTGAAGGTCAATTTCATCACTCTCGATGAGAAGAGCGGCACGGAGAAGCGCACAGCCAGCTTCATCCTCGTGCAGGCCTCCGACCTGGAGGGGGCCTACAAGCGCTTCATGGAGGGCATGAAGGGGACGATGGCTGACTTCGACATCGCCTCGATAGCCGAGACGCCCCTTATGGACGTGTATCCACTGCAGCTCTCGTCTCCCGAGGGCCCGAAACCTTCCGAGCAATGAGCACGATAGCGGAACGCCTCGAGCGGCTGCGGGCTGAGGTGCCCGAGGGGGTGGAGATTGTCGCCGTGTCCAAGTTTCATCCTGTCGAGGCCCTGCGCGAGGCCTATGATGCGGGGCAGCGCATATTCGGCGAGAGCCGGGTGCAGGAGCTCCTGGCCAAGATACCCGAGATGGCCCCCGATGTGCGGTGGCACTTCATCGGGCACCTGCAGACCAATAAGGTGAAGTCTCTGATAGGCAAGACGGCGATGATTGAGAGCGTGGACTCCGAGCGCCTTCTCGACCTCATCGATGCCGAGTCTCGCAAGGCGGGGGTGACCACCAATGTGCTCATGCAGCTTCATGTGGCCCGCGAGGAGACCAAATTCGGTTTCTCGCCCGTTGAGCTGATGGAGTTTTTCCATGAGAAACGTTTCGAGAAGCTCACCAATACTCATATCTGCGGAGTCATGGGCATGGCCTCAAACACTGACGACACTGAGCGCGTGCGGGCCGATTTTCATCTGATATATGATGTGTTCGACTCCATCGCCCATAACGAGACCCTCGGACTGCGGGGATTCGATAAGGTGTCGATGGGCATGAGCGGCGACTGGCGCATAGCGGTCGAGGAGGGCTCTGACCTGATTCGCATAGGCACGTATATCTTCGGAGAGCGGCAGTACTGACATGAATTTTTCTACATATTTTCCTACATAAAAGATCCAATCCTATGACCCATACCAATGTAAAGGCAAAATCGGGAGCCGGAGGCACGATAGTGACCATTATCGTGATGTTCTTCCTCTTCGGCATGATTTCTTTTGTCACCAACCTGGCCGCCCCGATCGGCACCATCTGGAAAAACCAGTATCCCTCCACAGGCATGCTGGGCAACCTCATGAACTTCGTGGCCTATCTCTTCATGGGCATCCCCGCGGGGCGCATGCTGGGCCGCGTAGGCTATAAGAAGACCACAATGTGGGCTCTGGCAGCCGGATTCTTCGGCATGTTCCTGCAGTATCTCTCAAGCATAGTAGGAGGGGGCACGGGCCTCCCGGCGCTCGTCATATACCTCTGCGGCGCCTTCATAGGCGGTTTCTGCGCCTGCATGCTCAACACCGTGGTCAACCCCATGCTCAACATGCTCGGCGGGGGCGGAGCGCGCGGCAACCAGCTCCTGCAGGCCGGCGGCTCATTCAACTCCCTGGTGGGCACGCTGACCCCTCTGTTCGTAGGCGTGCTCATCGGCGAGGTGACCTCTAAGACAGTGATGGGAGATGTGCGCGTGCTGCTCTACATAGCTATGGCTGTGTTTGCCGTGTCGTTCTTCATCATCTGGCGCGCCACTATCCCCGAGCCTCACCTCGTGGACCCCAATGCGCCCAAGGTGAAATACACCCACAACGCCTGGAACTTCCGCCACACCCTGCTGGGTGTGATCGGCATATTCTTCTATGTCGGCATCGAGGTCGGCATACCCTCCACCCTCATCTTCTATCTCTCCGACTCGCAGGCCTCCGGCATACAGGTCAACGCCACGGCCATCGCCGGCGCGGTAGCCGCCGTCTACTGGCTCCTCATGCTCTGCGGCCGCTTCACCTCCTCGTTCATTTCGGGCAAGGTGTCGAGCCGAACTCAGCTTATCGTAGTCTCCGCAGCGGCGATATGCCTCGTGGTGGCAGCTATGTTCGTGAGCCCCGATGCCCGCGTGAGCATGCCCGCATACAGCGTCGAGGAGGGCTTCTCGACAGCCGATGTGCCTATGGCGGCCATGTTCCTCGTGCTGTGCGGCCT
Source organism: uncultured Sangeribacter sp. (assembly GCA_964637105.1). Classification (GTDB taxonomy): domain Bacteria; phylum Bacteroidota; class Bacteroidia; order Bacteroidales; family Muribaculaceae; genus Lepagella. The sequence continues at coordinate 3,743 of CAZWVY010000034.1, read as the reverse complement.
CTGCACGTCAGTCATGTGGGGAGGCATCTTCAACCTCGCCGTCGAGGGCCTTGGCAAATACACCGCGCAGGCCTCCGGCCTCTTCATGACGATGGTCGTAGGCGGCGGCGTGATGCCCTTCGTGCAAGAGCTCATAGCCCAGAATGCCGGGTATCTGGAAAGCTACTGGCTCGTAGTGGCAATGCTCGCATATCTGCTCTACTACGGCATCAGCGGATGCAAGAATGTCAATAAGGACATCCCCGTCAACGAGACTCCGGCAGCCGACGAGCAGCTGTACCTCTGACCATTTTTTCTTCTATCGGGAAATCTACCTCATCAATGCCATAAAAACACCGAAATCCTCAGATTATGGACACCAACCTTATGAACCGCGCGGCCGACAACATACGAGTGCTCGTCGCCGCTATGGTCGAGAAAGCCAAGTCGGGCCATCCCGGCGGGGCGATGGGCGGAGCTGACTTCGCCAATGTGCTCTTCTCCCGTTTCATGGTCTACGACCCCGAAGACCCGATGTGGGTGGGCCGCGACCGCTTCTTCATGGACCCGGGCCACATGTCGCCGATGCTCTATGCGGTGCTCGCCCTCACGGGTCGATACACTATGGATGAGCTTCAGCAGTTCCGCCAGTGGGGGAGCGTGACTCCCGGCCACCCCGAGCTTGACCCGGTGCGCGGGGTCGACAATGCCTCAGGCCCGCTGGGCCAGGGCCATGTGATGGCCGTGGGCTGCGCCATAGCTGAGCGCTTCATGGCTGCCCGCTTCGGCGAGGTGGTGGCTCATAAGACCTACGCCTTCATTTCCGACGGCGGCATCCAGGAGGAGGTCTCGCAGGGGGCAGGGCGCATCGCCGGCACTCTGGGGCTGCATAACCTGATAATGTTTTATGATGCCAATGATGTGCAGCTCTCCACAAAGGTGCATGAAGTGACCTCCGAAGATACTGCCGCCAAATACCGCGCCTGGGGCTGGAACGTCCTGGAGATAGAGGGCAGCGATTGCGAGGCAATCAGCGGCGCTCTGGAGACAGCCCGTCAGGAGACGGAGCGTCCCACGCTGATCATCGGGCGCACCGTGATGGCCAAAGGGGTGCTCAAAGCCGACGGAAGCTCCCTGGAGGGGGCCGTTTCAACCCACGGCCAGCCGCTCTCAAAAGCGGGAGCCGACATCGCAGCTACTGTGAAGGCCCTCGGCGGCGATCCCGACAATATGTTTGCGATCTGGAGCGATGTCGAAGGCCTCTACGCTGACCGCCGCCTCGAGCTGGCGCGCATCGTCTCAGAGCGCAAGGAAGAGTTCAACGCCTGGAAGGAGGCCAATCCCGGCAAGGCTGCCGAGCTGGGCGTATGGATGAGCGGCAAGTGCCCGCAGCTTAACTGGAGCAAAGTGGAGGTGAAACCCAATGTGGCCACGCGCGCCACATCTTCAGCCTGCCTGAACTTCCTGGGCAAGAATGTGCCCAACATGATAGTATCCTCCGCCGACCTGGCCAATTCAGACAAGACCGACGGATTCCTCAAGGCTGTCGGCCAGATTACCAAGGGGGATTTCAGCAAGGGTTTCCTGCAGGCCGGAGTGGCTGAGCTGACTATGGCCTGCCTGATGAACGGCATCGCCCTTCACGGAGGCGTATGGGCAGCCTGCGGCACCTTCTTCGCCTTCTCCGATTACGAGAAACCGGCCATCCGCATGGCCGCTCTCATGGAGCTTCCCGTCAAGTTCATCTTCTCTCATGACGCATTCCGCGTGGGCGAGGATGGCCCGACACACCAGCCCGTGGAGCACGAGGCCCAGATGCGCCTTCTCGAGATGATGGCAAACCTGCACGGGCGCCGCTCGGCGCTTGTGCTCCGTCCCGCCGACTCGGCCGAGACGGTAGTGGCATACAAGATGGCGATGGAGAATGTTGACTCGCCCACAGTGCTTATCCTGACACGCCAGGATGTCACTGACCTGCCGGGCGAGGACCGCGCCGACCGCGCCGAGGGTGCCCGCATGGGTGGATATATCGCATACGGCGAGCCCGAAGGGCATCCCGATATCGTGCTCGTGGCCAACGGCAGCGAGGTGTCTTTGTGTGTCAGCGTGGCCGAGCGTCTCGCCGGCGAAGGGGTGAAAGCGCGTGTCGTCTCCATGCCCTCGCAGGGTCTCTTCCTGGAGCAGAGCGCAGAATACCGCGACAGCGTGCTCCCTGCCGGCGTGCCGGAATTCGGCGTCACCGCCGGGCTGCCGGTGTCACTCATGCCTGTCATGAAAGGCCGTTACGAGATTTTCGGCCTTACACGCTTCGGAGCCTCCGCTCCGGCCAAAGTGCTTGACGAGAAATTCGGTTTCACTACCGATGCCCTTCTCGCCAAAGTCAACGCTTTCCTGGGCCGCTGAAGCGTCCGGGAAAGCCATATCCGGCTTATCTTATTATGAAACAACTTATCATATCAGTGATTATGTTATCTGCCACCTCTTGCGCCTTCGCGCAGGGGTGGCAGATGCCTATGATGCCGCCGTATCTCCGCACGGTGGATGAACGAGCCCTTTACCTGGCCGGGCACTACTGGGACTCCCTTGACTGGAGCAACCCCGAGGTAGCCGCCGACACAGCCGCCATTGAGAGCGTGTATGCCGACTTCTGCCAGTTGCTGCCTGTGCTGTCGCCCGACAAACGCAAGGAGGCTGTGGCGCAGGTGCTGAGCAGCGTATCCTCAGGCAACGCCGGAGGGTATGGAGTGATTATGGATCTCGCCGGAAAATACCTGTGGCAGACAGATTCACCGGTATACAGCGAGGAGTCCTACAGGCCCTTTGTGGAATATGGCCTCATGGTCAGCCCGGACGACCCGATATTGAAAAGCCGTCAGGAGGAACTGTCGAAGAACCCGGTCGGAAGCAAAGCATCCGACATCGACATCATAGAAATCAAAATCCCTGACCCCGCTCAACAGCCTGCGACCACGACAAACTCCAAAGGGGGCACCAAAAAGCAGCCTGCAACTGACTCAAACTCGAAAGGGAAGGCCAAAAAGCAGCCTGCAACCGCCTCAGACTCGAAAGGGGAGGCCAAAAAGCAGCCTGCGACTGCCTCAAACTCGAAAGGGGAGGCCAAAAAGCAGCCTGCGACTGCCTCAAACTCGAAAGGGGGCATGCAAACGGGAAGTGCAGCCCCCGGGGAAATTCCTGCGGAACGGACCACATTGTATCAGACCTTGAATCCGGCTGGCGAGACAGTGATAGTGTTTTACTCTCCCGGATGCAGCGACTGCCGGGATTTCATGGCCGCGCTGGCCTCCGACCCGGGGATGGGGCTTAAAATAAGTCGCGGGGAACTGGGCGTAACCGCCATATACGTGGGTGATGACGAAGCAGCGTGGCGCAAGGATGCACTGCAGTGGCCTTCGGAGTGGCGCATTGCCATGAGCGCCGACCCGGATGAAGACGCATATTCAGTCAGGCGCACGCCCACGCTGTGTCTGCTTGGCTCCGACGGAACAGTGCTAATGCGCAACGCCACGCCTGTAGAGCTCCTCGAGCGCCTCCGCTGACACACCACGCGAAGGCCGCCGGCCGGCGTCCTCCCCTCGTAGCCGCCGGCAGCGCCCCCCCCCTCTAATCCTCAAGATTAGACATGATAAATCATGAATAATCATGATAAAACATGAATAATCATGATAAAACATGAATAATCATGATAAATCATGAATAATCATGATAAATCATGAATAATCATGAATAATCATGAATAATCATGA
>CAZWVY010000033.1:19981-28059 GCA_964637105.1 uncultured Sangeribacter sp. | reverse complement strand
GATTTCCCCCGTGCGAAAAAAAGCTCTCTGCGTGAGATTCCCCCGCGCGGTAAAAGCTCTCTGCGTGAGACTCACCCGCGCGGAATAAGCTCTCGCAGAGTTCGCAGAGAACGCAGAGGGCTTCGCGCTGATAAAGTCAAGTTCCTGCGGGTCTCAGACCCGCTGCCCTCAGAGGTGCACGATGAGCAGGAAGAGCCAGTGGGCGATGACGGCTGCTATGAGGCCTCCGATGGTGTGGGAAAGGATGGCCTTCGAGGTGAGGTCGCGGTAGCCCATCGAGTCGAGCATGGCGGTGTGGGTGCTCAGATAGCCGCTCCAGCACATGCCGATGGCGGTGAAGACCGCTATGGCGTTGCCGTCGATCCAGCCCTGCTGAATGAATCCGGGAACGAGGCCCAGTGCGGCGCCGACGGCCCCGAGGGCAGTGATGGGGAAGGCTACGAGATGGGGGTCATGAAAACCGAACATCCATTCGAACACCACATTGATTTTTCTGGCGAGGCGGGGGAGCAGTTCGACGCCCTGATAGGCGGAGCCGTCGAAGCCCTCCGTACCGGGGCCGAAGGTGAGGATCATCACGAGCGTCGAGATAATGACCACGCCGGGGATGATGGCCAGGCCGACATCCACGCCTGTGCGCCCTCCGTCGAGCAGCGAATTGAGTATGCGCAGGAAGAGGGATTTCTCTGGCGCGGCCTCTTTCTTTTCCTCGCTCTCAGTGTGCGTCTCCTCCACGGCGCACTCAGTCAGATAATGGGGATACTCCTTGATGACAAAATACTGCATCAGGCGAGTCGAGATGATGCAGCCGCAGAAGGCTCCGAAAAATCCCACAAGAGGCTGCCAGAAGAATCCCTGGCCGACCATGAAGACCATCACTAAGAGGCCCATGCCGAAGGCTGTGCCGAAATTGGTAAGGGAGATGTATTGGAATTTCTTGAAGTAGGAGCTGAAGCGCTTGTCTTGCGAGAGGGATATGATGGCGGGGTTGTCGCTCAGGAAGGTCATCACCGCGCCCAGCGATGCCACGCCGGGGAGGTTGAAGAGGGGCTTCATGAGGGGGCGGAGCACCGTCTCGAGGAGCTTGACCACGCCAAACTCCACGAAGAGCCTGCCGATGGCGCCTGTGATGACGCAGATGCCCATGAGGTAGAAGACGGTGTTGAGCAGAAGGTCGTGGGCGGTGTGCATTACGGTGTTGAGCATGTTGGCCATGCCCATCACCTGGCCCATGTAGTAAAAGAGGCCGATGACCACCACCAGGCAGATGATGCCCGACAGGGCTGAGGGCATCTTGCGCGATTTCTTCATTTTATTTACGTTTTAGTGCTAACATTTTATTTACGTTTTAGTGCTAAGAGGTTCATGTCCCAGGTGAGGCCCGCGCTTACGAAGAGGGTCTTGGACTGCATGAGGTCAGCGGCGTTGGTGTTCTTGCCCCAGGCATAGAAGCAGTTGGCATGCAGACGCAGGGAACGGCGCGAGTGGCGCAGGGGAAAGAACTCCACGCCTCCGCCGGCCATGTTGAGCTCAGTGCCGTCGAGCACGGTGATGTCGGCGTCGCGGCCCGAGTGGTTGACGTCATAGTTCCATTTGCCGAAGACCTTCCAGCGTTTTGAGATGTCCCAGCCAAGGTCGAGAGCGACCGTGCAGTCCTTGAAGAGGAAACCCTGATGCGAGGCGGCGCGGTTGATGAAATCAGCCTCGAGATAGGCGGGGCCGAAATTGAAGCGGTTGCCTAAAGCCAAGTAGTTGATGTAATGGCCTTTGGTGTACTCAATAAGGTTTGCGCTCCAGATAGGGTGCCAGCAGCCGTGGTTGGCGCTCCACAGCAGATTGTATGAATAGATGTTGCGCATGCCGGTGTGCGAACCGGGGCTCTGGGCTATCTGGAAGAGGAGGTTGTCATTGCCGGTGAGGGCGTATGAAGCCGAGACTCCTATTTTGAAGCAATCGATGTTGTAGATGAAGAGGGAGTATGTGGTCAGGTCGATGGGAGTGCGGTCATATTCGTATCCGCCGATGGCCACTATCTGCTTGCCTCCCGAGAGGGTGAGGGGGCCGGTCTTCCAGTTGACATACAGCCAGTCGGTCTGTGTGAGGAAGCTCCCTTCGGGAGTGCCGCGGCTGAGGCGCTGGCGCCAGGAGTAGGTGAGAGACGGTATTATGGAGCCGTCCACGCGCAGGGCCACATAGTTGGCGCGGAATCCGGAGAGGGAATTGTCGGTATGGCCGTCATAGCTGACGTTCTGCCAGTCGAAGCGGGCAGCGACATCTACGTTGAGGAGCTGCTGCTGTTCGGCCGCGGCCTCCTGGGCGGAGAGGCCGGCTGCCGTGGCGCCTGTGAGCAGGAGGGCGGTCAGGAATCTTTTCATGGTGTCGATGGTTAGTTAGATTATCCCTTATTGAGATTTCGCGCAAAATTAGCAGTTTCATTTCTTTTGTGCAAATTATTCTTTTTCTTTTGCGTGGTGTTAAAAATATCAAAAAAGAGTGCTTCCTGCGGTTGTTTGGCAATATTTGGCGTGTTTTATGCGTCTTTTGTTGGATAAAGTATAGATAATTGCTAATATTATAGCCATCATGACAAACGCCTTTGGCGCTTTCAAGAATTTTTTCAGTCTCCCGGGCCGACCGCAGAGTGCCACTCTGCGCATGGCCATGATCCCCCTTGCGGTGCTTGTGGGGGCATTCGTAGCCATCATAATTACCCTCGGGCCCCTGGCAGCCGCCGACATGGCTCCGTGGGTGCTCTTAGGTGCCTCGGCCGCAGGTCTGCTGACAGCCGCTTATAACAGGACCATGACCTCCCGCTCCCTCAAGGCCGGGTTTGCCCGCAGCGCGCGCCAGGTGCTACCGGCCATACCGGTGTTAGGGTGCATAGCCCTGCTTTCAACCACCTGGATGACTTCGGGCACGGTCCCGCTGCTTATAGATTATGGCCTGGCGCTGCTTGACCCGACCTGGTTTCTGGCGGCGGTCTGCGCTGTGTGCGCTCTGGTGTCGGTAGTGACGGGAAGCTCGTGGTCCACAATCGCCACGGTCGGCGTGGCCTTCATGGGCATAGGCTCTGCATTGGGCCAGCCTCTCGGATGGACGGCAGGGGCCGTTATCTCGGGAGCATACTTCGGCGATAAGATGTCGCCGATGAGCGACACCACAGTGGTCGCATCGGCCACCTGCGGCGTTGACCTTTTCCGCCATATCCGCTACATGTGGATCACCACCATCCCAGCGATGGCCATCGCCTTGGGGGTATTCGCGGTGCGGGGACTTGCCGGAGGAGATGACGCTCCCGTGGCCCCCGCGCTGAGCGGCGAGCTCCATGCGGCCTTCAACCTGACTCCCTGGCTGCTGCTTATGCCCGCGCTCACTTTCACGCTGCTGATATGCCGCGTGCCGACCGCGCTCACGCTGCTGGTGAGCGCCCTTGCCGGAGCGGCAGCCACCTTGATATTCCAGCCCGGGAGCGGCATCGGGGCCGCAGACCTTCCGGGCCTGATGCTGTTCGGCCATTCCCCCGCGTACAGCTCGGAGGCCCTTAATGAGCTCACCGCCACCGGGGGCCTCGCCGGGATGCTCCCGGTGATGTTCCTGATCCTTTGCGCGCTTGTGTTCGGGGCCGTCATGCTCGGCACGGGGATGTTAGGGGCCATAACGGCCTGCCTGAACCGCTTTGTCAAGGGGCGCACGTCAGCTGTCGGGGCCTCCGTGGCCACGGGCTTGACCCTTAACGCCGCCACCGCCGACCAGTATCTGTCGCTGATCATCAACGGCAACATGTACCGCTCGCTATTCAAGCGCAACCGTCTCGAGCCGCGTCTGCTGAGCCGCTCCATAGAGGACTCCGTGTCTGCCACGTCGCCCCTTATCCCCTGGAGCAGCTGCGGAGTCACGCAGGCCACGGTCCTGGGCGTGGCCACGATGAGCTACCTGCCATACTGTATCTTCAACTATCTCACTCCCCTCATGGCCCTGCTCGTAGCCTGGTCGGGCTGGCGCATCCGCCGCACGGCATGAGTGCCGGTAGGGGGAGGCTGAACAATGTCGCCCGGCGAAATGTTAAAAATTGTATAGCAATTTTTTCGATTCCATGATAGACAATATCGTCAGCCTCCTGCGCGAGTATCCTGTGGTCGTGCTGTTTCTGACAGTAGGACTCGGTTTCCTGCTGGGCAAGGTGCAGTACAAGGGCTTCTCGCTCGGCAACGTCACCTCCGTGCTCATAGTGGCCGTGATAATCGGCCAGCTCGACATCCCCCTTTCGGGACAGATCAAGAACGTATTCTTCATGATGTTCCTCTTCTCGATAGGCTACAGCGTCGGGCCCCAGTTCTTCCGTTCGCTCAAGGGAATGGGCCTGAAGCAGGTGTTTTTCGCCGTGCTGATGAGCTCCACATGTTTCGGCGCGACGGTCCTCATTTCCAAACTGTTCTCCTTCACGCCCGGCGAGACCGTGGGCCTCTTCTCGGGTTCCCAGACCTGCTCCTCCCTGTTAGGCGTGGGAAGCGACGCCATCTCCAACATCGGGGGGACGGCTGAGTATCTGAAGCGCGAGCTTGACATCATACCGGTGTGCTATGCCGTGACCTACATCTTCGGCACGCTCGGCACGGTCATCATCCTCGGACTCCTGGGACCGGGGCTGCTCGGGGGCAAGGAGAAGGTGATACGCCAGACCAAGGAACTGGAGGCCAAGCTAGACGAGACGGCTTGGATGAACGATCCTGTCAATATCTCGGCGCTGCGCACGGTAGCTTTCCGCTCGCTGAAAGTCGAGAACCCCTGGTTTGACCGCAGCCGGTCGGTGCTTGAGACCGAGCGGTGGCTCAAGGAGAAGGGTAAGACAGTCTACATTGACCGCATACGCCGCGAGAACGGCGAGATAGACATGGCCTCGCCCGAGAGCGTGATCCATAAGGGAGACACCGTGGTGGTGTGCGGCCGCAGGGAGTACATAGTGGTGGAACGCCCTCTGATAGGGTCGGAGGTCGGCGACGACCCCCTGCTGAAATATCCCGTGGAGCGCGTGCCGGTGCTGCTGGCCTCCAAGGAGCTCAGCGGTCTGAGCGTGGAGGAGCTCCGGCATGAGAAGTTCATGAGGGGCGTGGTGATAGAGGAAATCACGAGAGGGAGCAAGAACATTCCTGTGACCCCCGACACCATCCTCAGGCGCCGCGACGTGCTGACGCTCGTGGGCCGCAAAAGGCTGCTGCGGGATGCCAGCGAGCGGTTAGGATACATGGACCGCCCCACCACCAAGACCGACATAATGTTTCTGGGACTGGCCATATTCATCGGCGGATTCTTCGGGTGCATACCGGTGGTTATCGATGGCATTCCGATTTCGTTCGGCACGAGCGGCGGCTCTCTGATCGCAGGCCTGGTGTTCGGCTGGCTTCGCACGCGGCGCCCCACCTACGGCAGCATCCCCGAATCGGCGCTGTGGCTGATGAACCATCTGGGCCTCAATATGTTTATCGCTGTCATTGGCATTGACTCCGCCCCCTCTTTCATCACAGGCATCAAGGAGATAGGGTGGTGGCTTCCGGTCGGGGGCGCCATCGGCACTATGATACCTCTTTTCGTCGGCCTTTGGCTGGGCCACAAGGTGTTCAAGTTCAATCCCGCGCTCACTTTGGGATGCTGCGCGGGGACGCGCACCTGCACCGCCGCCTTAGGCGCCGTGCAGGATGCATTGGGGAGCACGCTTCCCGCTATGGGCTACACGGTGACTTATGCCGTGAGCAACATCATGCTCGTCATCTGGGGACTTGTCACGGTGATCGTGACCTCCTGAAAAGACCCCGTCTTAAGATGTGGGCCAAACCTCCGGGCCAAGATAATTGCCCGCGCAGGATAATAAACCGGGGGTAGCCTCACGTTATATACGGGGGGCAGCCTCAAGCGGCGCGATTTTGCTGCTCGGGGCGGGAAGAAGAAACTTATCCCGATGGCGAAGAAAAAGACCAAGGGGAAAGGAGCCGCACAGGCTCAGATGTCCCCTAAGAAATATATGCAGCAGAAGGCGCGCACTCTGCCATTAGGCAAGTGCTACATGACTGCCGGACGCGAAAAGACCGGCTGGACACGGGTCGTGGTGAGCAGGGTGCGCCCAAACGGCAATCTCGTGCTCGGAGCCTTCCGGCTGGACACGTGGTGCCTCGGGGTCCGCGAGGCGCGCTATGACGTTAACATGCATCCCGAGGACCTGGCCGACCGCGTGGCTGATGCCGAATGGCAGGAAATCCCTTACGAAGAGGCTGAGGCCCTGATATACGGAGCCGTGGATTACGCGCGCGCCGGAGGAGTGGAACCTATTCCGGAATTCGACCCGGCTGCCTTCATACTCAATGCGCGCAAAAAGAAATACAGTTTCGATGAAGAGGAAGATGATGCCGACGGCCCTGAGTTCGGGATCGAGGGGCGTCATATCATGCATGCTGAGGCCACCCGTGAGGAGCGCCTCTACATACCCGTGCTCCGTCGCCGCCTGGGGGATGAGTTTGCTATAGAGGGGGAGGAGCCGCCGACCGCAGTCACTGTCAAATCGCGCAAGGCCATCGGCAAGCAGGCGCGCGATGTGAGGCGCGAGAAGCAAATCCGCCGCAAAGTGACCTATCCTCCGGAAATCATCGTGGCCCATCAGGAGGTGAAGGATGAGGTGACGGACCGCAAGCATTTCGACGGCCTTTCGCGCGAGACGCTGGAGCGTCTGCTGAGACTCCCCCCGGGCGAGCTGGCGTCCGACGCCTCGATGATACTGATGCACACCATCGGCAAGACGCGCCGCGGAGTGGAGCGGCGCACCATAGGGAGGCTGCGTGACGGCATCGCGCTCAACTCGCTGCTGCTCCTCACGGCCTCGGCCCAGGCCGATTCGCTGGATGCCGTGCTGGAGTTCATGCGCCAGAGCGAGGAATTCATAGACTATCATCTGAACGGCGGGGCGGAGGTGATATTGCCATGCGCTGTGGCCGAGACCGGATATACCCGCATTGATGACATCGTGGCTTACATCCATGAGCCGGGCATCAGCCCCTACATCAAGGCCTACGCCATACGGGCGCTCGGGATGATAGCGGTGCGCCACAGCAAGATGAGCGACAGAGTCAGGGATGCATTCCGCTCGATTCTGCTCAATGGCGTGCAAGGAGCGGACGAGGAGGAGTCGGCCACCATCATAGGATTTGTCATAGCTGCCGCCGCAGACATAGGGGCGCGGCAGCTTCAGCCCGAGATACGGGCCGCATACGAAGCGGGGGGCGTGGACATCTACCGCGCCGGCACCATCGAGGAGGTCGAGGAGATGCTTGCCATGCCCCGCGCAGACCGCAACCGCGACATGCTCTTCGAGCAGTTCCGGGAATGGCTGCCCAAATCTCAAGACGATCCAAAGGCTGCTCTTGACAAGACAAAAGACACGAATTCAGAGCCGGATACTCACACGGCTTGAAATAAGACCGCCACATGGAGAAAATTTTGCATCACCTTAGATTTGCCGCGGCAAACCGATACTGAAATATGAACGATTTAGTGCTTCGCCAGGGCAGCTATAAATATCTGCTGAGTTATCAGAAAGCGGATGTCATATTCCGGATTACTTTCGATTTTTGCAGCCGTTTTCTGACAAAAGGGGACCGCACTATTGACCAGATGGTGCAGGCAGCCCGCAGCGGCAAGCAGAATATAGTCGAGGGGTGCGCGGCCTCAGCGACTTCAGCCAAGACTGAGCTGCGACTGATTAATGTTGCCAAGGCAAGCCTGAAGGAATTGCTGGAGGATTTCGAGGACTATCTGAAGACCCGGCATCACCGGCAGTGGGAGAAGGACAGTCAGGAATACCGGGCGATGCGGCGGCTCGGGCGCGAACATAACGATCCCGAGTTTTTCATGAATCTTGTCTCTACGCGGCCTCCGGAAACTATCGCCAACATGGCGATAATCCTGCTTTATCAGGCTGATTATCTGCTTTTCCGACAGCTGCAGCGTCTTGAAAAGGATTTTCTGGAAAAGGGTGGCTTCTCAGAAAGGATGACGGCGCTCCGCAAAAAGCACAGAGGGTATTAGGGGCTTTA
>CAZWVY010000033.1:8962-19881 GCA_964637105.1 uncultured Sangeribacter sp. | reverse complement strand
CAGAAAGGATGACGGCGCTCCGCAAAAAGCACAGAGGGTATTAGGGGCTTTAAGGTCTTTAGGGTCATTAAGGTCTTTAGGGTCATTAAGGTCTTTAGGGTCATTAAGGACTTTAGGGTCATTAAGGACTTTAAGGACTTTAGGGTCTTTAGGGTCTTTAGGGTCATTAAGGACTTTAAGGACTTTAAGGTCTTTAGGGTCTTTAAGGTCTTTAAGGTCATTAAGGTCTTTAGGGTCATTAGGGTCTTTAAGGTCTTTAAGGTCATTAGGGCGGCCGCTGCTGCGTTGACCTTAAAGACCTTAAAGACCTTAATGACCTTAAAATCCTTAAGCCGCAAATGACCTTAAAATCCTTAAATCTCCATTACGGGAGTTGCATGTGCGTCATGTTGACGCCGGCGAAGGGGCGCATGCCCACTTCGCGGAAGCCGCAGGCGTCGTAGAGACGCCTGGCCCGGGGGTTGTCGGGGTCGACGAGGAGCCCTAAGGGCTTGCCGGCCTTGGCGGCGCGGTCGGCGGCATCCTCTATCAGGGCACGGCCTGCGCCTCGGCCGCGATATTGCGGGAGCGTCATAAGCGTGTCAAGGTAATACTCGCTGCCATCCGTCTCTTCGGGCACTGCCTCTACCTGGGCCGGGGTCACTCCCCAGCCGAAGGTGCGGTTGGCCTCCTCAAAAAACTTCCTTCTCAGCCTCCGCAGGCCCTCGCCGTCATAGCTGACGCAGACCCCCATCCTCGTGCCGTCGTCATCAACGGCCACGCGTGAGTTGCGCCAGCTGTACTGGCTGTCTTCTGTTCGGGCAAGACGCTCGAAGACGCCTCTGACGTCCTCGAGCGTGTGCTTGTTGCCGGCCATGTGTCGGCAAATGTCGTCGCCTACCGCCTCCATGATGCCTCTGGCAATGAGGGGGGCGTCGGTTATTTCTGCATCTGTGATTTTCATTACTTGTAAAGCTGCGGGTCAACCTGCACTGAATAAGTCTTGCGTTTCCAGAGCATGAAGAGTATCAGCAGGATCATTATGGAGCCGTTGAGGATATAGGAGAAGTCGGGGTCGCTCTGCGCGCCAAAGAGGCGGCTCATGCCGGTCACGATCACCGGGGTCAGCGAGATGCCGATGTAGTTGGCTGCCAGGACATAGCTGAAATATTTGCTTGACTCCTGGGCTGTGGGGGCGAGGTAGGTGGCCTTGTCATAGATGATGGGCTGCATGGTGCCGTAGGCGAAGCCCATGAATGCTATTGCAACCAGGTATCCGATGTAATGATGGAAGAATCCGGTGATATAGAGCGTGGCCATCACAACGCAGGCTCCTATGATGAGGACATCCTTGCCGATGTATTTGATGGTCTTCGGCAGGGCGAAGCCGGCCAGGGTGCACGCCAGGAAGTAGAGCGAAGTGGCATCGCCGGTGGCGCTCGTGCTCAGCCCGTAGTGCTTGAAGGTGAAGGGGAGATAGTAGGATATGACCTCAGATGAATATGTGGTGACGAAATATATGATTATCACTCCCATGAGCAGGCGGAAGGCCTCCTTGCCGGTGAAATGGAAATTCACGCTCGTAGGATGGCTCTTCTCCGGTTTGGGATGGGCCACTGAGTCAGGCTCCTTGAGGGGCTCGTAAGGGGGAGTGACCTTGGGGTCGATCCTGTGCGCGTCAATATAATTCTTGGTCAGGAAGGGGATAAGGCAGATAGGTATGATAGGAATCATGTAGACAATGAAGGGGAGGTGCCAGTTCTTGCCTGCCACGAGGCCTACGAAGAGCGTGCCCAAGATGATGGTGAAGTTCGACACGCCGCTCTTATATCCGAGATATTTCACGCGGGCATCGCCGACAAAGTATTGTCCGATAAGGCCGCCGGCCAATGGCACGACTATGCCGCATCCGACTCCTAACAGGGCGCTGATGAGAATGAGCTCAATCATTGACCCGGCAAAGAAATAGAGCACTCCGGCAAAGAGATATATCACCAGGCCGACCGTCACGAGCAGCGACTGGCTGTGGCCCACCGAGAGCTTGCCCGAGATGAGCATGAAGGGAATGATGACAAGATTCGGCAATACGGTGAGCAGCTGGATCTCGAATTCAGAGGCGTGCGGGAAAATGCTTTGGAGTTTTCCCATGATGGGTGAGATGGCGAGTCCCGGCAGATTCACCGTCAATGATATGGAGAGGATCGCTATCAATGTAATGAGCGGGAGTTTGCCGGCTCCGGAGTCTACATATTTCATATCCCAGTGTTATAAAGGTGAAAAAATAGTATAAAAGTGTACATATTTCCAACAACTCCGATGGCAGATTGTTCTATAAAATTTTCATGACGGTACAAATGTCATCAATTATATAATAAATCTGAAAATTTGCTGAACATCTTTTTGCGCGCCGGTGTTATAGGGACATATTGAAAACACTGAAAAACACATGACACGGGCGCGACCTCCTCTCCACCGTCTCTGCCCGTCCTACTTCCCCGGCAGGCGTCTCCGATGTCCCAAGGGCATGCCGGCCGGGATGACGCAAAGGCTTTCCGACTGTGACTCCCAATCATACTTTAGAGATTTGAGTTCAGACATCACCCTTTTCAAGTATTTTTGAGCATATTTCTTTTTAGGATTTTTGAGCATTGCAAACGGACTGTCATATTGGACATTTATTTAATTATTTTTTCACCAAATTCCCTTATCCACTATGCGCACACTTTTACGCACATCAGCCCTCGGAATGCTCATGGTCACCAGCGGCGCTGCAGCCTATGCACAGTCGACTGCCGACGATTCTGACGACGCAGGAACGAAGCTCGAATTCGTCAAAGTAAGCAAGGATTCCACTCTCAAGGCTATTATTGAAAAGGACATGCCTGTCGGACCCAAGGAGGTGCCGACTCCCACGTTTGCCGTACGCACGCCAAACAACAAGTTCATCCTCACCATCGGCGGCTACGTGAATCCCATCATCGGCACTGACTTCGGCAACGACCTCTACAAGGTAGACGGCGCCGGCATCAGCTTTGTGACTTCAAAGATTCCCGCCCCCTCAGTGCCCGGCCACCGCGCTGACACCTATATCAACCCCTTCCAAGGGGCTCTTTCGTTTCAGGTGACAGGATTCGGAGGCACCGAAAACCAGGTGACCGGTTACTTCAAGATCGGCACCGGAGGAATGTCGCCCGGCCTTAATTTCCTCAGGGCATACCTCACATGGCGCGGGTTCACCGCCGGCCAGAAGCTGACCCTCATGCAGGACGTATATGCCTGCCAGCCCCCCACAATCGACCCCGAAGGCCCGAGCGGATGTATCTCAAACGTGGCCTACGAGCTCAGCTACACCTCCAAGAGCTACAACGGCTTCCGCTTCGCAGCCGGCCTTGACTATCCCTCCTACTACACCTCCAACGGAGTCTACCGCGGCAAGGATTATCCGCAGTATGACGGCAAGATGCTCTCCAACCCCGATGCTTACAACCAGGTGGTGCCCGACATCCCGATGTGGGTTGAGTATCAGCAGTCTCCCTCGATGCGCGTCCGCCTCTCGGGCCTGGTACGCAATTTCTTCTACAAAGACCTCATGACAGGCAAGAAGGGCCACGACCTCGGCTGGGCAGTGATGCTCTCGGGCAATGTGCAGCCCGTCAAGCCCTGGACTCTCTATCTGCAGGCCGTCTACGGCCAGGGCATCGGAGCATATCTCCAGGATGCAGCCGGACTGCCCCTCTCCTATATTCCTGACGACAGCAAGCCGGGCAAGATGAAAGCCACTCCGATGATGGGCCTCAATATCGGCTCCTCGCTCAATATCGGCAAGAGCTGGCAGTGGAACATCATGGCCTCCGAAGCCCGCGTATGGGGCGTGAAGGATTATGTAGCCTCCAATCCCGACAACGACTACAAGTACGGCTTCTATTTCGCTACCAACGTATTCTACAACATCACCTCCTATCTGCAGTGGGGCGTGGAGTACCTCTACGGCATACACGGCACATGGGCCGGCGCCAACGGCCACGACAACCGTATCCAGACACAGCTGATGTTCAGTTTCTGAACGACTTCCTCTACAGTCTGTGAAACAGTATGAAACTTATTAAAACCTTACCGCTATGAAATTTCAGATAAAATCCGGATACGGGTCGAAGATGCTGCCGCTGTGGGCGGTGTTCAACCTGTACGTCATCTTTATTTGCACCTCCATCCCGGGTCTGGCCATATCGCCTATCATGGGCAAGCTCACCGAGATTTTCCCCGGCACCTCAGCCCTTGAGACCCAGATGCTGGAGGTAGGCCCGAATTTCGCCGCAATTCCTTTCGTATTCCTCGGCGGCTGGATCGGCACCAAGTTCAACAACAACCGCCTCACCTTCTGGACCTGCCTCTTCTTCGGAGTGATGGGCGTACTGTTCTTCTTCGTCAAGAGCATGGCCATGCTCATCCTGCTGAGCTTCCTGATCGGCATCGCGGCCGGCATCCTGTCGCCTCTGGCTTCGGCCTTCATCGCCGATATGTTTGACGGCGACCGCCGCTCGGCCCAGTACGGTTACACTTCCGCCACCCTCAACCTCGTGCTGATGGGCTGCGTGATCGCCACCGGCTACCTGGCCAAGATCAACTGGCGTCTCCCCTTCATGATCTACCTGCTCCCCTTCGTGCCCCTCTTCTTCTCGAAAGGTTTCGGCAAGTACATCACCGACCCCAAGAAGCTGCGCGCAGCTGACGCAGACAAGAAGAAAGTGGAGAAGGTGCATTACAAGTTCTCCCAGGAGGTCAATGTGAAGATGCTCGTGCGCTACTGCGCGTTCTATTTCTTCATCACCCTTGTGATCGCCGCAATCAGCCTCTATATCCCGTTCCTCTTCAAGAACTCCTCTATCGCCGGCGACCTCACCTCCGTGCTCTTCTTCGGCATCATGGCTTCTGGATACACCCTCAACTGGGCTCTGCGCATCCTTAAGAACTGGGTTGCAGTGGCTGTTATCATCGCCATCACAGTGGGCTTCCTGCTCATCGTGGCTGCTCCGACCAGCATCTGGCTCGTAGGCCTCGGCATCCTGATCGCCACTTACTTCTACGGTATCGCCCAGCCTGCTTACTACAATAAGCTCTCCATGGCCTCCTCGCGTATCGCCCTTACACTGACCCTGGCATGGTTCGCCTCGATGGACTCCATCGGCAACGTGGTCGCTCCCTTCGTGATCGACGGCATCGCCAAGATCTTCGGACACTCCACGCAGGCTCACCCCGTGGTAGCATTCCAGATCTGCATGTGGATGGCTCTCGGCGCAACGGCTATCGTGATTGTCCGCAAGATCATCGTCAGCGGACGCGCCAAGGTGCTTGAAGACAAGGCTAAGGAGCTCGAGGAGAAGAAAGACCTCAAGCCCGCTACGGCTTCCGCATCCGCTTCCGAGGTGGCTGCTCCCGTTCACGCTGATGAAGCTGCTCCCGCTACCCTCGGCGCAACCAAAAAATAATCCGACACTTAATTATTAAAATCAACTATAATGAGAACCATCAAATTCAAAAACACTGACGTGCGCGAGTTCGTGCTCAACGAATTCACCAAGGGCTACGCACAGTGTATCGACAACAACTGGAATTTCGCAGCCTATGCGCAGGATCCGGGCGTGAGTGTTTATCAAAATGACTACAATGCCGGCTACGTGCAGGGCAAGGTGACCGGCAATGCCATGGTCAAGGCCACCCGTAACAACACCTGGCGGTGGTATGTGCTCGACGAGGGCCCCGGCGCTGACTCCACCGACATCCCGCCCCACGGACTGGAGATCGTCACCAAGCATCTGGTGACAAACTACAACTGGCTTATCAACTACGTGGAGAAGAACCAGGCTTCAGACATCAAGGTGCGCAACATCATGCGTCTGATGTTCCGCATGCTCGGCATCTTCCACGGAGCTGCCGACAAGGAGCCTCTGAAAAACGTGAAGTTTGATGACCTGAAGCTCGAGAACATGGATCCCTTCGAGTCAGAGACCCGTGCCGGCGATGAGCCGCTGAGCTACATGGATGTCTACTTCATCAATGCGCAGATGGATATCTGGGACGCTGCCGGCAAGGAGCTCGGCGTAGCCCTCAACCAGCTGCAGAAGGATGTCGAGGAGCACACGCTGACCAATGCCGAGGAGCAGATGGACAAGTTCCAGAAGGACCTGCGCATGAAGCCGGGCCACTGCTCGGGATTCGTCAAGAAGCTCGAAGACGGCGACATCATCTGGACACACACCTCATGGTGCTGCATGATGGCCCAGACCTGCGCCATGACCTACGTGGTAGGCGATGACTTCCTCACGCAGAACTCCTTCTCGCCGGGCCAGTTCGGATCGAACACCGACTTCGGCTTCAACGGCCACGGCATCGGGTTCAATGAGACCACCGAGACCTATTTCTACACCGAGACCAAGACCGAGGGCCTCTGGCTGACATGGCGCGCAGCAGCCGCCGAGGCTTTCGCCAAGAGCATCGATGAGTTCTATGACTACCTGAAGATGGACAACACCGGCACATACCTGAGCGCATACATGGTAGTGGATGCCTTCAAGGAGGAGTTCGGCATGATCGACATGAGCTACGCCCGCTTCGCCCTCTTCAAAGGGGACGGCAAGAACCTCACTGTGGAAGACTCCACCGGCTACGTGCCCAACTTCCTGGACTATGACCATCACATGGCCACCAAGTCGCACATCCTCGGATGCAACATCCCTGTCTACAAGCGCATCTGGCGCGAGCTCGAGACCATCGACGGCGCTCCGAAACGCCGCTACCAGCTCTACCGCAGCATCCCCAACGTGCTCGACATCGAGAGCGCCCAGCGCCTCATCACATACAATGAGAACCTGGAGCCTATCTCCATCGCCGGCCGCTGGGACAACAACTACGGCACATCCGAATTCATGCGTTACCAGCCCCACGGCTCAATCGACGCCAAGGCCTTCAGCGCATCCAAGATCCGCGAGGTGCTCGCAGGCCTGACCATGAAGCCCTCCAAGGATGGCGAGCGCACTTCGTTCCTCATGAAGTTCGGCAGCCCCTATATCGACGGCAGCCCCTTCGCATGGTCCACTTCGCGCTGGGCTAAGTTCAAACTCCCCGAGGAGGAAGACTTCATCCCCGATGTGATCGACGGCCGCTGGAATCCTGTGAAGATGTTCATGGAATAAGGATATTCCTCGACGAACGGTAAACAATCCCCCTTAAAACTGAAAAACAAAATGGCTAAATACACCCCCAATTTCAAAAATACCGATGCCACTCAGTTCGTTCTCGACGAGTATTCCTGCGGTTTCGCGCAGTGCATCGACAATAACTGGAATTTTGCCATCTACGCGCAGAATCCCAACGTGAGCATTTTCCAGAACGAGTATAACGCCGGATATATCCAGGGCAAGGTGCAGACCGGCCCCATGATCAAGGCCACCCGAAACAACTCCTGGAAGAACTTCCTCATCGGCGCCACGCCCCAGGACGCTCTCTCAGTAGAGGTGAAGCCCGAATATCTGGAGGTATGCGGCAAGAACGTCATCGACAACTACAACTATACGCTCGACCTGGTGAAGAACCGCATCACCGAGCCTATGATCGAGAAGATCGCCCGGCTGATGTTCCGCCAGCTCGGCATCTACGAGGGAGCTGCCGGCCTGGAGCCGCGCAAGGGCGTCACTCTCGATGACCTGGCCCTCCCCGAGGGACAGACTTTAGGTGTCGGCGAGACTCCGCTGACGTTCCTGGACGTGATCTTCATCAACTCGCAGTATGACCTCTTCGACTGCGTGGGCGACGAAATCGGCCTGGTGATGGGCTACGGCACAGCCACCAAGGCCGGCAAGAGCGCCAAGTATGAGAACGACGAGGTGGACGGCAAGCCCGAGAAGCCTGAGCACTGCACGGCCTTCACCAAGAAGGTGGCCGGAAACAATGTCTTCTGGACACACAACTCCTGGTGCTGCTTCTGGGCCCAGAGCTGCGCGGTGACCTACTGCATCGGCGAGGACTTCGTGACGCAGAACGCCAACTGCCCAGGCCAGTTCGGATCGAACACCGACTTCGGCTTCAACGGCCACGGCATCGGCTTCAACGAGACCACGCACGTAGACCTCTATGACAAGACGAAGGTGCTCGGCATCTGGCTGACCTACCGCAGCGCCGCCGCTGAGCAGTTCGCCCGCACTATCGATGAGTTCTACGAATACTGCAAGCTCGACAACACGGGCACATATCTGAGCGGCTATCAGATCGTGGATGCCAACACCGGCGAAATCGGCCTGCTCGACATGAGCTACAACCGTTTCGTGCTCTTCAAGTGCGATGGCAAGAACGTCACCGCTGTCGACTCTACCGGCTACAAGCCGACCTTCCTCGACTATGACCACCACTTGATCACTCCGACCCACATCTTCGGTGTCAACCAGCCTGTCAGCTGGTGGGTAGGCTACGAGCTCGAGAGCATGAACCTCCGCCCGATGCGCCGCTTCCAGCTCTGGGAGGGCATCGGCAAGGTCAACGACATCGAGACCGCCAAGGCCCTGATCACGTACACCGCAGACCGCGAGCCTCTGTCGATCTACGGCCGCTGGGACCTCGGATACGGCACTACGGAGCTGCCGCGCCAGCGTCCTGACGGATCTGTCGACGCCAAGGCCTGCTCGACCGAGATTATCAAGGACACCCTTGCAAATCTGAGCCGCAAGCCCGATATCAACGGCGAGAAGACTTCGTTCTGGATGAAGTTCGGCACGGCCCACGTCCGCGAACTTCCCTTCATCTGGTCGCAGTCCCGCTATTCCGAGTTCAAGGAGCCTGAGGAGGTCGACTTCGTGCCTGACGCTCTCGACGGCCGCTGGAACCGCGTGAAGATGTTTATGGCCTAATAAAAGAATCTGAATAATTTTAAGAATCAGAGGGCTGTCCGAATTTCGGACAGCCCTCTGATTCTTAAAATTATTCAGATTCTTTTATTTCCGATTCCCTTCCCCCAAAAAAGTCAGAATGCGCGCTCTATCATCTCGGAGAGCTCTGTGACGGTCTTGTCGCCGCTCTCGCGCATCAGCTCCTCGCTCTCCTTGAAGAGGATGTAGGTGGGATAGGTGCGCAGGTCATACTGATGGGCCAGACGGTGGTCATACGATCCGTCGACACGCATGATGTTGACCTTGTCGCCATACTTCTTGGCGAGTTCCTGCATGTTATATTTCACATCTACGGCGTCCTGCTGGCCTGCGTGGATGAACACTACCAGCGAGGGCACTTTCTCTTTCACTACTTCTGCAAATGTCTTCATAATATTTTAAATGATTTTTTAGGTATTTATTTCTTTCATAGTATCAACATGTCTCAGAGCGCGTTGGTTCAGTGAGTGCGGTTTTGCCCCATGCTTCCCACCGGGTCTCCTCAGTCGCAATGCCCTCATGGCTCCCCCGGCAACCCCCTCGTCTGCAAGAGGCCTTTGCCACCCGGAAATTTCTTATTAAAGGATTTAAACTTTTCTTGCACGCTGTTTGTTTCAAAACTGTATCCGGCAGATTGCTGTCTCCTCGCGGGAGGCGGCAGTCTCCGGCTGCATGTCGGGCGGGCGTGAGCTTCCCCGGGACCATACTATCCTGCATTATTGTTAACTTCCTACAGCACTGTTATTTCCAAATGGCAATCATACTGTTATCCATAGTGGTTGTGCTTCTCCTCTGCGACGCCTATGTGGTCTTCGGGCCCATGGCAGGGGCCTCGCGCTGGGTGAAGGGCCTTTTCCTGCTACCCACAGCTGTGTACGGCCTGGCTCTGGCTCGCATGTCATTGGCCCATGATTACCGGATGATCCTGTTTAATATAATCATCTGGATTACTTTGTGCTTCCTTTTTCCGCTGCTCCTTTTCACACTGATCTCGCTGCTTGGCAAGGGCGCCTCCCTGATATGGCACGGGTGCGCGGGAAAATTCAATGTCGTGGCGCTCCTTGTGGCCGTTCTTACCGCCTGTCTGGGCCTCTATTCGGTATTCTTCGGGTGGCGCAGGCTCACGGTGGATCATGTGACAATCGACTCACCCAACATACCGGTGGCTTTCGATGACTACCGGATTGTGCAGCTCTCCGACTTTCATATCGGGACATACGCCTACGCCCCTTCGGCAGTTGACAGGATAGTGGACCGGGTCAACTCCCTGCATCCGGACCTCATAGTGTTCACGGGCGACCTGGTAAACTCCGACCCTGCCGAGGTGGACCGGTTTACGCAGGTTCTCAGCCGCCTGAAGGCCCGCGACGGGGTGATTTCTGTCTTGGGCAACCATGACTATTGCGAGTACCAGGAATACAAGGCGCCCGACTCCTCCGCGAAAGCCGCTTTGCGCCTCATGCGCAAAGAGCGCGACTTAGGATGGAAACTGCTGCGCAACGAATCGACACTGCTGCGCCGCGGTCCGGACAGCATCGCGGTGATCGGTGTCGAGAATGCCGGAAGCCGCGCCTTCAGCTACCGTTCGGACCTGCCCAAGGCAATGTCGGGCCTGGCGGGGAGCACCTTCAAGATACTATTGTCGCACGATCCCACGCACTGGAAGCGCGAGGTCGTGCCTACGACCGATATTGACCTGACGCTCTCGGGCCATACTCACGCCATGCAGTTCCGGCTGGGCTCCTGGTCTCCCTCAAAGTGGGTTTATCCTGAGTGGGGCGGCCTGTATGACGACGGGGCAAAGAAACTCTACGTCAGCACCGGAGTAGGGGAGAACGTGGCTTTCCGCTTCGGAGCCTGGCCTCAGATAGTCCTGCTCACCCTCAGCCGCCCTGCCGCCGAGTAAGGCGAAGGCTATTGGAGTAATTGGAGTTATCGGAATAATCGGGGCTATTGGAATAATCGGAGCTATCGGGGCTATTGGAATAATCGGAGCTATCGGGGCTATTGGAATAATCGGAGCTA
>CAZWVY010000033.1:0-8862 GCA_964637105.1 uncultured Sangeribacter sp. | reverse complement strand
TCGGAGCTATTGGAATAATCGGAGCTATCGGGGCTATTAGGATTATTCTGATTATTCTAATTATTCTGATTATTCTAATTATTCCGATTATTCTAATTATTCCAATTATTCTGATTATTCCAATCCGACTGATTTTTCCGATTATTCTGATTATTCCAATCCGACTGATTATTCCAATTTTTCCAATTGCTCTGATTGCGCTGCTGATTCCGATATTCTATCCGGGCCCGGGTCATCTGTTCGCGTATGCCACCTTGCTCCAGAAAGCGCCGTTGCTGCGCAAGCAGCAGGCGGTCAAGCAGGTACTGCGTCTGCTTGATCAGGGTGATGGCAAGGTTGCAGAGCTCCTCTTTGTTAAGTCGGGGTAGCAATGCGGGCAGCCGGCTTGCAAAGTCCGGCTGCTTTATGAACTCCCTCAGCCGCAGTATGCGTGGATGCTCCTTGCCCCAGGGTTGCTTACCGCTGAAAAGGAGCGCGTCCATATAATCTTCGAGCAGTTCGGCGAGGCTGGCCCGGGCTACGTTAGTCAGCTTGATTTCCGTCTCTTTTGAGGTTTTGGCTGCCTCGCACCCTTCAATGATATTCTGTTTGCATGAGCGGGCGGCCTGCTGCATCTGGTCAGCGGTCCGCGACTTGCGGTCCACATAGTGGAGCACAAAATACTCTGTCACTTGCGATACGTGGACCGACAGCTTGTAAACCAACATGCTGCGGGGGTCGCCTCCCTGATGCAGGAATACGGCATCCCGGCTGCCTGAGTTCTTATTCATAATACAGATTGTTTCCGGAGAGTGTGCCGCAAAGTTAGGGAAAAATACTCGAACTCGCAAATCATGTATAAGCGGAGGCTCTCAGCCCACCCCGGCGAAGAGCTGCAATTTAGACCCCTGAGACTTAATAATTTTATGATACGGGGTTTAAATCCGGACTCAGCTGACCGGGTAGCCACAGGACATGAACATGTCCATATCGAATGTTGTTCTTACTAAAGAGGCATATTTACGAGGTAATGCATTAATGAGCCGGTCCCAATAATGGGGACGTGGGATTTTACCTTTTTTAAATAATTGCAGACCAATAAATTATATAAAGATGATTAGACTTAATGTATCGATGATCGCCGAGACGGCTGAGAACGCCAAGAAACTCGTTGAGAAGGCGACGGAGCTGGTGTCCTTCTCCCTTCATGACAAGGGGTGCATAGGCTATGACCTTTACCAGTCCAAGACCAACGATGACCGCTACCTCATAGTTGAGACCTGGGAATCGGAAGAGGCGCTGAAAGCGCACCAGTGTACAGACCACTTCAAGCGCCTCGCCCCCGATCTTCAGAAATACTCTACGGTCACCACGGAGCGCTTCGACTTCTGAGCGCGCCTCCTGCCGTGAAAATGCGTCCCCGCATCACTGCCTGATGGTGATGCGGGGACGCATTTTCAGATCTCATCTGATAAAATTTCACGCGACGGGGACTTAATCATCAGAGCAGTCAGGCGGCGCTCCGTAGGGCGCTTCCGGCTCGGCGGCGAACGACCCGGCGCCGGTCCCGCCGGGAGCGGCGGGGCGGGGAAGGGGTGCGCCGGTGATACGGTCATACAGGCTGCTGAGGGTCTCGGCCTGTTTTGATTTGGCAGTGATGTCACATTCCCAGATACGGATGACTTTCCACCCGGCCAGCTCGAGGTCGACGGTGTTGGCGTAATCACGCGCTATGTTCATGGCAATCTTGTGTTTCCAATACTGAATGTTGGATTTTGGGAGCCGGAAGTGTCGGCATCCCTCGTGGCCGTGCCAGAAACAGCCGTCCACGAAGACCACTGTCTTGTATTTCCTGAGGACGATATCGGGCGAACCGGGCAGCTTGCGGCTGTTCACGCGGTAGCGCAATCCCCGTGAGAAAAGATACTTGCGCACGATCATCTCCGGCTTTGTATCCTTTCCCTTGATTGCGGCCATGCACCGGCTGCGCTGCTCGGGAGTCATCACATCTGTCATGACATTATAACAACCTCAGCCTGCCCAAAGGTCACGCGCCCCGGTTATTCCGGGTAGAGCAGTCCGGCAGTCGCTCAGCTGTCGCGGGTGTGATGAATGCTTTTCATCGGCCAGGCTCTGAGCTCCAGCTGCGTTTTCCCTCTCTGGGAAAAGAATTCCACTCCGGTCTGTGATGGCGAGGCATACGTCAGCAGCGTCATCACCTTCTTGCCCTCCTGTGCAAAAATCTCAACCGTTGACTTATCCACAAATATGCGCAGCGAGATGTCTCGTGTGCCCGGAGATGCTATCTTGGAATTAGAAATCCTGTCGAAGTATTTAATCTTCACATCCGAACAGTTGGTGCGGTCCACGGTGAGGTATCCGGTGGAGGCATCGTAGCTCACGGCCACTTTCCTACCATCTCCCACACACAGATTGAACCCGGCGACATCGCCGGCAGATGCGGAAAGCTTGACATCCATTTCATATTGGTTGTCCATCGCAGTGATCTGCGGAAGCGAGTATGTGCCGGGGCCATACACTTTTTTAAGTTTGGATTCCTTGCCATGCAAGTCATCCAATGCCTTCACAGGAGTCTGGCGGAGCCGCAGCCCCTCAGGTGAAGTATAAAGGGAATAGTTGCGCGGAATCGACCAGATGCCCTTTCCCCATCGGGTAGGAGCAGCCGGGGCGTAATCCCAGTAATTCACCCAGCCTAGAGTGACTACTTCATCATCTTTTGGTGAGTCATAGTTCTGGAACACCCGCGAAGCATAATAATCCATGCCGTCATCCACATACACAGGTTCGGAGTCGGGCTCGTCTGGGATGAATCGCGTTCCATCGAAGTCTCCGACAAAATATTGCTCTCTCGCCCAATTCACAGATACAAGGAGCACCCATTTCTTTTCGCCGGTTTCCTCCACCGTGACTTGAAAAAGGTCCGGACACTCCCACGACCGCTTGTTATCTCCCATGGGCCCGAAATCGCTGACCCACGTCCAATGCTTAAGATCGTCAGACGTATAGAACGCCACTTTCCTCTCCAAAGCTTTTGCCACAGCCATAACCCATTTTCCTGCAGGTTCATATCTTATTACAGTCGGATCGCGGAATTCCGTGCTCCATATATCGAGGACCGGGTTTTGATCATAATACTGATAAGTCTCTCCGCCGTCGAGGCTGAAAGCGATACCCTGAGACTGCTTCTTAGACTCTTGATCATAGAGGGTGAACACTGCTATCAAGGCATCCTTTCCATACCCGGCGGAGTTGATGGAATCAAGCACCACGCTTCCCGTAAAGGCGGAAGTCTTTGGAGGCAGCCCCTTGATAGCATGGTCTTCCTTCTCCTTCCAGTGTATGAGATTGTCTGTCTGAGTTCCGCCCCAGCTATATGCCATATACTTTCCATCCTTTTTCACTAAGCCGCTCGGATCGCCTATCCAGTGGCGGGCGGCAGAAGTGAAATGATATTGCGGACGATAAGGCTCCCGGTAGAGAATAGAGTCATTCTCCATCGCATGCATTGAAAAAGAGCCCTGCAGGCACAGTAAGCCTGAGACTATGATTATGGTGTACTTGATTTTAGAAATCAGCGGACGCATTCTTATTTCGTATAAGGTTGTTGAGTTATAATGTAAGTACTCCGCATGCTGATGAGTGAGCAATGCGGGCATTGCGGCTCGGACAGGTTGACGGAAAGCACCGGACAAACCCCGGACTTGCACATACATTATAACAAAATTTTACAAAGATATTTCATAGTTCATGGCCAACTTTCTTAGCTATTGCACCCTAAATCTCACAAAAATTTCCTAACTTTGCGCCCCAACTATTATGAGGGAGTCAACAATATCAGTACAAGGGAGAGGCTCAATACATGTTATTCCTGGCGTGACAAGACTGGATGTTGATGAAGATTTTCCTAAGCGCGGAATATCATACTCAAATATTATCTCAGCCTCCTCATCTTTTTTCCATGGAACAAGAACTTTCTGTAAAAGATTAATTTCCCCAATCCCCGCCTCATCAGTTGTAGTCAAGGCCTGTCCGTGATACGCATCGTGAATACGTCCCAGGATGGAATAAGGATCAGATTCAATAAATGATTTGAAGTCAGATTTGTACAGGCATCGATTTGATCTTTAAAAGCCATGAGAAATTTGGGGATATTATTAATTCAAAGTTACAAAAAAATTATCAGACTACAATGGAATATGCTGATAAACATAAGTTAATCCCCGGCAAGAGGGGGTTTTCTTGTCGGGGCGAGGGGGGCCTCCACACGTTTTTCGTAGTTGCGGACTTCGGATTCGATGATTTTCGCTTTTTCCGGGTCACGGAACCAGCTTTCGATGCTGTCCAGTCCTACGGAGTTGATGCCGTTGTGCATCATGATGTAGTGATACCTGATGTCAGAAACAAACTTCTGCCTTTTTTCTTTTTCCGGCGTTTCATTTGGCGGATGAAAGCCTCTTCTTCGGGGTCGTAGCCGGGATCTACTTGGAATAGTCCGCCGAGTACGTTGCCAATGTTTTCGGCAACTTTGGCACCGGTCTGAACAGCTTTTTCGATGGGTTACGGCATAGGTTTCGGAGGATATAAGGTCGGGTTTTTCAGATAAGCCGTCTGCAATGTGTAGTACCTACCATTCACTCGAATTGTGCAATAATCTCGAATTAACCATCGTTAAAAATAGAGTAAATTTGCAGTATGGAAGAACCGAATAGAATATCGAAGTACATCGAAACAGACCGATTGATTCTTCGCTCATGGAAAGCGGAGGATCAGCCTTTGTTTGCCAAGATGAACAAGGATGCTCGTGTCATGCGTTATATCCATGCAATTCTGACTGATGAACAAACGGAATCATTCTACAATCGGATTCAATTGGAGTTTGAGCGGAATGGTTGGGGATTGTATGCCGTGGAATTGAAATCATCCGGAAAGTTTATCGGTTATGTTGGTCTGCATGAGATAGGATTCGATGCAGACTTTGGCCCAAAACGCCACCTTATCTCCATTCTCCAATCACAATTAATTAAAAGATGAAAAAGTTAGCCCTTTCGCTCTTTGTCCTGTCTGCGGCTCTTGTTAGTTTCGCGCAGACCTCCGTTCCGTCTGAAATGACAAAGGCTCGTGTGGATGCTTTTAAAGCAGCCATTCCTTATCCGAAGTTCAACATTGGAGATACCCTCTATATTGCTTTTATCCGAGACCCGGAAGTAGCAACCTCCCGCGTCCGTTCGCAGGATATAGATGTCATGCAGGTACGTATTTCAAACATGATGCTATACACCTCCGGCTTCGGCTATAAATTCGCGGATGGTGCATTTCTTGAGGACTCCCTTGAGGAGTATCCACCCGTGTGGCGGTATCAGTTCTATAACTGTTCGATTCAAAATCCCAAATATGGCGATCGCTCTCCTTTCTATGCCGAGGAGCAGTTCGCAACCTCCCCCCAAATCGCTAAAGCGAGTTTATTGGAACGGTTGAAGACTAAATTCAAATAGTTATGTTACTCAAAAATCGCCACACGCCGAGTTGTACACTCGCTCCCGCTCCTCCAGCTTGATGCCCTCGATGCCGCGTAGGGGATTCCGGGGTGACCCCTCTGAACGTCATGTCCAAGCGGCAGCATCTTTCGAGGTGCTTGAGTGCGCTTCACTTGCCGATGCAGTGTGGCAAACTATAGTTATATCAAGGAATTACAGTTTAAAAGGTTCAACTTCAAATTCTGTAAGTAACTGAATTGAAAAACTTTATCCTTATCTTATTCCCGAAGACTGTCTCAGCCTCCATTCCCAAGCCACTGCTGGGCTTGTTGCTTTCGATTACAAAGTTAGCAAAAATTACTGAATCTTACAAGCAAACTTGAAAATCTAGAATATTAACGTAGATCTTATTTAACCCTTTATCCTTCATAAGTCACCATATAAATCTTTTAGAATCAAGTTCTCTCTTGTTATGGAGGAGATTATTACTGCATCGTTAAAGCAAAGAGATTTAATTTTTTGTTACGGAGGAGTAAAGATAAATGTGTTCAAGAACCATCTCAAGTCGGGGACGGAAACCTGAGGAATCCATCCCAGTGAGTCTCATCCCAGAACAGAGCATTTGGTGTGCATCATCTGTCATTGTTTCATCTTGATCGATCCATTCATCGGGAGATTCGCGTGTATTTATTAGATGCGCATATCTTCCATATAGACCTAAAATTTGACCAATAAAGTAATTAAAATCATCGAGCGAATTTGGAAATATTTCTATAAGATTCCTATATAGTTCTTTTATAGAATATTTTTTGTGTTCAATTGCTGATAATATTAGAGGCCTGAATTTGAGAAGCATTAGAAAGAACGCTACGTAGTGTGTATTATTCTTCGTTGAAAATGAAGAACAGATGAGGTATAGATGACCATAGAACTTTTCAAGTTGCCTCAAAGATAATTCATTTTGGTTTGCCATATTTATGACAATCTCATTTATTTCATCTTCTTTTATTCCATCGAATTTGAGGAAATCGATAACTTCAAATTTCTTGGCAAGATACTCACAATATATTTTATAATTGGGAGCAGGAAGCTGGAATTCAACATCAACAAATCTTCGTAGATACTCTTCTGCATCTATTTCAGGGGAGTGGAAATATCCTTTAATGGAATTAAGAAGATGTGTTTTATCGATGGATAAGACGAATACTATATCAGGTATAGAGAAACAATGTTTAAGTCGTTCCAAAACCTTAATGGCATAGTGAGGATTACAACGATCTAATTCATCGATAAAAAATATAATAGGAAGTTTAGTATTCTCGTCATTAGTAAATGAGTTTGTAATAAACTCAGATAAAGATTTTTTGAAATCATTTAATCCTTTTGCTTTTTCTTTGTAAGCGAGCATTGCTTCCCCCCCAATTTTTGAACACTCTTCTATTGAAGCCTTCACTGCTTCTTTTACTGAGTTGCTATTGATCCCAGTGTATTTCTCCATAACACCTTTTGCTATTTCATTGGTACCAGCTATTAGAATTCGCCCAAGATTGGATATAATAGTTCCTGACAATTTATGTTTTTCTTCAAATACAGATAATAATGCACATAAAGGGTCATCTGCATAATCAGATTCCCATGCATTGAAGTTTAGAGTGATGAAATGATCCTTCTTAAGGAATCTTGATAGCATTTTAATGAATGTTGTTTTGCCTGTTCCCCACGGTGAATCAATAGTAACTACAGCACCTTTATTAAATTTAGTAAAAATGTTTTTCAACATTCTTGCTACCTTCTCACGGTTAAGTTGGTCGTATTTGAAAGGGTCATTTTCTGGAATTTCTAAAGTTAGAGAGTTGAAATTTGCAATCATACTATTTCGAATGGAATAATTGAATTTTAATTTGGTATTTTAGCTATGTATCCTAATGGTATCAATATTAAGAGCTTCTTTAAAATATTGCTACATATATTTTCATTTTAAGATTAACCATCTGCCAGTCTTGTCAGAGCCTTCTCTCTTTATGAAACCAAATTTCTTTAGTTCTCGGGTTGATCGAGTCACGGTAGATTCTGAGATATTGAGAATTGACATGAGTTCGGAGGTTATGATGTCTGGTTTGTTGACTATTGCCTCATAAACTCTTTGGAGAGTCTTGTTAAGTCGTTTTACACCGTCATTTTCAATATTTACACCGTCATTTTCAATATTTACACCGTCATTTTTGACGCTTTGACCATCGTTTACACCGTCATTTTCTTGATACTGGAGGACCAGACGATTGAGGTTAGCGATGTGGTGGCGGAGCATTGTGTCTTGTGTGATGGTGGAGTCTTCGTTTTCTCGGCTGTCTACTAACGATTGGATGTATTCTCCTTTGTCTTCTTTTCTGACAATGGAGGGAACAAGCCCCAACTGACGTTGAATCATGTTCATGACGAGGCGCGTTGTGCGTCCGTTGCCATCAACCCAGGGGTGAATAGAGACCAAACGGAAGTGAGCTTCCAAGCTTAGACGGTAACAAGCGGCAATATCTTTTCTGTCTACTTTGTCAATCTCATTGTTGAGCCACCTACAGAAATATTCCACCGCTTGCGGAACTTTATTATAAGCGAGATAACTTCTGCCGCCAATCCCAGCATTGACATTGCAAAGGCGCAACTCGCCTTTAGATGAATCGAATTGACCAGCAATCGTGGAATATTCACTGCCGGTTCTTCGCATCACGAGGGCTGAAAGTTGTTGCAAGAGTTGGGGCGTATATGTTGGATTCTCGGACGCTATCTTGAAAGCATGAAGATAAGCATCTTTCAAATCTACGTTCATCATCTGCTCTGTCAGTGAGCGGCCTTTGGCTGCAATCCCCTCATCGAAGAGAAGTTGATTCTCAATTTCTGTGACTGTTGAACCCTCAATGGCGGTGGAATGGGTCACGATAGAGTAGAGGTAGAACTTCTGATAGTCCACCTGATCCTCGACTCCCGAAGCCAAATAAGCCTTCAGAGCATCTTCTATCTGTATGTCAAGATTCTTATCCATAATCGTTCTTATTTGGCTTTATAGTTTCCTTCTGTACTTCTGATTGGGATCATTGGGTTTGTCTGGAATGGTGCGTTCCAAAACACCGGCTTCCACCAGGTCGTAAATATATTTCTTACGATTGTCAAAATGATCTGTGACGCCTGCCCGTTGAAGAATTTCTTGTCTGTTGCGTGGAATCGAGCAAAAGTTCCGAATATCCTGCTGCTTCTTAGAAAGCTTAAGTTTGGGTGCTTTATTGGCAGCTGGGTCGGTTTTTTGCTGAGCTGGGTCGGTTTTTCCGTCAGCTGGGACACTAACTGGGTCGGTTTTTTGCTGAGCTGGGTCGGTTTTTCCGGTAGCTTGGTCGTT
>CAZWVY010000032.1:22420-29144 GCA_964637105.1 uncultured Sangeribacter sp. | reverse complement strand
CGGCAGAGCGACCGTATCCGGCACAGCCGGCACGCCGACTCATCGCGCGCAGGAGCGAAGGGAACGTCAGGATTGAATATCTCCAAAAGCATGCCGCGCAGGCGTGTCAGAAACTGCCCGTTGTAGGTCTCGCCATGCTCCTCCGCCTCCGGATCGGAGGGGTCAAACGCAGGGTCAGCCTGTGTGTGGGCCATGACGCGCTCCTTGGCGATCTCGGGCACCTCGGGCCTCCCATCCTTCTGCGGGAAGGCCTCGGGACGGTATAGCTCCATGCGGACTGGAGCCTTTCCTCCGCGCTCCGCCGCAAGGTTCAGCATATTGGCATAGAGCATCAGCTGAAACACATGGGCGGCATGGTAATTGCCACTGAACACGTCATCCATATCGGCCGCCTCAAGGTGCGGACGCCCCGTCTTGTAGTCAACCACCCTCATGCCCGAAGCGCCGACACTGTCAACACGGTCGATGGCAAACTTCATGTTTACCGTCAGTCTATCCGAAATGCGCAGGCGGCGCTCTCCCGGCACCTCGGTGCCATAGAGCACGAATGGCGCCAAAGTCAGGTCATGGGCCAGGATACCCCGTATCTGCTTCATCAGCTGCTCGGCCACCATAGCCGCTTCGCCGCGCAGCGGCGTGTCGAGCTTGTCATCGTCGCGCTTGAAATGCTCCTTGTTGACAGCCCTCGTCAGCAGACGCTCCAAGCGGGGAGTGTCGCGCATAAGGCCTAATATCTTCTCCCGGCTCACCATCACGCCTGGATTGAGCAGACGCTTCTCCTCGCCGTCTGCCAGGTATATGCGCATCATCACGTCATGCAGGATATTGCCATGAGTGATGACATCTATGTACATCGGCTGGGGAGGGTCCGCCTTCAGCCCGGCGACCACCTCGTAATAAAACTGCACGGGGCAGTTCATGTATTTCTTCAAGGCGGAGGCTGACAGAAAGCGCTTCTCATCGCCCTCAACGGTAAACTCCTTCAGCAGCCTCATCACCGACTGCGTCTTTTCGACGGGCTGCGGCTCACCTCCGGGAGCGGACACCACAAACCGGCGCTCCTCCCACTGCAGGGTGTCGGGGGCGTACAGGTGCTTGAGCTGAAGCAGGTAACGTGACACATCGCCGCTGCGCATACCCCCTCCGGCGCGCGCGTCATAGAGCATGACCACCTCCTCGGCACGCGAGATCATGCGAAAGAAGTAATATGCGAAAAGGCTCTCCTGATAGTTGGCCGGGGGCATGCCGTAGGCCACCCTCAGCGTGTCGGGGATGAACGTCCGGGAGCGCGCTTTCATGGGGAGTATGCGCTCGTTGAGCGAGGGTATGATTATACGGTCGAAGTCAATAGCGCGCGTCTCAAGCATGCCCATCACCTGCAAGCCCTCGAGGGGCTCACCCTCGAAAGTCACTAACTCTCCGGCCAGGAAACGGTCTGCTAATGAGAAGACAGAGGTGTATTCCATATCTACGCCGTGGTGGGCTATGGAATCTCCCAAGCGCGCCAGGGCATCACGGTAGGCGGCTATATGCTGAAGGTCGAGACGCGACTTCACCATTCCGCCATCGGCCCGGCGCAAATGTTCGTCTATGAAGGCAAGGACGCCGTCAAGGGCTGCAATCACCTCTCCGGGGCGCGCTTCGCGCTTGATCGGAGGGAAAATCTTTTCAGTAACTGGCTCCATCGCAGCCAGCTCCTCGGGGGTGATGGCCGTCATGCGGCGCGTGTCGAGCTCCCCTTTGATTTTTTGGACGCTCGGCGTGCCCAAAACAGCATGGCTGAAAGGATGCGCGAGAATGAGCGAGAGCTCCTCGCGCAGATAGGCGAGCCCGTCACGGGTGCGCCGACGGCGCGTGAGAAGGCGGCGCAACAGTGCGACAAACGATAGAGCCGAGGTGAGTTTCAAGGGGTAGCCCATTGTGAGGTTCACCTCCCCTATGTCTTCGGGGAGCGAGTGCAGCAGCGGCAGAAGGAGCGATTCATCGGGAAGGACAACGGCCACGCGGGCATCCTTGAAATGGGCTTCAGCCTTCTCGCTCCCGGCCCGCATGCGCCTGAGCTCTTCCGAAATCAGTTTGGCCTGCACGCTCCCCGAGGGGGCGGCTATCACGCGAAGGGTCGGCGAGAGCGAGTCAGTCTCGCTCAACTCCAGGTATGCGCTCCCCCACTCCGGCATCGGGAACCGGCGGCGGTTGGAGGCCACGAACCGCGAGGCGCTCCCGTCGTCGGCGCGGAGCACCGGGCCGGTCGCGTCCCACCAGTAATCGGCGAAGGGCTCAGGCCCTTCGGGGCCTTCGTACTCCGGAAACCTCCCGATGGCCGCGAATATCTCGGACTCCGTGGTGGAGAGGGCGTTGAAGCCCACGAAAACCATCTTCTTAATGCCGCGCAAAGGTGAGGCCTTCCCTTCGTCAAGGAGACGGCGTATCTCAGCGAGGGCCTTGCGGTATATGCCCCCCGAAGTAGCGAGGCCGTCCCGTTCAAGGTCGTCACGCAGGATGTGATAGAGGGGGGCCATGACTTTCCAGAGATAGAGGAAACGTCTCTTCACCTCCGATATAGCCCCCTCGTCGCCGAAGTCGCGCCAGAATCCGGCCGCCGTGGCAGGGCCCCCTACGGGGCGCCCGAAATATTCCTCCATGACACGCTTCTGCTCCTCGGTCAGGAAGTTGGAGGCTATCTCGCGGTAGTCTTTCACATTCTTAAAAATCTCTTCGGCCGGCACGCCGTACATGTCAATCTCCGTGAAGTCAGCAAGCACAGTCTCCCCCCATCCGCGGAACGAATCGAAATCCACCGGAGCAGCCTTCTGCTCCTCCCCCTCCATCAAGCCGGCATAGGCCTTGTAGAGGCGGAAGAGCAGTTCGACGCGCCCCGCGACGACGCGTCCGGATAGCTTTGATACCAGGTCGGATATAGTCATTACCTCGGGAGCCAGCATAGGGGCTGCGGAGGCCTCTTTGCGCAGATGCTTGAGAAAGAATGTGCCCGCGCGCTTGCCCGGGAAGACAAAGCAGAAGTCGCCTAAGTCGCCGTAGCGCTCGGCGTAACCGTGAGCGAGTGATTTCAAAAATGGATACATAACGCAAAATTAACCTAAATTTTTCATATTTCCCTCAATATATTTCCCGGTCTGCCTATTTTTTTGTACTTTTGCAGGATAATGAGATTCTCAGATGTGATAGGACACGACGAGGTGAAACAGTCGCTGCGCGATATGGTCGACAGTGACACAATCCCTCATGCCCTGCTACTGGGAGGAATGCCCGGCCTGGGCAAGATGCTCATGGCCCGCGCTATGGTGCAGTATGTCTACTGCTCCGACCGCCG
Source organism: uncultured Sangeribacter sp. (assembly GCA_964637105.1). Classification (GTDB taxonomy): domain Bacteria; phylum Bacteroidota; class Bacteroidia; order Bacteroidales; family Muribaculaceae; genus Lepagella. Next base: position 25,813 of record CAZWVY010000032.1, on the reverse strand, counting down.
CGACGGCGAACCCTGCGGACGCTGCCCCGCCTGTCTGCAGACCGAGGCCCTCAACAATCCCGATGTACACTGGGTATTCCCCGTGGTCAAGCCCAAAGGGAAGACAAAGGCCGTCTCCACCGACTGGTATCCGGAATGGAAGGAGATGCTTCGCAAGCATCCCTATATGGAGCCCGAGAAATGGAACGAGCTTATGGATGCCGGAAATTCGCGCCCGGTCATTTACGTGGACGAAGCTAATGAGATCTCACTCTCCGCCCCCCTATCCTCTCTGACTTACCGCTACAAGACCTACGTAATCTGGCTACCGGAGAAAATGAACGATGAGGCGGCCAACAAGTTGCTCAAGCTCATAGAGGAGCCTTACGAGGACACACTCTTCATCCTCGTCAGCGACCATCCGGAGGAGCTGCTCCCCACAGTGCTCTCGCGCACCCGCAGGATAAACATGAGGCCCGTGCCGGCACAGCGCACGGAGGAGTGGCTTACCAGCCGGCTCGGCTTCTCCCCCTCAGAGGCCCGGCTTGCCACCCGCTTGGGGGGCGGCAGCCCCGGCAAGGCGATTGAAGCCGCGGCCAACACCGGCGAACAGGGGGAGTTCGGCGACATCTACCGCCAGATGATGCGCCACGCCTGGAAACGCGAGGTGGCCTCCCTCAAAGACCTCAGCGAGGAGACAGCGGCGATGGGACGCGAGAAAAACCTGCGGTTTCTGGACTACTGCTCCCGCATGACGCGCGAAAACTTTCTATGCAATTTCACTCTCCCCCCCCTTAACGCCCTTTCGGACGACGAACTGAGGTTCAGCACCCGCTTCGCACCCTTTATCAACTATCGCAATGTGGAGTCGCTCATCGACCAGACTGACCGGGCAAGGCGCGATATATCGCGCAACGCCAACGCCAAAATCGTGATGTTTGACTACATGCTCTCCCTCTGCTCAATCATCCGCGTCCAAAGCGGCATCAAAACCTAAAAGAATAACCATAAGTCCCTAAAGTCCCTAAAGACCCTAAAGTCCTTAAAGACCTTAAAGACCTTAAAGTCCCTAAAGACCTTAATGTCCTTAAAGACCTTAAAGTCCCTAAAGACCTTAAAGACCTTAAAGCAAAAAAAAATGAAACCGACACTCTTCATCTTAGCTGCAGGAATGGGCAGCCGCTACGGCGGCCTCAAGCAGCTTGACGGACTCGGCCCCAACGGCGAGACCATCATGGACTATTCCGTATATGACGCGCTGCGCGCCGGCTTCGGCAAGATAGTATTCGTAATCCGCCATGACTTCGAGCAGGAGTTCCGCGAGAAAATCATCTCCAAATATGAGGGCCATGTGCCTGTGGAGGTCGTCTTCCAGGACTTGGGCGCACTGCCCGAAGGTTTCACCGCCCCCGCTGACCGCGCCAAGCCCTGGGGAACGGGCCATGCCGTCCTGATGGGCAAGACGGCCATCCGCGAGCCCTTCGGCGTGATCAACGCCGATGACTACTACGGCGCCGAGAGCTTCCGCCTCCTCGCCGATTTCCTCCGCAGCGTAGAGGGAAAGAAGGATCGCTACTGCATGATCGGATTCAATATCTCCAACACCCTGAGCGAAAACGGCGGCGTAAGCCGCGGCCTCTGCGAGGTGTCGGCTGAAGGCAACCTCACCGGGGTCACCGAGTGCCACGGCATCCAGCGCAAGGAGGGCAAGCTCGTGCAGACCCTCGCCGACGGCTCCGAGGCTCCCTTCCCCGAGGGGGCGAGCGTGTCAATGAACATGTGGGGCTTCACACCCGATTACTTCGACTATTCCGAGAAGGCATTCGTGGACTTCCTCCGCGAGCATGGCGGCGAGCTCAAATCTGAGTTCTATATCCCCTCGGTGGTCAACGACCTCATCCAGGACGGCACAATCGAGCTCAAGGTAATCCAGACACCCTCCAAATGGTTCGGCGTCACATACGCGGCTGACCGCCAGGACACCGTAGACCGCTTCGCCGCGCTCCATGCCGACGGCACATATCCCGCAAAACTCTTCTGAACCTCTCAGCTGAGACCCCAGCTCATAAAATCTTCTGAACTATGGCAGCTAAAATCTTAGTCACCGGCGGCACCGGATATATCGGCTCGCACACCGTGGTCGAGCTCCAGGAGGCCGGCTACGAAGTGGTCATCATCGACAATCTGTCAAACTCCAATATCGGAGTGCTCGACGGAATTGAGAAAATCTCGGGCAAGCGCCCCGTGTTTGTCGAGGGTGACTGTACCGATATCCACACCCTGCGCCACCTTTTCGAGGAGAATCCCGGCATAAAGGGCATTATCAATTTCGCCGCCTCCAAGGCTGTGGGCGAAAGCGTGGAGAAGCCCCTGCTCTACTACCGCAACAACCTCAACACGCTCATGAACCTCCTCGAGCTCATGCCCGAGTTCGGCGTGAAGGGCATCGTCTTCTCTTCGTCATGCACCGTCTACGGCGAGCCTGATGTCAACCCCATCGATGAGACAGCTCCCATCAAGCCGGCCACATCCCCCTACGGCAACACCAAGCAGATTTCCGAGGAGATAATCACCGACTATATCCGCAGCGGCGCCCCGGTGAAGAGCATCATACTGCGATACTTCAATCCTGTCGGCGCCCATCCGTCAGCCCTCATCGGAGAGCTCCCCTTGGGCGTGCCCCAGAACCTCGTGCCCTACCTGACGCAGACGGCCGCCGGAATCCGCAAGGAGCTCACAGTGTTCGGCAATGACTACAACACCCCCGACGGCACCTGCATCCGCGACTTCATAGATGTCGTCGACCTCGCCAAGGCCCATGTGGTGGCCATGAAGCGCATGCTGGACGGCAGTGACACCGATGCTATTGAAATCTTCAATCTCGGCACCGGCAACGGCCTCTCCGTGCTTGAGCTCATAGAGTCGTTCGAGCGCGCCACCGGCGTCAAAGTGCCCCACCGCATCGGCGAGCGCCGCGCAGGCGACATCGAGCAGATATGGGCCATCCCCGCCAAAGCCAATGAGGTGCTCGGATGGAAAGCCGAAGTGCCCATCGACGAGACTATGGCAAACGCCTGGCGCTGGCAGCAATCCCTCATGAAATAACAGGAATCCATAATTACTGACTAATCAAGTATCTATCATCTTTATGAGACATCCATTCTCACCCTATGCAATCCCGGCCGCGGCCATGCTGCTGCTGACCGGGTGTCTGGACGACAAATACGATCTCTCCAACATTGACTCCACCACGGAACTCAAGGTCAAGGATCTCGTCGTCCCCATCAATTTCGAAAATCTCACGCTCAACGAGGTGACAGACCTCAGCGACAACGAGTTCATCACCCTCGTCAAAGGGGCAGACGGCAAGGAATACTATGCCTTCAGCCGCACTGAGAGCTTCCGCTCGGGCGA
>CAZWVY010000032.1:0-22320 GCA_964637105.1 uncultured Sangeribacter sp. | reverse complement strand
GACTTCCTGGCCGGAAGCGGCACGAGCATCAACGCGGCCAATCCGCAGATCTATGTCGGAATTGACAATAATGTCGGCCAGTTCTCGGGCGACACCTACTTAGGCTTCACCTCCGTTTTCCGCAGGGACAACGGCGAGACCTACATCACGACCGGCACCACCTCGCAGAAGGTCGCGGTCTCTAAGAATCTGCGCACCAACATCTTCCTGGCATCCAATGCGCAGGCTGTCCCCTCGCTCGCGCAATACCTTGACCCGGCTCCCACTTCCTACTCCTTCCCGTCGCTGACCAATGTGCTCTACGCCGGGCAGGCGGACTGGGGCCTGCCAAAGGAGATATATATCGACGCTACGGATGTAAACGTTGTCGGCACAAAAGTGGAGAATCTGCCCCTCGGCGAGTATCAGCCCGGCTTCACGGGCACATACACCGTCTTCGTGCCCCTCGCCTTCGAGAAGGGAAGCCTCGTGCAGTACACCACCAAGGACACCGGATGGAGCTCCGACGACCTCTCCGACCTGCGCGTCAACAAGATGCACTTCTCTGCCATAGCCTCCTCCGACATCCCCTTCGACCTGGACTTCTCCATCGTACCCATCGACGAGGCGGGCAACCCCATCCCCGTGCAGAAATCGACTCACATCCTGCTCCCCGCCAACGCCAACCTGCAGCAGATCTCGCTCGAGATCGAAGCTCTCCCGGGTCAGCCCATCGAGGGCCTCGATGGCATATCCTACACTGCCATTGTCAAGGTGGACGAGGCCGGCAACAACATGCCTCTCACTCCCGAGATGGCTATCGGTCTCTCTAACGTGCGTCTCACAGTAGACGGCGCCTGGATCCACAAATTCTAACCTGTCAACCTGCTCCATAACACCAGATCATGAAATCAATTCTTAGAAATACACTGATCGCGGCTGCCACGGCCGCAGCGGCTCTCCCCGTATGCGCTCAGGAGAACTATTCAGGTTACTTCCTCGAAAATTATGTCTACCGCCATGAGCTCAACCCCGCCTTCTCAGGCGCCGAGCACGGCTTCGTAGGCTTCCCCGGCATAGGCAACCTCAACTTCGGACTGCACGGCAATCTCAACCTCCGCGATGTACTCTACAATATCGACGGCAACACCGTGCTCTTCACCAACCCCGGCATCGGGGCCGAAGAGGCGCTGTCAAAATTCAGCACCGACAACAAGATAGAGTTCGGCACGCGCGTGCATGTCATCAACTTCGGCTTCTCCGGCCTGGGAGGCTTCAACACCGTGGGCATCAACGTGGTCGCAGCCGGCAACGTGTCAGTGCCCTATTCGCTCTTCCAGCTCGCCAAGGAGGGTGTGGCCAACAAGGCCTACGAGCTCTCCGGCCTCCAGGCCAACGCGATGGCATACGGCGAAATCGCCCTTAACCACTCCCACAACATCACGGCCCTCCCGGGCCTGCGCGTGGGCGCGACCGTCAAATTCCTCATCGGAGCGGGCAACCTCGAGGCTAAGATCAACCGGCTCACGATGCACCTCGGCCAGGACAGCTGGACAGCCCAGTCTAACGCAGAGCTATACGCTTCGGTCAAGAACATGACCTTCAAGACCAAATACAGCGACACGAGCCGACAGGACTATGTCAGCGGCGTGGACATCGACAAGTTCGGCATCGACGGCTTCGGCGTAGGCTTCGACCTGGGCGCGCAGTACCGCTGGAACGACTTCAACTTCTCCGCCGCCCTGCTCGACCTCGGATTCATCAACTATGCGGACACCCACTACGCCACGACCGGCGACCGCACCATCAACACTGACGCCTTCTACTTCACCGTAGGCGACAGCGAATCCGACCGCGGCTGGGACGCCTTCCGCGAAGATGTCCTCAAGCTCGTGCAGCTCACATCCGACAATCAGAACCTCGGCAACCGCAAGCGGAGCCTCACCTCGACGCTCAACGTCGGCGTGGACTACACATTCCCCCTCTACCGCAAGTTGAACTTCGGCCTGCTGAGCTCCACGCGTTTCTGCGGCGACTTCACCCGCACGCAGCTGCGCCTGAGTGCCAACGTAGCCCCCGTGAAGGCCTTCTCGGCCAGCGTCAACGGCGTTGTCGACACCTTCGGCGTGGGCTTCGGCTGGATGATCAACGTCCATCCCAAGGGCTTCAACCTCTTCTTGGGCATGGACCAGACCTTCGCCAAGCTCGCCAAGCAGGGAGTGCCCCTCGGCTCCAACGCCCAGGTCAACTTCGGCATCAACTTCCCCTTCTGACCTTCTCCATCCGACCTTCCCTCTCCTCCCTCTCCTCCCTCTCCTCCTGAATCCAACAATGAAAAAAGTCTGCACATGATGTGCAGACTTTTTTTTGTATTTTTGTGGCGACAATTTTTGATGTTCATTTATTGCAAGCATATCATGAAACTACGCCATATTTTCGCCGCTGCTCTCGTCGCCCTCTGGGGGCTCTCTTCATGCGGCCATTCCTCTCACGATGACCATGACGGCCATGACCACGCCTCCGAGCAGCATGACCATGAGGCCGAAGGCCACGACCATGATGGACACGACCATGAGCATGAAGAAGATGAACACGACCATGAGCATGAGGGGGATAGCCATGCCGGGCACTCCGATGAGATTAAGCTGTCCGAGGATATGGCCCGTCGGTTTGGAGTGAAGTGCGAGAAGGTCAATCCGGCCCCGTTCCATGAGACGGTCACAGTCTCGGGCCGTATCGAGTCTGCCGCATCCGACCAGGGCGTGATCGCTGCTCCCCGCAGCGGAAAGGTTACGCTCCTCTCAGGCGTAACTCCGGGCATGAAGGTGTCGGCCGGCCAGTCGGTGGCCACGGTGTCGCCCGAGGGCCTCGCCGGAGGCGATTCGCAGCGCGCGGCCATAGCGACGCGCGACGCTGCCCGCGCCGAGTTCAAGCGCCTTGAGCCCCTCTACAAGGATGGCATCGTCTCTGCGGCAGACTTTAACGCAGCCAAGCGCGCTCTGGCAGAGGCAGAAGCCGCTGTAGGGTCAGCTCCTGCCGGTCCTATGGCCGCCCGTTCATCCAAGGGGGGCGCTATCACGCAGGTGCTCGTGCGCCAAGGGGAATATGTAGAGTTAGGCCAGCCCATCGCTGTCGTTTCCTCCAGCTCGCGGCTCACGCTCCGCGCCGATGTGCCGGAACGTCATCACTCCATCCTCCCCACAGTCCGCACAGCCAATTTCCGGCCCGATTACTCCAAAAGCGTCCTCAGCCTTGACAAGCTCAACGGACGGATGACCGGCGCTCCGGGCGCCACTCCCTCACAAAACGGTTATATCCCCGTCTACTTCACTTTCGACAATGACGGCTCCGTTGTCCCCGGCTCCTTTGCGGAAGTCACTCTGATCGGGGCCACGCGCGCCGAGGCGCTCAGCGTGCCCCGCTCGGCCCTGGTGGAAATACAAGGCAACAAATATGTCTACACCCGCACTCATGACGACGCATACTCCAAACACCTTGTCACCACAGGCCGCTCCGATGGCTACCGCGTGGAAATCCTCTCGGGCCTGGAGCCGGGCATGGAGGTGGTGACCGATGGCGCGGGTGTGGTCCGCATGGCCGAGACTTCTAACGTGGCCCCTCCGGGACACACTCACAACCACTAAGACTCCGCCCCGAGTCCCTCCTATCAGCTTCACTGCTCGTTTTACTTCACACCCAACTTAACATTTCACTTTCATCTGAAAGCCCGTCATGCTCGACAAGATAATAAAATTCTCACTCACCAACCGCCTCATAATCCTCGTGCTCTGCGGCCTCATGCTCTTTTTCGGGGTCGTGACGCTCATGCGCACCGAGGTTGATATTTTCCCGGACCTGAACGCCCCCACGGTAGCGGTAATGACGGAAGCCGCCGGCATGGCCCCCGAGGAGGTAGAGAAATCAATCTCTTTTCCCATCGAGACCGCTGTCAACGGCGCCACGGGCGTGAGGCGCGTCCGCTCCTCCTCAGCTCCCGGTTTTTCCGTGGTATGGGTGGAGTTTGACTGGGACACGGATGTCTATCATGCCCGCCAGATCGTGAGCGAGAAACTCGCGGCGGCTGCCGAGTCATTCCCTCCCGGCACGGGCGCTCCCACGCTCGGCCCTCAATCCTCCATCTTGGGCGAGATACTCATCATCGGCCTCACCTCAGACTCAATCTCACAGGGTGAGCTGCGGTCGGTCGCCGACCGCAACCTCCGTCCGCGCCTTCTTTCGGTGCCCGGCGTGTCGCAGGTGTCAGTGATGGGAGGCGATGTCGAGGAGTACCAGATACGCCTGCGTCCCGACCGCATGCGCGCTCTCGGTGTCACTCTCTCCGAGACGATGGAGGCCGTAGAGGGCCTTAATTCCAACGCCTCCGGTGGCTCACTCTACGAATATGGCAATGAGTATCTGATAAAGGGGGATATCTCCACCTCCTCCATAGAAGACCTTCGCCGGGCTGTGGTCAAGTCTGCCGACACCCCCGTGACACTTGGCGATATAGCCGATGTGGCCATAGGTCCCAAGACACCGAAAATCGGCACAGCAACTGTCCGTGCGACCCCCGCTGTGCTTATCACCGTCACCAAGCAGCCCGCTGTCGGTTCGCAGGAACTGACCGAGAAACTTTTGGCGGAGATTGACGCCCTGCGCCCCACCCTCCCCCCAGGTATAAACATTGACACTGACATTTTCCGGCAGGCCGATTTCATAGGCCGCAGCGTAGGCAATCTCCAGACCTCCCTCTTCGAGGGGGCCATATTCGTGATTTTGGTGCTCTTCTTCTTCCTCATGGACCTGCGCACCACGGTCATTTCCGTCGTGGCCCTCCCGATGTCGATAATGATAGCCGTGATTATCCTCTACTTCATGGGGTTCTCCGTAAACACGATGACTCTCGGAGGAATCGCCATCGCTATCGGCTCGCTTGTGGATGACGCGATTGTGGATGTTGAAAATGTCCACAGGAGACTGCGCAAGAACAGGCAGCTGCCCGAGAGTGAGCGCAAGGGGGCGTTCCAGGTGGTGTTCGAGGCTTCGCGCGAGGTGCGCCTCCCTATCCTCAACTCCTCGCTCATCATCATCGCCAGCTTCCTCCCCCTCTTCTTTCTGTCGGGCATAGAGGGGCGCATGCTCATTCCCCTTGGCATAGCCTTCATCATAGCCCTTGCCGCCTCCACCGTGGTGGCCTTGACGCTCACCCCGGTGCTCTGCTATTACCTGCTCGGGTCGCGCACGCAAAACAAGGAGCTCTCGCGCGAACCCTGGGCTGCGCGCCGCCTGCGCGAGGCCTACGCCTCGGCGCTCAGGGGGTGCTTGGGCCGCCCGAAAATCCTTATGTGGGCCACGGCAAGCCTCTTCGCCATCTCCCTGTGCCTCTTCTTCACCCTCGGCCGCAGTTTCCTCCCCTCATTCAACGAGGGGAGCCTCACCATCAATGTCTCGGCCATGCCCGGCATCACACTCGAGCAGAGCGACAGCATCGGCATGATGGCTGAGCGCATCATCATGGACACTCCTGAGGTGCGTAATGTGGCCCGCAAGACCGGACGCGCCGAACTCGATGAACATGCCCTCGGGGTCAACGTATCCGAGATGGAGGTGCCATACGTGCTCGACAAGGGGCGCTCACGCCGCGAGATGACCGCCGACCTGCGCAAACGCCTCAAGGAGCTCCCCGGTGTCAACATCGAAATCGGCCAGCCTATCTCCCACCGAATAGATGCCATGCTCTCCGGCACCGAAGCCCAGATAGCCGTGAAGCTGTTTGGCGATGACATAGACCGCCTCTACTCCACCGGCCGCAAGATCAAGGCCGCCATGGAGGAGGTGGAGGGTGTGACGGACGTCAACCTCGAGCAGCAGATCTCGCGTCCGCAGCTCGACATCCGTCCGCGTCGCGAGCTCCTGGCCCGCTACGGCGTGACACTGCCCGAGTTCCGCCGCTGGGTTGAGGTGATGCTCTCCGGGGCCGTGGTCAGCCAGGTCTACGACGGCTCCCTGCCGTACGATATCACTGTCAAGGCAGATGAGGCCTTCCGCGAAGGCATGGAGGAGATCGGAGACATGATGATCGACACCAATGTCGGGCCCGTGCCCCTCAGCAGCGTGGCGGATATCACAGTGACATCCGGCCCGAGCACCATCAACCGCGAGGATGTCAGCCGCCGCATCGTCATTTCAGCCAATACCGATGGCCGCGACCTGCGCGGAGCCGTGGAGGACATACGCCGCAGCATTGAGGCTGACGTAGAGCTGCCCGAAGGCTATTACGTCACATACGGAGGTCAGTTTGAGAGCGAGTCCGCTGCATCGCGCACACTCGCGCTGACCACTTTAGGAGCCCTTCTGATCATATTCCTCCTACTTTACGCCGAATACCGCAACATTCCCCAGAGCCTTCTGATACTGGTCAACATGCCGCTGGCCATGATCGGAGGCGTGCTCATCCTGGTAATAACAGGAGGCGAGCTCAATATCCCGGCTATAATAGGTTTCATCTCTCTGATAGGCATTTCGACCCGCAACGGCATGCTGCTCATCTCGCGTTACAACGCGCTGCGCGATGAAGGCTATTCCGTAGCTGAGCGCATCCGCATCGGCTCGGCCGACCGTCTGAACCCTATTATCATGACGGCCCTCACCTCTGCCCTTGCTCTGATTCCTCTGGCTTTGCGAGGCGGCGAACCGGGCAATGAGATCCAGGCACCCCTCGCGATTGTGATACTCGGCGGCCTGGTGTCATCCACAGCGCTCAATATCCTTGTGGTCCCCGTAGCCTACCGATGGCTCGAGACCCGCCGCGCGAGCAAATCTTCCACCATCTCAACTGAACGCAACTCATGAAGACCCTCCCTTTGATACTCATGGCGCTCTGCTGCGCTCTCCCCTCGCAGGCGCAGGAAAGCGCCCCGGCCGGTCCCCTCACTCCCGACGGCCTGGCTGATTCTATCGTAATGAACGCCCCCCTTACGGATGCTGCATTTGTCGAGACGTATGCAGTGATAAACGCCTTGGCCCCCTCTTCCAATCTTCCGGATCCGGAAGTGGAGGGGGAGCTGCTCGGAGGGCCTGCGGGAGTCAAGGCCCGGTGGAACGCCGGCCTCTCATGGAGCCTTGACTGGCCCGGAGTATATGCCGCCCGCTCCAAGGAAGCCGAAGCCGAATCATCCGTGCTTCGGCTCGAGACTATGGCTGAGATTCTCGAGCGCACCGCAGATGTCCGCGCACTCCTGATTGACTGCGTCTATAATACATCCGCTATCAAGGCTCTGCGCGAAATAGAAGCCGACAACCGGCGGATGATGGAATACGTGAGGAAAGGGGCTGAACATGGACAGATGACCCTTCTGGATGTCAGGAAGCTCGAAATAGAGCAGGCGCGCGTCGGAGCCCGCATCTCTGAACTGACATCCGCTCTTGATGAGGCGCTGGCAACGCTCAACGGAGATTATGATGCACGGCTCGACACTGCCGCGCTCGCTATGCTCCATTACGGCCCTGCGGACCTGCTCCCCCTCGACCGGTACGTAGACCAGCTGCACCGCTCACCGGCTCTGCAATCCCTGCGCGCTAAAGCCGAGGCCGCCTCTGCGCGCATGAGCACCGCCAAGCGCGAACGCCTGCCGGGCATCGGCGTGGGGTACGTGCATGCTTTTGAGGATGGCAATCATTTCAACGGTGGCGCCCTCTCCCTCTCCATCCCCATATTCTCTTCCAAAGGAAAGATGAAGGCGGCGGAGACCGCAGTGTTCGCTGCCGAGTCTGTGGCCTCGGTTGAGGAGGAGGCTGCCACGCGCGCGCTCATGAAAAAATACGATGCTGCCATTGAGCTCAAGAAGCGTGCCGATGCGCTTATGCCCGTACTTGCCGGGGGCTCCGAAGCTGAGCTGATGCGCAAGGCCTTCGAGGGGGGCCAATGGTCACTGCTGCAGTATCTCCAGGAGCGGGCCTGGTTTCTCGAAGCCCGCATGGACTTCCTCGCAATTGAAAGAGACCTCCGGAAATCCCTTTCGGAACTTTCCAGAGGCCTGCAATAACGCGAAATCCGACCTTATAAAATATCAGAGACACGGATGTAGCAAGACGAAAACACCACCCCTCCGGGGTGGTGTTAAATTCTATCGTATTACACCCCGGGCTGCAGCCCGGGGTTAACGCACTGCGGCCCCTCCGGGGCCATTGCTTCCCGCATCAGGGGAGCAGCCTGTCGTGCTCAAGCTGCGCCCGCAGGCGATCTGACTTGAGATGCTTGAAGGGTTTGCCCGCATCTTTGGCCGTGCGGTCGAAAAGGTCATGATACCCTAATACCTTGGCTCCCTCGAGGATATTGTAATGATACGACAGCTGGTCGGTGTTGAACAGGCGCGAGCCTGCGCTCCGTATTCCGGGCACCTCCGGAATCTCCTCGAGCCGGTCGGCCCGGGCATTCCAGGCCCCTTTGCGCCCCTCGGAAATGGTCAGCAGCGCCTCCGTGTCATGCAGTATGTCGGCAAATACCAGTTCGGCATCTTCGTAGCGTTTGCCCGAAGCGTAATCCTCCTTGTCGAGCATCACGCGCATCGGTATGCGGCACACCGTGCCATCATCATAGCCCAGCACGAGCCATCCGCTCTTGTCATCCTCTTTCACCGGGAGGGTGAGCAGCACGCCGTCGCCCTCGGAATATCCGTAAAATTCCGGCACAAGCATGAATCCGTCTTCCAGAATCTGCAGGTAGCGCTCAGTGGAATGGTCGTGATTGTCATCAAACTGCGCCGGGCAGATGCCTCTGCTGACGCGCGTCTTGATCTTTTCGGGAGTGGCTGCATCGGTTCCCTGCGGGGCATCTTCATCCTTGGCCGCCGCGCGAGGGGCGGACTGTACAGCAGGACGCGCCGGAGAAACCGGCTTAGTCTCAGCGCTCTCTTGCGGAGCTGCGGGGAGCTCGGCCTTATGCGCCGATGCAGCTTTTGAGACAGACTGGCGGACAGCGTTCTTGGCCGCCTCCTCCTCCGCCTTGATGCGGTCGCGCTCTGCCGCGCGCCGCTCCGTGAACAGCCTTATGTCAGCCGGATCCACAAACGGCAGCTTGGATGAGCCGTGGCGCTCGTAAATCACACCCTGCACCTTGACCGGAGCCGAATAATAGGGCTTGACCGTCACAATATATATACGCTTGCCCCCGAAGGTCTCAAACCGTCCGTCAACGTAAGCATCCACATCGCGGCCCATATGCTCGCATACCTTGCGGTGGAAGAAGAGGTCATACTTGTCCTCGCTGAACCCGAAGAGCTTGTCGGCCAGGTCATTCTCTATGCCAACGCCCATGCCGAAGTCATTTACGCCTAAGTAGAGAGTGCCTCCGTCGGCGTTAAGCAGGGCGCAGAGCTCCTTCATGATCTCAAGCGACTGCACATCGGCATTGGCGCGCATGTGGTTGTTGGGGGGGAATATGAGGCTGGTCTTGAATTCGGTGGTCTTGTTCTCGGCTCCGAAGGAGTGAAGCGTCGACTTGCGTCCCTGCACCTTCAGTATGTTGTTGATACGGTCCGAAATCTCGCCTAAGGCAGACATGGAGGCCGTTTCCCCTATCAGGTTGTAGGCCATCACGTTCTCGGCCAAAGCGCGTATCTCCTCATCGCTGTCAGACATCCGCGCCCACAGCTCTTCGCGCATCTGCGGCCTCCCCTTGTAGGAGACTATCTTCAGCTGCAGATATATGCGGTAGAGCTCCGATCTCGGGTCGAATCGCGAGCGGTCGTTGTCTTCAAATTCCTTGAGCTGCTCGACATCTATCTCACCGTTGATAGCGAAATAGTGCAGTATGGCTATAAGGCGCATCCAGGCTTCGTAAAACTCGCGGCGGCGGTCGTCGCGCCCCATGCGTGCCAGGAGACGGGCCAGGCCGATATGGTTGTAGGCCTTCATGTAGTCAGACTCCGAGGCCGCCAGGCGCTCCAGGATAGAGAGGAGCTCGCTCAGGCGGCTGTCGCTCAGGAAATCCTCCCCTCCGGCCGTGCCGCTTGCCATGACTGTCATGGTGCCGATGGGGTCCTCATACACATCCCCGTCGGCATAGTCAGCGATAAGGCGCTGGAAGGAGCGCTCGGTGTTGAAGGGGCGCGGAGTGTCGAGCACCTCCACTATGACACCGTCCACATACGGGGCGCTGTGGCCTCCGGGAGCAGGCTGCCACCAGTTGCCGAGCACCGTGTCTCCGGCCTTGACCGATATGGAGGCGTTAGCCCCCTTGCGCAGGAAGCGCACCGGGTCGCCCTGCTCGCTGATGCCGAGTATGCCATACTGGTTCGAGCTCTTCACCACGCAATACATGGGATTATTGTTCTTGCATTGGTCCTGGACATATTCGGTCAGAAGCTCGAAAGTCGTGAAATGCAGCCCGCGCTCATCTATCTTCTTCACATTGGCCATGAACACATAGGGGTTGCCTCCGGAGTCGCAGAAGTGTTTCACATCCACAAAGGGCACCTTGTAGCGGACTATGTCCTCCATGGCCAGTGTGCCGCGCCCTTCAAATTCATCGTCCGTGGCCTCGACCTTGAATGAGCCGTCGGGATTGCGCCCGATAACGCGGATGAACACCTCATCGCCCACAGAGGGCTGCGATTTGCGGCGGCTGAGGGGACGCTTCACATCGACATCATCCGAAAAGAGGGCGTTCTCAATGGCGTTCCACATCGTCCGGGCACGGTTGAGGTCGTTGCTCCCGCTGGGCATGGCTATCTGCTGCGGCGTGCGTATGCGCAGGTTGCGCCACACCCCTACGCCGGGCAGGTCGAGGTTGCGCAGCGTCCTTTCATCGACATCGCTGCGCGATATGCACACCCCGTCGTTATTGAGCGACATCACCACCTGGCGGTTGGCATACCATTTCTCGAAAGAGCCCTCGAGCCCCACAGGCGACATTGTAAGTCGCGACGCCATCAGGTCATGCGCCCCGGTGTCGCCCCACTGGTACAATGAATCGGGCCTGCGCGTGACATCCATCAGCGCCAGAAAGGCGTTGCGCACGGCGTTGGCCGGCACGGAGGTGCGCAGGGCCGATGCGTAGCGGTAGAGCGACGCGAAGTTCAGATTGTAGTCAAACACGTCCGAGTCCTTGTCACGGTCGCAAAGCAGAAGCTGGATGCCTAAGGCCTCGATGAGCGACCGCACGACATCCTCGTTGCCCGCTCCCGTCTCCTCCATCCCCTGGGCGCACTGCTCGCTGTATAGCTGCAGCAGGCGTATGAAGGCTTTGCGGAAAGGCTCGTCACGCCAGAAATTCTCCTCGCGTGCATGTATGAGGGCGAAAATATCGGCCATGCGCTCACGCATCGTGTCAGGCGAGAGGGAGAATATGCGCATGAGCATGTCAAGCTGCTTCTCGGCCTCGTAGATGAAGCCCGAGGCGCGGAGGCTCGAGAGCACGCGGTCCACCTTCTGAGACTGAATGCCCGTAGCCAGGTAATTGACAGCCTGCTGGTAGCCGGAGATATTGGCTGCCATCACACTCAGGCGGTGCTGGAGCGATTTGCGGCGCAGGTCATTCTCCCGCAGCAGTATGTCAGACCCCTCCAGGACATACATCACGGCCTTGAGCATCTCCAGGAGACGCGCGTCAATCTCGCTCCAGTCGCTCCCCTCGGCGCTCCATCTGCGGATGAGCGACAGCATCGTGGAGTTGACCGCGCGGTCATAGTAGTCGCTATTGACAAACAGCATCCCGAAAAGCTCCTCGATGTCCCACTGGGGAAGCCCCTCGCCAAACACCTCCTTCTCAACCCTCTGGGCTATGAGGTCTGCATCGAGCTCGCGCCTCTGCGCAGCGGAGGCGGAACGCGCCGCCGGAGCCTTTTCCTTCATCTTGGGATTGGCAGCCTCGGGCTTCATGGCCTCACCCATGGCCAGCTTAAGATGGGCGCCGCTGCTGTCAATACGATCGAGACGGCATCTCACCGTGCTCCCGGTCAGCAGTTTGAGCCCCTTGGGCACCGGTACTCTGAAGGGTATACCCCGCTCATCGCTCAGCTCATAATATCCATTGTGGGTGAAATCATGCTTGACCTCAAACTCATACTCCTTCCCCTCCTCGAAATATTCCCGGAGCAGGGTCTGCAGATTCTGCCTGATATACACCTCGCCGTTGGCTTGCTGCACAATCGAGCAGTCTATGACGGTCCCGTCCGGGGCGTTCTCCTGAAATTTAAATAACTTGACTTTATAAGGCCTTTCGTTATACTTGACTTCAAAACAGGGACTTCCTGAGCTGTTCCTGACTACCTTGGCTTCAAATTTCATACTTAATTTTCCTTTATTCTGATACTTAATAAAGTGTTTTATGATGCTTTATAATGCGGGTAAAACACCCCCCATGACCCGGGCTCCTGAGACCAAAATCAGCAGTCCGGGTCCAAGTATGCAAAATTAAGAAAATTTTTCTAAAAATACAATAACACTTGGCTAATCGACAGAAAAACGGCCCCGCGGGGGCCGTTTTTCTGCTCTCCGGTTATTCTTATTATCTGTTGAAGCGACGTATTATCTGTCAAAGCGCCGCCCGGCAGCGTATGTCGCCTTGACGGCTCCGTCCGGATGCAGGGTCTGCAGGGCGAACAGCCGCTCCCAAAGCGTGCGGGCCTGCTGCATGCGCCACTCCACAAAAGGCTCGCACTTGAAGTCAAGCACAGCCAGGTCGGCGTCATAGCCCTTCTCAATCCGCCCTGTGACGCCATCAAGACGCAGCGTCTCAGCCCCTCCGAGCGTGGCGAGGTAGAGGCTCCGGATTATGCTCAGCGGACGCGCCTCGATCATGCCGACCTTATAGGCCTCTCCAAGCTCGCCAAACACTGAAAAGTTGGTGCCTCCCCCTATGTCGGTGCCCATGCCGACGGCACAGGGGCGCGCCGGGTCTTTGGCCTGCCAGAATTTGAACCGGCCTCCCCCTAAGAAGAGGTTTGACGAGGGGCAGTGCGCCACTCCGCAGCCGTTGTCATGAAGTGTCTGCCACTCCTCGGGGCTCACCACGCAGCAATGGGCGAATATCGCCCTCTCGCCCACCAGGCCGTAATGCCGGTAGACATCAGTATAGCTATGAGCCTGCGGAAACAGCTCCTTGACCCACCGGATTTCATTTTCGGCCTCGTCAAGATGGCTGTGCATATACACCCCACTCTCCATATATTTATGGTAGAGCTCCCCCGCCAGCTCCAACTGACGGGGCGTGCTTGTGGGTGCGAAACGGGGGATGACGGCATACAGCTGCCTGCCCCTCCCGTGCCACTTCTTGAGCAATTCCTCCGACAGGGCCACCGACTCCTCGGCCGAATGGTCGCGCAGCGCGTCGGGGACATTGCGGTCCTGGAGCACCTTTCCTGAGATAATCCTGATGCCCGCCTCCTCAGCCGCCTCGAAGATAGCGTCCACTGACGAGGCATACGTAGTGGCGAACAGATTGGCCGTGGTGGTGCCCTTGCGCGCCACATGCTCTATGAACCGCCGGGCGACAGACAGAGCCAGATCCTTGTCGCTGAAGAGCGTCTCGGTCGGAAAGGTGTACTTGTTGAGCCACGCAAGGAGGGTGTCGCCATACGAGCCCACGATGGAGGTCTGCACATAGTGGGCGTGGCAGTCCACAAATCCGGGCACGATGAGGGCATCCTCATAGCGGTCGATATTCTTCAGGCCGGGATACTTGTCCGCGATGTCGGCATACTCGCCCACATCGGCGATGCGGCCGTCTGAAATCACGATCAGCGCGTCATTGTAATGGCGCACGCACTCCCCCTCATCGTGGAGAAAAGGATCGGCTGTGAATGTTACGGCTTCGCCTCTGACTGCTTTCATCTCTGCCATATCAGCGTCTGCGGCCCCCCTGCATCTGGCGTAGCTGCTGCATCTGGCGCATCATGTTCGCCGGATTCTTCATCTTCGTGGCCTGCTGCATGAGCTTGCGCGTGGTCTCAAACTGCTTGAGAAGGCGGTTCACCTCCTGCAGCGAGGTTCCCGACCCCTTGGCTATTCGCTGGCGACGGGAGATGGTGATTTTCTCGGGATTGTGGCGCTCGTAGGGGGTCATGGAATAGATGATGGCCTCGATGCCCTTGAAGGCGTTGTCGTCAATCTCCACATCCTTGATGGCCTTGCCCACACCCGGAATCATGCTGGCTACATCCTTGAGGTTGCCTAACTTCTTGATCTGCTGTATCTGCTTAAGGAAGTCGTCGAAGTCGAACTTATTTTTCTTGATCTTCTCCTCGAGATGGCGCGCCTCATCCTCGTCAATGATGCCCTGCACGCGCTTCACGAGCGAGATTATATCGCCCTGTCCCAGGATACGGTCGGCCATGCCGATGGGGTTGAACTCGTCTATGTCCTCCATCTTCTCGCCCGAGCCGATATATTTGATGGGCTTGTCGACAACGGAACGGATGGAGATGGCGGCGCCGCCGCGCGTGTCGCCGTCGAGCTTTGTGAGCACCACGCCGTCGAAGTCAAGGCGGTCGTTAAACTCCTTGGCGGTGTTGACCGCGTCCTGGCCCGTCATGGCATCGACCACAAAGAGGGTCTCGCCCGGATTGACAGCCTTCTTGACAGCCTCTATCTCGCGCATGAGCTCCTCGTTGATGGCCAGGCGGCCTGCCGTGTCGACAATCACCGTGTCAAAGCCGTTGTCCTTGGCATACTGCACGCCATTGGCCGCTACGGCCACGGCATCCTTGTTGCCCTCCTCGCTGTAGACGGGCACTCCCACCTGGTCGGCCAGCACCTTGAGCTGCTGGATGGCGGCGGGGCGGAATGTATCGGCAGCCACGAGCAGGGGCTTGCGGCCGCGGCTCTTGAGCTTCAAGCCTAACTTGCCGGAGAAAGTCGTCTTGCCCGAGCCGTTGAGGCCGGCCATCAGGATGACTGCAGGACGTCCCTGAAGATTGAGGGGGGCCTCCTCGCCGCCCATGAGGTCCACGAGCTCATCGTGGACTATCTTGATCATCAGCTCCTGGGGCTTCAGGGCGTTGATGACGTTGGCTCCGATGGCCTTTTTCTTGACGTTGTCAGTGAAAGTCTTGGCAACCTTGTAGTTGACGTCGGCCTCAAGCAGGGCGCGGCGCACATCTTTCATGGTCTCGGCCACGTTGATTTCGCTGATCTTGCCCTGGCCTTTAAGTATCTTGAACGACCGCTCAAGGCGGTCAGAAAGGGATTGGAACATCTTTGTCGAAGATTAACGTTTGAAGATTAACGTCTTAGACCCGTAACACATAAAATTATAATGATACGGGGTCTTAGAGTCGGTTGGTAGCCGTGTCGGGAAATATGACTGTCGGCTTGAAGGTCTCTGCCTCCTCGGGGGTCATCATGGCGTAGGTCATGATGATTATCACATCGCCGGGCTGCGCCTTGCGGGCAGCCGCCCCGTTGAGGCATATCACTCCGCTTCCCTCCTCTCCGGCGATGGCGTAGGTGTCCAGGCGCTCGCCGTTGTTGTTGTTGACTATCCACACCCTCTGGCCGTCGAGTATGCCGGCTGCCTTGAGCAGGGCGGAGTCAATGGTAATGCTGCCTATGTAGTTGAGATTCGCCTCTGTGACTGTCACACGGTGAATCTTGCTTTTCATCATCTCTATGAGCATGGCGTCTCAGATTTATGTTTCAGGGGTGCGGTATGCAATGTTGTCAATCAACCTCACGCGCTTGTCGGGCTCCGAGGCATCACCGCAATACACCGTGATGCACCCTACTACCCAGTCGGACTCATCCCATTCCTCCACGGGGAGGAGCGTGCGTCCGTCTACAATCTCGTAATACTCCACTTCGAGCATCGGGTTGGCGTCCAGGGCCTCGGTGACCGTGTCGTGGGTGGCCCTCACGGAGTGGGCCTTGCTGTAGTCCACGCTTTGGGCCAGGACGCGGTGTATCTCCGGGGCCTCCTTGCGCCCTTCGGGGCTCAGCAGAGCATTGCGGCTCGAGAGGGCCAGGCCGTCATCGGCCCGCTTTATGGGGCAGGCGACTATCTCGACTTTTATCCCCTCCGACTTTATCATGTTGCGTATCACGGCAATCTGCTGGAAATCCTTCTCGCCGAAATAGGCCCTGTCCGGGCGGCAGAGGGCGAACAGCCGGCTGACCACCTGCGCCACTCCCTGGAAGTGGCCGGGACGGTGCTTCCCCTCCATGACTTCGGCCGCCGCGCCCAGGTCATACACCTTGGGTGCTTCGGGCTCGGGCCAGCCGGGATATATCTCCTCCGGAGTCGGAGCGAACACCGCCGATGCCCCCGCTCCGGCCAGAAGCCTGAAATCAGACTCCTCGTCGCGCGGATATGTGGCCAGGTCGTGCGGATTGTTAAACTGCGTGGGATTGACAAAGACGCTGACAACGGCGGTGTCATTCTCAGCCACCGCCCTCTCCACCAGCGAGAGGTGGCCCTCATGAAGGGCCCCCATCGTCGGCACAAGACCTATGCTGCGCCCCTTGGCCTTGGCCTCGGATATGTAGTTTTCCAGATCAAGGACTGTCCTTATGATTCTCATCTGTGTTTTGGTTTGAGTGTGCAAATTTACTAAATAAGTTCGTAACTCGCCATATTTTCCCTCATTTTTCATCACTTTTTATCTCCTCCCCTCCTCCATATTCTTAAACTTGCTTAAAAAGCGACCCGCCGGAGGGGTGATGTGTCAATTTCTCGGAAATTTTTAGTAACTTTGCACTCTGATACGCGGGCGCGCCGATTAAGGAAAGCCATCCGGCCCCCCTCCGGCCCGGCCCGCACAAACATATAGCCGCTTATGTCTGAAAAGAGAAGAATAGTATTTGTCAACCAGGAGATGGCCCCCTATCTCGCCGGCACAGATGCGTCCGCCAAAGCCCGCGACCTTGCTGTAGGAATGCACAAGCGCAAGTACGAGGTGCGCACCTTCATGCCCCGATTCGGCGATGTCAACGAGCGCCGCAACCAGCTCCATGAGGTCATTCGCCTCAGCGGAGTCAACATCCCCATTGATGACAATGACCACCCCCTCATCATCAAGGTAGCCTCGCTGCAGCCCGCCCGCATACAGGTGTATTTCATCGACAATGATGACTTCTTCCAGCATGAGGACACCGATGCAGACCCCCAGGGCTCCAACCGCGCCGACAACGATGAGAGGGCCATATTCTTCGCCAGAGGCACCGCCGAGACCGTGCGCAAGCTCAAGTGGAACCCCCACATCATACACTGCGCCGGGTGGATCACATCCCTCATACCCCTCATCCTGCGCGGCACATACCCCGATGACCCCGCTTTCAGGCAGACCAAGATAGTCTACGTCGTGCAGAGCGCCGACGTGACAGGCCCCGTCTCCGAAGAGATGATGCGCCGCCTCGCCGACGAGGATGTGCCCGAGGAGATGCTCATACCCTTCGCCACCGAGGAGGCCCCCGCCGGGCCCGCAGGTGAGAACCCCCTGATTTTCCACCGCCTCGGAGTCTCGCAGGCCGACGCCGTGGTCTTCGAAACCCCCGAGCCGCACCCCGCTCTGCTTGACATCGTCAAGGCCCGCGGCATACCATATTTGCTCGCTGAGGAGGCCGCCAAAGGCCCCGACGCGTATCATGAGTTCTATTCCCGACTTTTCCCCTCTGAATAAGGCTTCGAGCCATAATAAGGGGGCGCCCCCCGGCGGCCCCTCCCGAACCACTATCCAGTCTATGCTTCAGAACCTTTTCCGCCGCGCCTCAGCGCCGGTCTGCATAACGGCCCCGATGCTCCTCATCGGCTCTCTCGCCTCATGCGATGACGATGTCTCACGAATCGGCACCTCCCTCTCCAAAGGGGAGGTCACGATCACAGTCGATTCGCTCACAGCGGCCCTGCAGGGCGCGAGCGTCTATGACCCGGATTTCGACTCGCGTGGCACGGTCAACCTCATCGGGCGCCTCCACGCCCCGGAGTACGGCACCCTGGAGTGCAGCTATGTAGCCTCGCTCATACCCTCCGCCCGCCTCGAGATTCCGGATTCCATCCCCATCGAAAGGATTGACTCGATGCGCGTCGAGGTCATCGTGCCCAGGGGCAAGCTCGCCGGCGATTCCCTCGCCCCGCAGCAGCTGCGCGTCTACGGGCTCACCAAGGCCCTCCCCGCCGGTATCGAGAGCAATTTCAACCCCGAGGGCTACTACTCGCCTTCTTCCCTGCTCGGCTCGAGGTCTTACACACTCTCTGTTGTCGGCGCCAATGACTCCACCTTCCGCAAGCAGACGGCCATCACAATACCTGTGAACCTCTCACGCGAGGATGCGGTGAAGACCGTGGAGGCCTACCGCAAGGACCCGTCGGCCTTCGCCTGGCCCGCCACATTCGCCAAGTTCATGCCCGGCATCTATGTCGAGCCCTCTTTCGGCATGGGGGCCGTGGCCAACGTCAGCACCACCCGCTTCTCCATCTATTACCACTACCTCTCAGAGACTGCTGTCTCAACCAAGGATGAGGAGACGGGCGAGACAAAGGTTGACAAGGTGGTGAAGCGCAACAAGGTTTCCGTGCCGGTCTTCTCCACCGGACCCGAGGCCCTCAACTCCAACAACATCACCTACACCCCCTCGGAGATGATCACCGCCATGGCCGATGCAGGGCGCGCCGTGATAACCACTCCCGGAGGATACCGCGTCAATGTCTCCCTGCCCATGGATGCCATCCTGCAGAAATATGCCGCGAACCCCTCAGCCCTCAAGATGGTCAATGCCATGTCGCTCTCTATCCCCGCCAAGGAGATAGCAAACGGATACGGCATCACCCCTCCCCCCTTCCTGCTCCTGGTCAAGAGGGACGAGGCCCCCGGATTCTTTGAGCAGATGAAGGTGCCCGACGAGAAGACCTCTTTCTACGCGTCCTACGACTCCTCCAAAGGCACATACACCTTCGGAGCCATGCGCGAGTACATGCTCGAGCTTATCAAGCTCCATGAGTCCGGCAAGCTCACGGCTTCCGACATGGAGTTTCAGATCATACCGGTCTATGTGACCACGGAGACCTATACCGACTATACCGACTATTCCACCAAGGTGGTGGTGACACGTTGCCGCAATTATTACGAGATGCCCGCAATGTGCGAGCTCGACATCGACAACGCCCTGATGGTAATCACATACTCCGCTCAGACTATCGAATAACTAATCGGAAATACAAAGGCCCCGCTACATAAACTTTTTTATGTCTCAGGGGCCGTATCCTTGAATCATCATGACAATCATAGACGGAAAAGCTACTGCCGCCAAGATTAAGGAGGAGATTGCAGCCGAAGTGGCCGAAATGGTCGCACGCGGCGAGCGCGCTCCCCATCTGTCAGCCATATTGGTCGGCAATGACGGCGGTTCGGAGGCCTATATGGCTTCCAAGGCAAAAGCCTGCGAGGCATGCGGCATCACAAGCTCGCTCCACCGCTTCGACCCCTCCATCTCCGAGGAGGAGCTCCTCGCCGAAATCAAGCGGCTCAATGAAGACCCTGAGGTTGACGGCTATATCATCCAGCTCCCACTGCCCAAGCACATAGATGAGCAGCGCATCACCGAGGCCGTGGATTACCGCAAGGATGTGGACGGCTTCCATCCCATCAACGTGGGACGCATGAACATCGGCCTCCCCTCCTTCAAGCCGGCCACCCCATCGGGAATCATGGAGCTGCTCAAGCGCTACGGCATCGAGACCCGCGGCAAACATGCCGTGGTGCTCGGCCGCAGCAATATCGTGGGCAAGCCTATCGCCTCCATGCTCATGCAGAAGGGCAACCCCGGCAACTGCACTGTCACCGTCTGCCACTCCGCTACTCCCGACATCAAGGAGAAATGCCGCGAGGCAGACATCATAATCGCCGCCCTCGGTCATCCGGGATTCGTGACGGCTGATATGGTGAAGCCCGGCGCCGTGGTGATTGATGTGGGCACTACGCGCGTGGCTGACCCGACGCGCAAGAGCGGTTTCCGCCTCTGCGGAGATGTGGATTACGACAATGTGGCTCCCATAGCCTCCTTCATCACCCCCGTGCCCGGCGGCGTAGGGCCCATGACTATCTGCTCCCTGCTGCAGAATACCCTCAAGGCCCGCAAGGGAGAGATGTGATTCACCCCCCACTGTCATGAAGCTCCTGCTTTTCAGCCTCATCTCATTCCTTACAGGCGCCGCCTCCCCCGGCGCCAACCCCGGCGTCGACCTCCTCTTCGCCGGCGATGCCATGCAGCACCAGGCTCAGCTTGACATCGCCCTGCGAGAGGGTGACGGCAAGCGCTACGACTACTCAGACTGCTTCTCTCTCATAGCCCCCGACATCACGGCCGCGGACTATGCGGTGGTCAACCTTGAGGTGCCCCTCGGAGGGGGTCCCCAATACCGGGGTTACCCATGCTTCTCCGCCCCGGACAGCTACGCGGAGGCTCTGCGAGACGCCGGATTTGACATGATGCTCACGGCCAACAATCACTGTCTCGACAGCGGCGACCGGGCCGCCCGGCGCACACTCGCCGCCCTTGACTCGTTAGGCATCGACCATATCGGCACCTATCACGACGCAGCGCAGAGAGACTCGCTGGTCCCCTTTATCAAGGACATTCACGGCATCAAGTTCGGATTCCTCAACTACACTTACGGCACCAACGGCATCGAACCGCGCGACGGCATGGAGGTCGCCCTCATTGACCGCGAGCGCATGGCAAAGGAGATCAAACTCGCCCGCGAGGCGGGAGCTGAGATGGTGGTGGTCACCATCCACTGGGGCATTGAATATGTGCTGCTCGAAAACGCGAACCAGCGCGCTCTGGCCGACTTCCTGATGGACCAGGGTGTGGATATGATAATCGGAGGCCATCCGCACGTCATCCAGCCCATGCATCTGGTGCGCAACGAGAAGACAGGCAAGGATGTGCTCATCGTCTACTCCCTGGGCAACTTCATATCCAACATGAAGACTGCCGACACCCGGGGCGGAGCCTTGGTGAAGGTGCGCGTGGAGCGCGACGAGAATGGAACGCCCGTGATACGCAACGCGGCATACGACACCTTTTTCGCGGCGAAGCCGGGAGGCAAAGGCTCAAATTTCAAGGTGTATCCTTCCCGCCTGGACTCCCTCATCCCTGCCGACCAGCGTAACCACTGGCTCATCTTCGACCGCAACGCCCGCCGCATCTTCGACACCCGCAACACCTCCGTCCCCCCGGTCACAGCGGCGGACTGCAAACATACTAAGAAATAAGTAACGAAATTAATGATACAGGTACAGAACCTCGGCATCCAGTTTGGCAAGAAAGCCCTCTTCTCGGATGTCAACCTCACCTTCAACCACGGCAACTGCTACGGAATCATCGGCGCCAACGGCGCCGGAAAGTCCACGCTGATGAGAATACTCTCCGGCCAGCTTGCCCCTACTCACGGCACTGTCACTTTCGGCCCCGGCGAACGCCTGAGCGTCCTCAGCCAGGACCACTTCGAGTTTGACGAGTGCACCGTGCTCGAGACCGTCCTGCGCGGCCATACCGTCCTGTGGGACATCATGCAGGAGAAAGATGCAATCTACGCCAAGGAGGATTTCACCGATGCCGATGGCATCCGCGCCGCCGAACTCGAGGAACGCTTCGCAGAGCTCGAAGGGTGGAACGCCGAAAGCGACGCCGCCGCCCTCCTCTCCGGCCTCGGCATCAAAGAGGACCGCCATCACATGCTTATGAAAGACATGAGCGCCAACGAGAAGGTGCGCGTGCTCCTCGCCAAAGCCCTCTTCGGCAACCCCGACAACCTCCTGCTCGACGAGCCCACCAACGACCTTGACCTCGAGACCGTGGCATGGCTCGAAAACTACTTGGCCAATTTCGAAAACACCGTGCTCGTGGTCAGCCATGACCGCCACTTCCTCGATGCCGTCTCCACCCATACGCTCGACATCGACTACAACAAGATCTCCCTCTTCGCCGGAAACTACAGCTTCTGGTACCAGTCATCACAGCTCGCTCTGCGCCAGCAGCAGATGGCCAACAAGAAGGCGGAGGAGAAACGCAAGGAGCTCCTCGAATTCATCCAGCGCTTCAGCGCCAACGTCTCCAAGTCCAAGCAGACCACAAGCCGCAAGAAGATGCTCGAGAAACTCAACGTGGAGGAAATCCAGCCCTCATCGCGCCGCTACCCGGGCATCATCTTCACCCCCAACCGCGAGGTGGGCAACAAGATTCTCGAAGTCAAGGGACTCAAGGCCAGCGTGGACGGCGAAGTGCTCTTTAACGATGTCAACTTCCAGATTGAGAAGGGCGACAAGGTGGCATTCCTCAGCCGCGACCCTAGAGCCATGACCGCTCTCTTCGAGATAATCATGGGCAACCGCAAGCCGGATGCCG
>CAZWVY010000031.1:0-29715 GCA_964637105.1 uncultured Sangeribacter sp. | reverse complement strand
GGCCCCCGGAAGCTCAGACGCTTCCGGGGGCTTTTTTTTGTCGGACCGGTCGGACCAGTCGGACTTGTCGGACTTGTCAGACTTGTCGGACTTGTCGGACCAGTCGGACTTGGGGGCCGGCTGCCTGGCCGGCGCTTTTAGGGATTTGCCCTTAATATTCGGGCGCGGGGCAATTTATTCGGGAATGGGGCGTTATGTTGTCAGATACTTTTCGCGATACAGATATCATGATCACTAAGCGTTACCAACTCGTCAACAACATCGGCGGATGGCTCGTCTTCGCCGTTGCGCTGCTGACTTACTGGCTCACCCTCGAGCCAACCGCTTCCTACTGGGATTGCGGCGAGTTTATCATACAGGCTGACAAGCTGGAGGTCGGCCATCCGCCGGGCAACCCCATCTTCATGCTGACCGCCCGCTTTTTCGCAAATTTCGCTCCCTCTGCCCAATATGTGTCGGTCATGGTCAATGCCATGAGCGGATTGCTGAGCGCATTCACTATCCTGCTGCTTTTCTGGTCCGTCACTCACCTGGCGCGCCGGCTCCTTGTCAAGGATGACCACAGGGGAGAGATACCCCTCGGCAAGCTGATTGCCATCATGGGCTCCGGATTGGTGGGCGCATTGGCTTACACCTGGAGTGACACTTTCTGGTTTTCCGCAGTCGAGGGGGAGGTGTATGCCTTCTCGTCTTTCTGCACGGCATTGGTGTTCTGGCTCATTCTCAAATGGGAGAATCACGCCGACCAGCCCCATTCCGACCGCTATCTTATACTCATAGCCTATATCATCGGTGTCAGCGTTGCGGTGCATCTTCTTAACCTGCTATGCATCCCGGCCATCGTGCTCGTGTTCTGCTATCGCAAGTGGAAGGATATGAATCTTGTCAAGTCGCTGATCGCCCTCTTAGTGTCGTTCGCTATTATCGTGCTGGTGCTGTACGGCCTGGTGCCCGGCTTCATAAAGGTTGCTCAGCAGTTTGAGCTCTTCTTTGTCAATACATGCGGCATGAGCTTCAACAGCGGCGCGCTGATTTATGCGTGCATCACTGTGGCCGTCTTCGCCTGGGCCATATCTTCGCTCTACAGCCAGAAGTCTGCAAATGCTATCCGCGTTTCGGTGCTCTGCGCCTTAGCTGTATCGGGCATCTTCTGGATTGGCTCAGGCTGGGTGGCTCTGGTGCTTCTTGCTGCCACTGCCGCCCTCTTCTGGACGCGCTTCAAGACCATGCTCCCTGTCAGGGTGCTGAGCGTGGTGATGTGGAGCATCGCCGTGATATTCGTAGGCTATTCGAGCTATGCGCTCATCCTGATACGTTCTACGGCTGACACGCCGATGAACCAGAACTCTCCCGACAACGTTTTCGACCTCGCCTCCTATCTGAGCCGCGAGCAATATGGCGAGAATCCTCTCCTGTATGGCGAGACAATGTACAGCGCGCCGATGAAGCGCCTCAGGACTCAGTATGTCGACTCCGTGATGGAGCGCGAGGATGGCAGCTGGGTGACCATCGCCACACCCTATTACGATCCGGTCATCAATCCCGGCAAGGCCCTGTATGCGAAGGGTGTCAAGGGTGCCGTCCCCTCTTCGGAGTACGGTTTCCTAAGCCCCGGGGAAATCGCCTCCAATGCATCTTTGGCGCAGAGAGGAGGCGACTACTACGTGAAGCGAGACTACAAGCCCCAGAGCAAGATGAATCCGGAGCTCAACATGCTGTTCCCGCGCCTTTACAGCCGGCAGCACCGCGACATGTATGCCCAATGGGTGCGCCTGGATACGATGCCCGGAAATCTCAAGCTCATCGAAGCTGTGGATGCCAACGGCAACCGTGTGCCGGAGCTTGACACCCAGGCCCAGCCTATATACAATGAATACACAGGCACTCTGGCCTATCCGCAGAAGCAGGTATTCAAGCCCAGTTTCTCGCAAAATCTCGCCTATTTCTTCAACTACCAGCTCAGCCACATGTATATGCGTTACTTCATGTGGAACTTCGCCGGACGACAGAATGACATCAACAACCAGCAGGGCGAGCTGGATGCGGGCAACTGGATCACGGGCATTCCTTTCATAGACAACGCCCGGTTAGGCGACCAGAGCCTCCTGCCCGAGGACTTAGGCAAGGGCAACGCGGGCCACAACGTCTACTTCATGCTTCCTCTCATCCTGGGCCTGATCGGCCTGATATGGCAGTCGTTCGAGGGCAAGAGGGGTATCGAGCAGTTCTGGGTGGTGTTCTTCCTCTTCTTCATGACCGGCATAGCCATCGTGCTGTATCTTAACCAGACTCCCGGGCAGCCGCGTGAGCGTGACTATGCGTTCGCAGGGTCATTCTACGCGTTTGCCATCTGGATCGGCCTTGGAGTGGCGGGCCTGTGGAAAATCCTGGAGCGCACCAAGGTGAAATCAGAGTATTGCGCTATCGCCGCCTCAGTGCTCGGCCTGTGCGTGCCTATCCAGATGGTGAGCCAGACCTGGGATGACCATGACCGCTCCGGACGCTATGCGGCAAGGGATTTCGCTGTCAACTATCTTGAGAGCCTGGAGCCCAACGCGATAGTCTTCTGCAACGGCGACAATGACACGTTCCCTCTGTGGTATGCCCAGGAGGTGGAGGGTGTGCGCCCGGATGTTAAGATTATCAACCTGAGCTATCTCAACTCTGACTGGTATGCAAATCAGCAGAGGATGCAGTCGTATGACGCCGCGCCGGTGGCCTTCACGGCCAAACCGGAGAACTATGCCTACGGCCTTGCTGATGTGACCCTTCTGGGCAAGGAGGAGGCACCGGCCGACCTGCTGCAGTCGCTCAAGGCTATATACAGCGGAGCCGGGAAGACCCCCGAGCTCCCCTACGGGTCGTTCCCGAGCGGCACGGTGACAATACCTGTGGACCGCGACGCTGTCATCAAGCGCGGCCTCGTGGCTCCGGGCGACACGGCGGCAATAGTTGACAAGATTGTGATCAACCTCTCGCAGGCTCCCGCCTACCGTCAGAAAGGATATATCAGCTTAGGGGAGCTCTTGATGCTCGACATCATCGCCACCAATGCAGCCAACGGCTGGGAGCGCCCGATCTACTGGGCCTCGACTGTCGGCACGGAGTATCATCTCGGACTGACCCCATACCTGCGCTCAACGGGCATGACACACCAGCTCGTGCCGACCCGCCAAGCGGATATGGCAGCGCGTACTGACCGATCATACGATGTCATCACTAAGAAATATCGTTGGGGAGGTGCTGATGTGCCGGCCGGAAAGGCTCCCTATTTCGATGAGACCGTGCGCAGGATGCTTGTGACGGTGCGCACCTCCATGGTGGAGACCGCCTCGCAGCTTGTCTATGAGGGAGACCGCCTGAAACGCGAAGGCAAGGATGCGCAGGCGCGCAAGGAGTATGAAAAGGCCCTTGAGGTAATCAACCTGATGGAGAAGCGTCTCCCTGAATCCACATCGCCCAACTCAGTGAGCGTGGCCCTGACGGCTGCCGAGCTCTACTGCGTGCTCGGAAGCAAGGATGGCCTGGACAGGCCGGAGCTGACAAAGCGTGGCCTCAAGATGCTTCTGGACCTTATGGACCGCTACGGCGCATACGTGGCATATAACCGCTCCGTGGCCTTCAGCTTCGGCAACCCGTCGCTGACCTATGAGTCGCAGCTGATGCCTTACCAGTACTACCGTATCATTGAGCTCTACGAGCAATACGGAGGCGACAAGGCCAAGGTCGCTCCCATACTCGCCAAGTGGCAGCTCAACGAACAGGAGCTCAAGAAGAATTATGACCGTTACACCGGCGCAGCCCCTGAGGGGGGCGAGGAAGTGTCGATGGAGGAGATTGCCGAGGAAATCGCGAAGTATTGCGAGATCGCCAACGAAATGGCCTCCCTGTCACCGGCTGACTACGCGGCGCGCACTGCTGACGAGAAGATGATAGACTCCGCGATATACAATGTCATAGAGTATTATCTCTCTGAAGGAGGAAGCGAGGAGTCGCTCAACAAGTATCCCACCTACCGCGCTCTCGACAAGGAGCGCAGCCGTCGCCTGTCGGAGGAGGCCTCGCGCTGATACGCCCGGTCGCCCTGATAGAGCAGCCCCCGCAGTGGTGGCGTGATTTCATGGCGCCCGGGGCGCTCTGGCGGCTGCCCGGGGAGAAGAAACGGGTCTGCCTCACCTTTGATGACGGCCCAACGGAGTCAACCACCCCGTTTCTGCTCGACATCCTGCGGAGGCACGGTGTGAAAGCCACTTTCTTCATGGTGGCCGATAATGTGAGGCGGTATCCGGGTCTTATGGAGCGTGTGCTCGAGGATGGCCACTCGGTGGGCAACCACACTTATCATCATCTCGCGGGCCATCGCCACGGGTGCCGGAAGTATATCGCCGATGCCGAGGAGGGTGCGCGCATGATTCCGGGCCGTCTGTTCCGCCCTCCGCACGGCACCCTGCGCCGCTCCCAGCTCCGGGCGATCGGGGAGCGGGGCTGGCAGACGGTGATGTATGACGTGGTCACGCGTGATTACGCCGTAAAAGTGACTGCGGGGATGGTGGCTGAGAATGTCAGGCGCTATGCGCGCCCCGGCTCCATCATCGTGTTTCACGACTCAGTGAAGAGCATAGCCAAACTGCTCACCGCCCTCCCCGAATCCATAGAGTGGCTCAGGGAGAGAGGATATTCCTTTGAAACGCTTGATATGCGAGGCAGCGCGGAAGGCTAACTATTTATATGACAGTTATGGATGAACTGAAGGACAAGAAAATACTCGTGGTGGGCGCCGGCGGATTCGTTGGTGGGTTTCTCGTGGAGGAATGTCTGCGCAGAGGCGCCCGGGTATGGGCCGGTGTCCGCGAGACTACCTCCCGCAAATGGCTGGCAGACGAGCGCATACAGTTTGTGACACTCGACTTCGACAATCCCGCCTCCTTGGCCGGGACACTCAGGGAGGCCCTTCCCGAAAGCGAGAAATGGGACTATATAGTCTATAATCTTGGAGCGACCAAGTGCCTGCGCTACACCGATTTCGCACGAATCAACCATGACTATCTGCGTTACTTCACCGACGCTCTGAAGGAGGCCGGCATGGTGCCCGGGAAACTCCTCTACATAAGCAGCCTGTCGGTGCTCGGGCCCGGTCCCAAGGGATATGCGCCCTTTACCGAGGATACAATCCCTCAGCCCAACACCCGCTACGGAGCCTCGAAGCTCAAGGCGGAGATGTGTCTGGCGATGTCGGGAATCCCCTGCATAGTGTTCCGCTGCACGGGCATCTACGGCCCGCGCGACCATGACTATTTCCTGATGTTCGATTCAGTGCGCAAGGGGGTGGATTTTTCCGTAGGGTACCGTAAGCAGCTGCTCTCCTTCCTCTATGTCGAAGACCTGGCCAAAGCCGTATGCGAGGCCTTGGCCAAGGCCCCGGCAGGCGAGACATATAATATTTCCGAAGAGGCCGTCTACACCCAGGCGCAGTTTCGCGCCATCACCTCAAAGGTGTTGGGTCGGCGGCTCGTGCTTCCGGTCAAGGCTCCGCTATGGGCGGTAAAATGCGTATGCGCCGTGGCCGAGAAGATAGGGGCGGCTAAGGGCAAGCCCTCCACGCTCAACCGCGACAAATACAATATCCTGAAACAGCGCAACTGGAGCGTTGACACGTCGAAAGCGGCCAGGGACTTCGGATTCCGCGCCTCCACAGGGCTGGAAGAGGGTATAAGGAAGGCCTGCGAGTGGTATCAAGCGCAGGGATGGTTTGACAAGAAGAGATAAAACCGCATGCCGGGGCATACTATCCTATCCTCTGCCGACTCTATTGCGGCGGCGCTGCGCGCGGACTCCATCGCGGCGCAGGCGGCGGCTGACTCCATAGCCGCCCTGGCGCGTGCCGACTCTATCGCGCAGAAGTATCCTCTGGAAGGAATAATATTGGAGGCCCCGGCTCCGGCCCCGGCTCCGGAGCCTTTGGTCGGCCAGGGAGCCTCTTCGTGGGTGACGGGGGGCCTGCTGCTGCTCTTCTGCGTGGTCGCCCTGAGATTCCGCAACAATTACCGCTACATGGTAGGTCTGCTCAGAGACCTCACGGAAGTGAGGGAGCGCCACAACATGTTTGATGACACCGTGCGCGAGACCTCTCTGCTGGTGCTGCTGAACCTCCTGCAGGCCGGATGCGCCGGAGTGGTGCTCGCATACGCACTTTTCAGCCTCCCCTCATTGCTGCAGACCGGGATATGCACGGCCTGCTGCCTGGCCTACACTGTGGTGATGTGGGCGGCCTACAACATAGTGGGCAGCGTCTTTTCCGATCCGCTTCACACCCGCATGTGGGTGCGCGGCTTCATATCGAGCCAGGGGCTGCTGAGCATGCTGCTCCTCCCTGTCGCGCTCCTGTGCCTATGCTATCCCGCCAATGTCCCGACCCTTGTTTGGGTAGGGTTCGGATGCCTGATATGCGCCAAACTGGTGTTCATCTGGAAAGGATTTCGCATTTTTTTCACGCAAATTTCCTCTTGGGTGCTTTTTTTGTACTACCTTTGCAGTCTGGAAGTAGTTCCATTGATATTGACAGCTGCGGGCGCTGTGGCGGCCTGCAGCACAATACACATATAGATAGACATATAGACAACGAGAAAAACATATCTTCCGGCCACGGGCGTGAGAGCGTCCGGCCGACCGGGGGCCATCATAAAGACAAGAAATGAGTATCAAGAAAATCCTGGTTTCACAACCGCAGCCCACATCGAGCAAGAGCCCTTATTACGACATAGCGGCCAAGCATGACGTGGAGCTGGTGTTTCGTCCCTTCATCAAGGTGGAGGGCCTGTCGGCGAAAGAATTCCGTCAGCAGAAGATCAATCTTGCCGATTATACCGCCGTCATTTTCACTGCGCGCACTGCGGTCGACAACTTCTTCCGGCTTTGCGAGGAGAGCCGCGTGAGCGTGCCCGACACCATGCGTTACTTTTGCACCACCGAGGCTCTCGCCCTCTATCTCCAGAAATATATAGTCTACCGCAAGCGCAAGATCAATTTCGGCACTTCGGGCAAACTCGATGACCCCCAGCTGATGGCTTCGATGGTGAAGAACAAGAAAGAGAAGTTCCTCCTTCCGGTATCTGACGTGCACCAGGATGACCCGATTTTCCTTGCCGAGGCAGGCCTGGATGTCACGCCGGCTGTGATGTACCGCACGGTCAGCAATGACTTCACCCCCGACGAGCCCTTTGACTACGACCTGCTGCTCTTCTTCAGCCCCGCCGGAATCAACTCGCTCAAAAAGAATTTCCCGGACTTCAACCAGGAAGAGAACGGGGTGGCCATAGGCACCTTCGGAGCCACCACAGCCAAGGCAGTGGAGGATGCGGGGCTCAAGCTCTCCTTCTCCGCCCCCTCTAAGGAGAGCCCGTCGATGACGGCGGCCCTTGAGAGGTTCCTCTCAGAGCAGGAGCAATAAGACAGTATCAAGCCATGAAAGAATTCAACGATTCGCTGCTGAGCCGGCTCTATCTGAAGGACACGGCCTTCCGCGACCTGATGCAGCGCCGCATATTCAACGTCCTTCTCATTGCCACTCCCTACGACGCCTTCATGATGGAGGAGGACGGGCGAGTGGAGGAGCAGGTGTATTTCGAGTATGTCTCGCTCAATCTGTCATCGCCGCCGCGGTTCACGAAAGTGGCCAACTATGCCGAGGCCCGTGAGGCCCTGGCCTCGAAGCCATTTGACCTCATCATAGCCATGCCGGGCGTGGATGTCAGCGAGACCTTCCGCGAGGCCAAGGAGATTGACGCGCAGTATCCCGACATACCGTTTGTCGTGCTGACCCCCTTCTCCAAGGAGGTGCGCCGCCGCATATCCAACGAGGACCTGCGCGGGGTGGACTATGTCTTCTCATGGCTGGGCAATGTGGATCTCATACTGGCCATCATCAAGCTCATGGAGGACCGCATGAACGCCGACAAGGATGTCCTGGAGGTCGGCGTGCAGTCCATCCTCGTGGTTGAGGATTCGATACGATTCTATTCCTCGGTGCTGCCGCACATCTTCAAATTCCTGCTCAAGCAGTCGATGATCTTCTCCACAGAGGCCCTCAACGAGCACGAGCAGATGCTGCGCATGCGCGGGCGTCCGAAAGTGCTCCTGGCCCGCGACTTCGAGGAGGCTGTGGAGCTGTTTGACAAATATGGCGACAATATGCTGGGCGTGGTCACCGATGTGCGTTTCCCGCGCGAGGGTGTCAAGGATCCCGAGGCGGGCCTGCAGTTCGCCCGCTACGTTCATGCCCGCTTCCCTGACATGCCGGTCATCATCGAGAGCCAGGAGAGCGACAACCTGGCCAAGGCTGAGGAGATGGGCCTGACCTTCATCGACAAGAACTCGAAGACCCTCCCCCTGGACCTGAAGCGGGCCGTGAGCCGCCTCTTCGGATTCGGCGATTTTGTGGTGAAAGGTGAGGATGGCCGCGAGATCATGCGCATCCATGACCTCAAGGACCTTCAGAAAAAGATATTCGAGATTCCCGACTGGAGCCTCTATTACCATGGGCGCCGCAATGACATCAGCCGCTGGCTCTACAGCCGCGCCCTCTTCCCCATAGCCGACGCCATCAAGAATTTCAAGTTCACTGACATCTCCCAGGCCGAGGCGGTGCGCAAACTCGTCTTTGAGTGCATCGTCAAATACCGCCGCATGAAAAACCGGGGCGTGGTGGCCGTGTTTGACAAGAACCGTTTCGACCGTTACAGCAACTTCGCCCGCATAGGCGAAGGCTCTCTGGGGGGCAAGGGACGCGGACTGGCCTTCATCGACCAGATTATCAAGCGCCATCCCGAATGTGAGGACTTCCAAGGGGTGCAGCTCACCATACCGCGCACAGTTGTGCTGTGCACGGACATCTTCGATGAGTTCATGGAGAGCAACGACCTTTATCCCCTGGCCCTCTCGGCCGCTCCCGACGAGGAGATACTGAAGGCCTTTCTCGCAGCCTCTCTCCCGGCGAAGGTGATAGATGACTTCAACGCCCTCTATGACGTGGTGGACCGTCCATTGGCCGTGCGCAGCTCCTCACTCCTCGAGGACTCCCATTACCAGCCCTTCGCCGGAATATACGCCACCTACATGATTCCCCATCTGGACGACCGCGAGCATCAGCTGAGGCTGCTGTGCGACGCGGTGAAGGGTGTGTATGCCTCGGTGTTCTTCGCCGACTCCAAGGCCTACATGAACGCCACGAGCAATGTGATCGACCAGGAGAAGATGGCCGTCATCCTTCAGGAGGTTGTCGGGGAGTATCACGACGGCCTGTATTATCCGAGTTTCTCGGGCGTGGGCCGCTCGCTCAATTACTATCCCGTCAACGATGAGGTGGCTGAGGACGGAGTGGCCGAAGTCGCCGTGGGCTTGGGCAAATATATCGTAGACGGCGGTATGGCGCTCAGATTCTCTCCCAGGCATCCCGACAAGGTGCTTCAGACCTCTACCGTCGAGCTCGCTCTGCGCGACACCCAGACACATCTGTACGCCCTGCCGGCAGATGCGGCCGCAAGCGACAACTTCACCACCGATGACAGCTTCAACATTGTCAAAGTGCCCGTGGCTGATGCCTTCAAGACCGGGGCTCTGCGCTATCTCGTGTCTACATTCGATGTGGAAGACCGTCTGATACGCGACAATGAATTCGGGCCGGGCCGAAAGGTTGTGACTTTCGCCAACGTGTTGAAGCAGAAAGTATTCCCCCTCGCGCCGGTCATTGACTTCATGCTGACCACAGGCCAGTATGAGATGGGGCGCCCTGTGGAGATAGAATTCTCGGGCATAATCAATCCCGATGCCATGCGCTCGGAGCGCAAGGGGACCGTCTACTGGCTTCAGATGCGTCCCATCGTGGACAAGAAGGAGATGCTTGATGACACGATAATGAACCATCCCGACTCCGACCTCATACTGCGCAGCGACACGGCATTAGGCCACGGCGTCATGGATGGTGTGAAATATATCACATACGTGCGTCCCTCGACTTTCGACTCCGCTCGAAATCCCGAGGTGGCCCGCGAGATAGAGCAGCTTAACAGCCGGTTTGTCGAGCAGGGCGAGCCCTACATACTTATCGGCCCCGGACGCTGGGGCTCGAGCGACCATGCGCTCGGCATCCCGGTGAAGTGGTCGCAGATAGCCGGGGCGCGCCTCATAGTAGAGTCAGCCCTTCCGGGCTACCGCATCGAGCCCTCGCAAGGCACCCATTTCTTCCAGAACCTGACCAGTTTCGGCGTGGGCTACTTCACCGTCGACCCTGACGGGGGCAACGGCTATTTCGACGCGGCTTATCTTGATTCCCTCTCTGCGGTCTATGAGAGCGACAGCGTGAGGGTGGTGAAGTTTGAGCAGCCTCTGACTATCGCCATCAACGGGCGCAAGGGGGCGGGCATAGTGCTCCGTCCCGGTGTGGAGGCCTCCTCACAGCGCGACGATGACTGATTACGTTCCTTCCGGGCCGTGGGGCGCGTGGTGGCATCCGGTGAAGAGTTTCCGGGCCATAGTGGAAGCGCGGGAGCGTATCGCGGTCATAGAGGAGGAGCGTGAGGTGAGAAACAGGGAAATCCGGAATATCATGCAGAGAATCACAGATACAGACACTCTCCTGGATGAGGCGCGGAGCGAGATCGCTTCGCTGCGGGGGACGCTTGCCGAGCGCGATGTGGCCTTGGCTGAGGCGGAGTCCAGGGTGCGCCGGCTCACGGCGGAACTGGAGGAGATACAGTCCATCGAAGCCCGCATAGAGGAATTTCAGAACATGCTCGGTCAGGCCGAAGATATGAAGCGGCGTTATGAAAAACGCATAGACATCCTGCGCGGCAAGCTGCGGGAGTATGAGGACCGGGCGCATGTGGACGATGAGCTGAGCATAGATATGGACAAGGCCGGCGCGCCGGTCAATGGCCGCAAGGGCGCGCCCGCGTCGGGACGGTCGCCGGGGATAAAGGCTACGGGCCTTCCGGGCATACCTTCGCGCAGCGAGGGTGAGGCCTCGGATGACGAATGGCTGCAATCCCTTGACGAGATATAAGGTCCCGGCTCATAAAATTTTTAAATCTCAGGAGTCTAAACGTATTCATTATGTGGGGTGACATAGCATATCTGATAGCCGGTCTGGTCCTTCTCTTGCTGGGAGGGAACTATCTGACCGATGGCGCCGTGGCGGTGGCCCGGCGGTTTAATGTGTCAAGTCTTATGATAGGCCTGACCGTGGTGGCCTTGGGAAGCGCAATGCCGGATATAGCGGTCTGCGTCGAATCGGCTCTCGAGCATAAGACTGCGATTGCCGTGGGCAATATCGTAGGCGCCAATATTTTCGACCTGCTTCTTGTGGTGGGGCTCATGGCTGTGGTGCGTCCGTGGAAGCCGGGGCCTATGATGACCGACCAGGATCTGCCGATGCTTGTGCTGAGCGCCGTGTGCCTGTGGATAGTGGGTGACACGCAGATATTCGACGGCTCACCCGAGAATGTGATCAACCGTTCGGCCGGCCTCATGCTGCTGGTGATATTCGCGGTGTACATGCGCCTCACCATCCAGAGCGCCAAAGGAATGCTCAAATCCGCCCCTCCCTCCGTTGGCGCATCTGCGGCGCGCACCTCCGACAAACCTGAGGATGCGGATAAGGGTTCCGGAACTTCCGGACTCACCCTCCACGGAGGGGGCGTGGCCGGGGCTCACAGCGTCAAAGGGGATAAGAAGGGGCTTGGCAGGAAGATGGCCGTGTCGTGGCTCATGATATTGGGAGGCCTGATAGCCCTTGTAATCGGAGGCGACTGGGTCGTGGACGGCGCGAGCGGCATAGCCTTGAAGGCCGGGATGTCGCAGGGCATGGTAGCCCTGACCGTAGTGGCAATCGGCAACTCTCTTCCTGACATCACCACCTCCCTGACCGCCACCCTCAAGGGGCAGCCGGGGCTGGCGTTTGGCAACATTGTCGGCGCCTGCATCATAGACGCCCTGTTTGCCATTGGTGTCAGCTCGGCCATCACGCCTCTTGCAGCGGGCACAGTAGGGTTTGTGGATTTCATCACCCTTGTAGGCTCCGCGCTATTGGTGTGTGTCTTTCCCCTGCTGTCGCGCACGCGCACATTCACACGCTGGCAAGGAGTAATCCTGATACTGCTCTACATAGCCTACATGGCCTTCACCATCATCCGCGGGTGAAAGCAAAACTTTATAACCGGCAATTCACCATAGGGCAACTTTCATGCCTCCTTCGACTTCCAAGCTGGCATGAAGTCCTAAGGCTTTGAATGCCCTGGCGACAGTAGACAGGTTGAAGGAATGTCCATTCTCAATGCGACTGATTTGCGCTTTGCGGACTCCCATGAGCTGGCCCAGCTGTTCCTGAGTCATTTTTTTCCTTTTGCGTGCCTCCTTTATAGCTTCGCCGACATGCCAAGCGCGGATGTCTTCGTTTACAGCCGTTTCAAAAGCGTCTCTGCGGGGTGTGCCGACATCACCGAGAATCTGATTTTCCAGTTCCTCAATTGATGTGTAATTCAGAATTTTATTCATATCCTTATTCTTTATTATTTAGCCATTCCTTGCGTATTCTCTGAGCCTTTTCAATCTCTTTTAGCGGAGTTTTCTGAGATTTTTTGATGATGCCATGTGTGGCAATCACCAAGGTTTCCTCATCCTTGTCCCAGAACGCGAAAAGTCGGTAAGCCATACCTTTTAAGACAGTCCGAAATTCCCAAATGCCCGTGTCACCCAGTTTCTTAAATAGTTCTTTATCCTTTACACCATATCTGACCTTACGGATATTGTAAAGAATCTTTTCCTGGGCTGAGGGCGGAAGTGTTGTAATAAACTCTTGTGCCTCGGTGAGAGCGATGAGTTTGAACAGTGGCTTATCCATAATGTATTATAATAACGTTGCAAAGATAATTTAAAGTTTACAAAAACGGAAACTATTTACCAAGAAATTTCAGTCTTCACTCGCCGCTTGCTACTATTAACTGCGTATGGCAATTATAACGGCAATCGGCCCGCTGTCACAGCGGGCCGATTGTCAGTGTTTTCCATAATACTTTTCTAACTAACTAACCTAACATCATGAAACGATTTCTTGCTTTTGTATTTGTTGAACGCCCGGGCTGCTGAAAGTGTTGAAACCTCCCCTGCGATTTAATCTTTTTGTAATAAACCTGAGGAAAAAGGGCGAAAATTTTGAAAAATTTTACGCGAAGTATTGCACGGATTAAAAATTGTGTATAACTTTGCGGCGCAGGCCGTCAAGCGGAAGCCCGGTCCGGGCACCGCGGGAGGGTCAGCAGACATAGTGAAAAGCGTATACTCGACGCTCTTTCTTGGCTTTCTGAAACCTGGAAAATTTCAATCATCGTCAAGAATGAGACAACGGTAGGCGCCGCGGTAGATATATGTATCTCCCACCTGACGGCAACGCGCGAGCGTTGCGCGTCAGGGAAAGTTGCATATTCTGCGTGAGGCTTCTGCGTTGTCCGTTCCACGATGATGGGCAATTCCAGGGCCTCAGAAAGCGGAACGGGCAACAGGTACAGGCACTCACGCTTTTTCTTTATTAACCCATAACGTACGAATCCGGAGAGCCTATAGTACTTATCCAAAGTCATGAAACAGGATAAGAAAGAAGAGTTGCAGTCGCGCCGCAGCTTCTTCAAGAAAGCGGCAAAGACCGCTCTGCCGATCCTCGGCGCAATCGCACTTGCCCAGATGCCTATGCTGGCTAAGGCCGGAGAGAGTGCATCCGGATGCAGCAGCGATGGTTGCTCGTATACTTGTCGTACCAGTTGTGCGCGCGAGTGCAGAGGTACTTGTCGCCAAGGCTGTCAGAGCAGTTGCACCGGCACTTGCAGCGGAGGCTGCCGAACTTCTTGCACTACTGGCCGCAGCCGCTAAAAGAGGTCATGAGGGGCGTACCGACCCGTAAGAATGGATCAGTACGCCCTGAGGTCTTCTATGCCTGATAATTAAATCCAAAGTCTTTACGTATGTCATTAGATATAAAAAATAACTACCGCGAATGGGAATCCGGACGTACAAAATATATCACATTTATTGTAACAAAGGATTGTCAATTAGCTTGTAAGTATTGTTATCTTGTCGGCAAAAACGATAAGGAAAGAATGACATGGCCAGTTGCGAAAAAAGCTATCGATTACATACTTGGCCATCCGGATCTGTTTGAAGAGGGTTCAGTCGTATGGGATTTTATCGGCGGAGAACCTTTTCTGGAAATAGATTTGATAGATAAAATATGCGACTATCTGAAAATAGAAATGTTCCGACTGAAGCATAAGTGGTTTAACTCATATAGGTTTTCGTTTTCAACCAACGGAATCAATTATGACTCGGACAAAGTTCAGAAGTTCATAAAAAAGAATCATGATCATCTGTCCATTGGAGTCACGATTGACGGTACAAAGCGCAAGCACGACCTTAACCGCATTTGGAAAAACGAAACACCTGAGCGTGGCAGTTATGATGATGTTGTGCGTAACATACCTCTTTGGCTTGAGCAGTTTCCCTATGGTGGTACAAAAGTCACTATCAGTCATGCAGATATTCCATATATATATGAATCGGTAATCCATTTGTTTGAACTCGGCATACATGAGGTGAATATCAACGTGGTATTTGAAGATGTATGGCATGAAGGAGACGATGAGTTATTCGAAAGTCAATTGCTCCTTATTGCCGATCACATGATTGACCATAATCTTTATAAGGAATTTGCCTGCTCGTTTTTTAATGACACGTTGGGTAAACCAATGAATAAGGTCTTAGAGAACAGCAATTGGTGTGGAGCTGGTAAAATGCTCTCTGTGGATGCCGGAGGATTATTCTACCCCTGCAGCCGTTTTGCCGCTTATTCCTTGCGCGAGAAAAAGCCTCTTATTATCGGAGATGTGCATAGCGGTATTGATCAAAACCGTCTACGTCCTTTCCTTACTTTAGACAGATGCACGCAATCCACTCCTGAGTGTGTGGATTGTGAAGTGGCCAGTGGCTGCGCATGGTGTCAGGCAGAGAACTATGATGCCGCTGAAACTGATACGATATATCAGCGTTCTACTGCTATCTGCAAGATGCACAAGGCCCGCGTGCGTGCCAACAACTATTACTGGAACAAGCTTTACCGAAAGCTCGAGCTTGAAGGCGAGCGCGAGGAGTTCAAGGCTAAGAAAACTAAAACAACCGATACGCCATGCTGAAATACCTGATTATACCCCTGCATGATAATGCAGTGTCGTTCTGCCACTATCCGGCCAATGGCATTGAGGTCGGAAAATGGATTGAAGCCGGTACGCTGTCACAGGCTATCCGCTATGCGATGCTGGAAAACCTCAATGTGCAGTTCGTATATCCGGAGGAGGCAGTGCCGGATGATTTGATGCCGCTGATTGCCTCAATAGATCATGCGGACATTGTGCCGTCCGGCCATAAGAATGCCAGTGTGCGTGAGAGAGCCGATATCACTGTGTTCGATTCTGTGCAGTCGATGCAGGAATATAAGCTTGCGAAAGGTGAAGCATACGTTCTCCGCATTACTCTCCCGGAGTGGTTGGAGCATCATGGCAAGATTGCCGGTCTGCTTAAGAAGGTTGACCGGCTGAATGTGGTGTTCACGGACATTACCGGGAAAAGCGATGATAAGCTTAAGGAATACGGAGAGTCATTGAAGACGCTGATTCCGCTTGTGCTGGAGGAATACAAAAATGGACATCAGGTGCAGCTCAATCTCCTCACGGACCGCCTCATGCTTGATAAAATGAATAACTGCAACGCAGGTCACGAAAGCATTACCTTAGGTACGGATGGAAAGTTCTATATCTGTCCGGCATTCTGCGGGACAGATAATGAATCGGCAGGGAGTCTTGAGGAGGGCTTGAAAATAAAGAATCCGCAGCTCTACCGCTTGGATCATGCGCCTATCTGCCGGAGATGTGACGCCTGGCAATGCCGCAGGTGTGTATGGCTCAACCGCGAGCTTACCTTTGAGGTGAATACTCCGGGGCACGAGCAGTGTGTCATGGCGCACCACGAGCGCAATGCCTCGCGGCTGCTTCTCGAGGAACTCCGAAAGCTGAACTCCAATGTTTTGCCGGAGACCTCCATACCTGAGCTTGATTACCTTGATCCGTTTGAAATTTTTATTTGAAAATGTGACAATTCAAGGTTTTCTAAATGACAGTAAGAATTCTACTTGCCTAGTAGGAATATTTTTTACGAAATTTAAAACTTAGATCATGAGATATGTTATATTAGCCATTATGCTTGCGGTGGTTTCTTTCTCCGGGAAAGCACAGTTACCTGCTGGGGCGTATGGCCCCTACACATTTGTGGCCAATTATGATAAAAATGGAGAAGAACTGAATGTTCGTGGGTTTGAAAAAATCACACTTAATGTGATGACAACCAATTTTTTCGGAATAACCCAATCCTCGTTATTTTATTCATACGATTTCGGAGGATATCAAGTTTCCGGAAGTTTTGAATATTCGGGAATGTCTGATGGTTGGTATGTGTATTCTTTCTATGGAATGTTTGTGTACGTATCACAAAACAGAAAGAAAGTGTTGGTTACCAATCCTTACGGTGGTTTGTCAGAATATTATAAATATTAAACGACTCCAAAGATGAAGAAAGAAGTAGGACGCGTGACCCT
Source organism: uncultured Sangeribacter sp. (assembly GCA_964637105.1). GTDB lineage: Bacteria > Bacteroidota > Bacteroidia > Bacteroidales > Muribaculaceae > Lepagella. The sequence goes on along the minus strand of CAZWVY010000031.1, from coordinate 13,031 downwards.
TGAGGAGCGCAATGAGATACAGACGCTGTTCGAGCGCCGCAACGGCCTGAGGGAATTGGCCGCGATTCTGACCGCTGACAATACCGAGCTTTACGAGCGCATGATCAAGGATATGGGAGAGACCGGAAGCCGTTTTCAGGAATGGTGGGACCGCATGAGCCGCCAGTACGGCTGGGAGATCGCTCCGGACGGAAACTGGGAAATCGACTTCAATGACGGGACTATCTATCTCGTGACACCGGAATGATGACATTAGCCATGATAGGAGGCACCGAAATCATTCTGATTGGTGCCGTGGTGCTTCTCATCTTCGGAGGCAAGAAGGTGCCCGAGCTCATGAAGGGCATGGGCAAAGGCGTGAAGAGCTTCAAGGAGGGGATGACCGAGCCGTCGGAGGAGGAAATCAACCGACGCGTTGAGGAGGAAGTGCGCCGCCGCGCCGAGGAACGCATGGAGACTCCCCGGGAGGGCGCCGAACCCGATGCACCCGCGATAACAGACAAGGAGAGTGAGTGAGGACACCGAGGGACAGAGCCAGGGCAGCCTGATGACATTCGGAGGGCATCTTGAGGTATTGCGCAGGATGCTCTTCCGCATACTGGGTGTAATCATCGTGCTGGCGACAGTGATTTTCTGTTTCAAGAAAGAGACTTTCTCAATCCTGCTCGCGCCGCATGAGTATGACTTCTGCACGTTCCGGTTCATTGAATCCCTGCTGGATAGATTGGGGTGGCATTTCCGGTTTGAGGAATACCATATACAGCTGATAAGCACCGAACTGTCGGCCCAGTTCATGACCCACATAACGGTGTCATGCATACTGGCCTTGCTTCTTGCCTCTCCCTACATCCTGTTCGAACTGTTCCGGTTCATCTCTCCGGCCCTTTATGAAAGCGAGAAGAAATACTCCTACCTTGTGGCGGGAGTAATCTATCTGCTGTTCCTCCTCGGGCTTCTCATGAGCTATTTCGTGCTGTTTCCCATATCGTTTCAGTTCCTGGCAACCTATCAGGTTGACGAGGGGATAGTGAACACCATCACCCTCGACTCCTATATCTCGACATTCACCACGTTGACCTTCCTCATGGGGATTGTCTTCCAGCTCCCGGTAGTTGCATACGTGCTCGGCAAGATGGGTTTTGTGAACGCGCAGATGCTGCGGGCGTACCGCCCCTACGCATTTGTATTGATTATGGTGATAGCAGCCATCATAACGCCCCCGGACATCTTCACGCTCATACTTGTCGCAGTGCCGATATACGCCTTGTATGAGGTCTCCATTCTCGTCTTGGACAAGTGGGCGAAGCCCGAAGAGGACTCGTGATTAACGACAATCGGAACCTGAAGAAGAATCGGTATAACGGCAATCGGCCCGCTATCTCAGCGGGCCGATTGCCAGTGTTTTCCATAATACTTTTCTAACTAACCTAACATCATGAAACGATTTCTTGCTTTTGTATCTGTTGAACGCCCCGGCCTCCGAAAGTGTTGAAACGACTCCTGCGATTTAATCTTTTTGTAATAGCCTCAGACAATAATCTGCGAAATTAAAAAAACTGAATATAAATGCTTTCGCCTCAGCACCGATATTAGACAACTGTATGTTTCTATTCACTTTTCTTATCGTCAAAAAGTTCTTTTATTTTTGCTTGAAGAATTCTTTTTGGTGGAAGGTTGAGCTGGTATTCAGCTACAAGAGTGGGCGATAAAGACCTTGACATGGCATACTCTACAACTTCATCATCTTTGTCTTTGCAAAGTAGTATGCCAATACTTGGATTTTCGTGCGGTTTCTTTACATCTCGGTCAAGAGCTTCAAGGTAAAATTCCAATTGACCGAGATCTGCCGGTTGGAATCGACCCATTTTGACCTCGAAAGCGATAAGACACCTTAATTCGCGATGAAAAAACAGTAGGTCAATCCTGAAATCTTCACTGCCAACCTGTAACCGGTATTCCTGGCCCATATAGATAAAATCTTTGCCTATCTCAAGAATGAAATCTTTCATCTTGGCTATAATAGCCTGCTTCATGGAATATTCATTGTCATAAGTGGTCTTGCCGAGAAACTCCATAATATAGCGGTCTCTGAATGACCTTTCGGAACGTGGGACCATTTCTCTCAGCACTGCTGAGAGTTTTGGCGTATCGACCATAGTGCGTTCAAATAACCCTCGTGTGATAAGTTTGTCAAGGTCGCGCGTAGAAAGCCGTTCATTTACAGCAAGACGTATGTAGAAATCGCGTTCTTCAGGGATTTTGCACCTTGACATGATTGTTAGGTTGTTTGTCCAATTAATTTCTCTCAGCAGTGCTGAGAGTTTTTCATCAGCATTTCGATACGTTTCGTAGAATTGCTTCATCCTCCAAAGATTCTTATCAGAATACCCTTTAGAATCTTCAGTGTTTGCAGCGATGTATTTAGCAAGCTGGCTAATTACTCCGTCTCCCCAGTGCGAATTGGCAACACGATATGACAGCCGTTCTCCAATATGCCAATACAAGTCAATCATGGCAGCATTGGCAATGCGATAAACCTTCTTTTTGGTATTATTTATTAGAGTTACAATTTCGTTGAATTGACTTTCTAACGTGTTACCCGCCACTATGCTTCTGTGATTCATCCTGTTTTATATTTAGATGGCAAAGTTAGCGAAAATTTCTGAAAGTTACGTTATAACGCCAATCGGCCCGCTGTCTCAGCGGGCCGATTGCCAGTGTTTTCCATAATACTTTTCTAACTAACTAACCTAACATCATGAAACGATTTCTTGCTTTTGTACCTATTGAACGCCCCCGTCCCCGAAAGTGTTGAAACGCCCCATCCGATTTAATCTTTTTGTAATAAATGGTGTCGCCTCTCCGAGGTAGAGTATAGGGTTTTTACGGGGCATTTCCGGAAAATCCGGAAATAATTCCGAATTGTTTCCGGATTTTCCGGAAATTACACCGTATTTTGTCCCTATGAAAGCCAGCGGAATGCCGGCGCAGTCACACTGCGCCGGCATTCCGCTTACTGTCTGTCAGCTTCTTTGAGGGGTTGTCAGCCCTCGCAGTCGCATCCGAGCTGGCTCTTCACGTTCTTCTTGAAGGCCTCGAACTGAGGCGCGAACTCTGCGAAGAGGGCGTTGTCGGAGTTCTTTTTGATTACATGATGCATGAAGCGCATGGCAAGCACGAACTCCTTTGCGTGCTTGTCCTTGGCGAAGCCAAGGGATTTGGCTTTCTCAACCATTGCGGCGATGTCGTGATGACCGCCGAAATTGAAGTTGAGCACTTCGGCCATTTTACCGTCGTTGGCCTCGATCATGTTGACGTAATAAGATTTTTTCTGTTTTTCCATAATACTGTTAAGATTATAATTACATTGCCAAAGCGGGACGGGGTTTGCGCTCCTTGACCTGCTTTTATACTATAACAATCGGACTGACAGAGAGATGCGTTAAATACCTATAATTCCTGCAATAGTATGTTAAGACCCCCTTCTATGAAATTTTTGAGCGATGGCCCAGGCCCGGTCTGAAAAAATTTTCAAGTCTTTTCAAGTCAAGGGAGCGGTGTATATTGCCTCCAGTTTGCGGGCGAAAGCGCCCCAGGGGAGACGGTCGGCGAAGGCTCCGAAGGCCGCCAGGCCCATGCGGGCGCGCAAGGCCGCATCCTTGCCCAGCTGGCACAGGGCTCCGGCGAGGGCCGGGACATCGCAGGGGGGCACGAAAAGGGCCGATTCGCCATCTGTGAGATATTCGGGCTGGGCTCCCCCGGCGGTGCACACCACCGCCCGTCCCATCGCCATGTATTCTGCGGCCGGGAGTCCGAAGGCCTCGGTCACTATTGAGGGCATCACCCCGAAATGCACAGTCTCTATGGCCGGGAGCGGCCAGGCATCGGCGCGGCGCCAATCTATCATCTCCATTACTCCGCGCCTCTGGGCGAGCGTGCGCAGCGCGTCGACATAGTCCGGCGAGCCGTTGCCCATGATGCGCAGGCGCAGTTTGACATGGCGGTCTTTGACGAGGCCGAGGGCGTTTATCAGGGTCTCGAGCCCTTTGCCGGGCCGCAAGGGGCCGTGAAACATGGCTGTCACCGCGCCGCGTGCCGGCAGGGGCGACGGTGCAGGGGGCGCATCAAGCAGGCTGTCGTGCAGGATATGGATTCTGTCGGGAGAAATCACAGGCGTTTTGGCGCGGCGGCCCTTGAAAAACTCATCTGCGGCGCGTTGCGACACGAATATATGCGCATCCACCGCTGCGTAAAGACGGCGGGCGATGAAATTATCGCGTGCGGGGCGCACACTGTGGCGGGTATTGACAATCCGTATATCGGGGCGTTTGGCCAGATGCCTGGCCAGGAGGGCGCGCAGCGCGTCGCAGTAGCGGTGGGTATGGACCACGCAGGGGGCTGAGCGGGGCATGCCTCGCATCACGCGCGCGATGCGCCTTACTGACTGCCAGTCCGCAATTCCGTGAAACGGGGCATGGCGCACCTTGACGCCGCATTTCTCAAATGTGGCGTCGACCACCCTCGCATCGCGTGTCATGACCGACACATCCCATCCTGCCTCCATGAAATGGCGGCAGATGTCGAGGGCGTACCGTTCGCGGCCGCTCCAGATGTTGGAGGGCACTATATGAAGAAGTACCGGTTGCAAATCAGAGGAATCAGTTGCTGCTTCCGGCCAGCATCACGCTGATGTCGACGGCCGGCATGCGCATGTAGGAGGCAAGCAGCTTGTCGACCAGGCAGCCGCGGTAAGTGACTATGCCGGCCTGCACCCCTTCGGAGGTGGAGAGCATCCCCTCGAAATTGCCTTTGAGCATGACTTCACCGAAGAAATTGACCAGCACGTTGGAGATGGCCATTGCCACCGTGCGGGGCACTGACACGGCCGGGTGCGACTCCTTGAAGTCAAGGATGAACACGTTGGGCTTCATGGCTGCCATGAGGCTTTTGGGCATGTCGAAGGGGCGGGTGGTGGTGCCGAAGAAAATCACATCGGCCGAGCGAACGCGGTTGCTCAGCACGCGCGGATGGATGGCCAGGGTGGTGATGCCGGGGCCGCAGGCCTGCTGGGTGCGCTGCAGGGCTGAGATGTCGTTGTTGAGCACGGTCACGCGCGCTCCGGCGGCAAGCGAGGCCATTGCGGCAGCCTCCACGTCGACACCTTCGCCGAAGATAAGCACCTCGCAGGGACTTATGCCGGCCACTCCGGCCAGGAGCACGCCCTTGCCCCCTCCGAGGTAGGAGAGGTTTTCCTGGGCGTACATCACGGCTGCGCGGCCATCTATCTCGTCAATGATATTGGCGAATACAGGCTCGTCATTATGGCTGTACATGTTGTCAAGGCATCCCATAGTCACGTTTTGCTCCAGCAGAGCGTTGATGACTCCGGGATTGATGAGCTCGGTGTCCATCATGCAGAGCAGCACGGCCCCGGGGCGCATCTTGCGGATGTCGGCCGCGCGCAGGGGTGTGTAGGAGAGCACCACATCGGCCTTGAGGGCCTGGTCGCGGGTCACTATCCGCACGCCGTATTCCGCATAGCTTTCATCGGGGAAACTCACATCAATGCCCGCGCCTGCCTCCATAGCGATCACATGGCCCCCCGATGTGAGCAGGCCGCACGCCTCCGGAGTGAGGAGCACCCGGGTCTCGTCGGTATCGTCATAATTGCCTACGAGGCCGATGTATGCGTACCGGCCGTGGTCGATATCGTTTTCTTCGAGCAGCTGTGTCTCGGGTGTCTGGGCAAAGTCTTCTTTCATGGCCATGTGAGTATGATAGGGTGATATGTATTACTGGGCGCAAATTTAAGGTTTTTTGGCGAAATATCGTTAATCTTGCTCAAAAAAATCATCTATCGGGGGCAAAACGGCTAAAAAATCCCTGACTGAGCGGTCTATCTGTCGGATGCTTTCCAGGCTGTCCCCGCAAAATTCGATATGTGCCCGGTTATAATGCGGCAGGCGCGCCGCGAGGTGTGAGCGGATAAATTCCCGCAGCTCGCCGGGGCTCTTGCCTGCCACGAGGGGACGGCGCGAGGCCCCGGCCCCCAGGCGCTCGACCAGGCGGTCCTCGGAGGCTGTAAGGTGGACGGTCAGGCCGCGCGAAAGCATATAGTCCATATTGTCCCCAAAGCAGGGCGTGCCTCCTCCGCAGGAGATGATCACATTGTCGAACTCGCCCGCCTCCCGGAGCATGGCGGCTTCCAGCTTCCTGAACCCCTCCTCGCCGCGTTCGGCGAAAATCTGCGCTACGGAGCGGCGGAAACGCTGCTCGATATAGAAATCGAGGTCAATGAACTGGCGTCCGGTGGCGCGTGCCAGGGCGCGTCCGAAAGTGGTCTTGCCGACTCCCATGTATCCTACGAGGAACAGTGGGCGCGGCGATGGCAGGATGGCGGGGTCTGAGTCGGTTTTAGGGTTCATGGCGACAAAATTAAGCAAAGTCCTTCAAATAGTCAATTTTTTTTTGTAAGTTTGCAGTCATTATGCCGCTTGACGGCCCCCGGCATCATGCGGGGATGAGTGCGGCATACGCGGAAATATGAAAAGATTCAGTATTCTGGCAATCATGACCCTGATCGCGACCCTCTTTTCGGGCGCTGCATTCGGCGCTGCGAAAGCTCCTATGGTGACCAATGTCGAGCCCCCCTATTGGTGGACCGGCATGGCCTCCGACACCCTCCAGATAATGCTGACGGGGCCCGGTATCGCCAAAGCCGATGTCACCACCGACTATCCCGGTGTGAGGATAGCGTCGCAGACGGCGCTGGAGAGCGACAACTACAAGTTTCTGTATCTGGTGATATCACCTTCTGCAAAGCCTGGCAAAGTGCCTTTGAAGGTCACCCTCGGGAGGCGGAGCCACACTCTGCGCTACGAACTGCGCCGGAGGATGCGCGCGGGCGGGGAGCATACCGGTTTTTCAGCCGCAGATGTGCTCTATCTGCTGATGCCTGACCGTTTCGCCAGGGGCTCAGCCACTTCTGCCAAGGCAGAGGGCGCCGCACAGGCTTCACTTGAATATCCCACTGTCAACGACCGTGAGAACCCGAATGCCCGCCACGGCGGCAACCTGCGCGGCGTGGAGGAGCATCTTGACTATCTTGACTCGCTGGGTGTGACAGCCTTATGGGTGTGCCCGGTGCTTGAGAATGACATGCCGGGGGGCTCCTATCATGGCTACGCTACTACTGACTATTACAAAATCGACCCCCGTTTCGGCTCCAATGCGGACTGGGAACGGCTCGTGTCGGAGGCGCACAAGAGGGGCCTGAAGGTGGTGATGGACATGATTTTCAACCATTCCGGAGTCAACCATCCGTGGATCAAGGATATGCCTGCCAAAGACTGGTTCAACCATCCTGACGGGGATGTGACGACTAATTTCCGCTTATCGACCGTGCATGACCCATACGTGTCGGACTATGACAAGGACCGCACGGTCAACGGATGGTTCGTGCGGGGGATGCCCGACCTCAACCAGCGCAATCCTCATCTGATGAAGTATCTCACGCAGAATTCCATCTGGTGGATAGAGTCTTCGGGCATAGACGGCATACGGATGGACACATATCCCTACGCCGATATGGAGGCCATGTCGCAATGGGCGGCCGACGTGCTCAAGGAGTACCCTAATTTCAACATAGTGGGCGAATGTTGGTATGGCAACGAGGCCGGCAGCGCCTTCTGGCAGCGCGGCAACCGCATGAATCCCGTGGAGACTAACCTCCCTACGGTGATGGATTTCAAGCTGTCGATCGACGGCCACAAGATGTTTGATGCCCAGACCGACCCGTGGAACGGCCTCAATCATCTCTACGACCACCTCGCGCTTGACTACCTGTACCCCGACCCGCAGAGCATACTGACCTTTCTTGACAATCACGACACTGACCGGTTCCTGCTCGAAGAGCCCGAAGACCTCGGGGTATGGAAGCAGGCCATAGCCTTCCTGCTGACCTCGAGGGGGATACCTCAGATATATTACGGCACTGAGATTCTGATGAACGGCTCAAAAGAGGGCTCTGACGGGTTTGTGCGCCGTGACTTCCCGGGCGGATTCCCCGGCGACAGCACTGATGCTTTCACGGCCAAAGGGCGCACTGCGCTTCAGAATGAGGCCTGGGACTGGATGCAGACCCTGCTGCAATGGCGGCGCGGCGAAGCTAACGATGTTATTGCCAAGGGGAGCCTCAAGCACTTCATGCCCCAGCAGGGCATCTATGTGTATGAGCGCCGACTGGGCGACCGCAAGGTGGTGGTGATCCTCAATGGCAATGACTCTGAGATTACCGCCTCCATGCAGCCGAGCGCGGAGTCGCTTCCCATAGGGAGCGTGATGCGCGACCTTATCAGCGGCAAGGACATCACCGTGGCCGAAGAGATGACCTTTGAGCCACGCCAGGTGATGGTGCTTCAAAACTTCTGAAAAAATCCCCTTAAAATTCCCAATCACGACTGAGAGATGAAAGACCTATGGAGGTTCATGCGGCGCTTCGCCGCCCCATACAGATGGACCATAGCGCTGAGCCTTGTGTTCAACGTGCTTGCCGCTCTGCTTACGGTCTTCTCCTTCATGCTCATAGTGCCTATATTGCAGATGCTGTTCGGCCTGAGCCATGACCATTACGAGTACATCGAGCCGGGCTCCGCTGATTTAAAGGATGTGGCGGTCAATAATTTTTATTTTTATGTAGACCGCCTCATCACAGACCACGGCCCCTCGTACGCGCTGGGATTCCTGGCCATAGCATTGATTGTGATGACGATGTTCAAGGTGGGCACGGCCTATCTGAGCGACTTTTTCACTATCCCGATGCGCAACGGCGTGGCGCGCGACATCCGCAACGCCATGTATGCCAAGATACTCTCTCTCCCGCTGGGTTTCTTCACCGGCGAGCGGAAAGGGGACATCATGGCGCGTCTGAGCGGAGATGTGCAGGAGGTGGAGAGCTCCGTGCTGTCAAGCATCTATGCCGTCTTCAAGTATCCCATAATGATTGTGGTCTGCCTGGTCACTATGATAGCGATCAGCTGGCAGCTCACCCTCTTCGTGTTCGTGCTGCTCCCTGTGATGGGATGGGTGATGGGAAGCGTCGGCAAGCGTCTCAAGGCGGCCTCCATGCAGGTGCAGCAGGACTGGGGGCAGATGCTGAGCACAGCCGAGGAGACCCTCGGAGGACTGCGCATCATCAAGGCCTTCAATGCACAGTCTCAGATGAACGGACGGTTTCAGCGCGAGACGGGCGACCTGCGCCGTCACCTCAACGCCGTGTTGCGCCGCCAGGTGCTTGCCCACCCTATGAGCGAATTCCTGGGCACTATCGCCGTGGCTCTCGTACTCTGGTTCGGAGGCACTCTCATACTCTCGGGCAAATCCTCAATCGACGCCGCCTCATTCATCTTCTATCTCACGATTTTCTACAGCATCATCAACCCGGCCAAGGAGCTTTCCAAGGTGCATTACACCATCCAGAAGGGCATGGCCTCGCTGGAGCGCATTGACAAGATTCTCAACGCCGAGAACACCCTCAAGGAGCCGGAGGCCCCCCAGTCTATGCGCAAGTTTGAGCATGGAGGCGAAATCGTGATGAGGGGAGTGAATTTCTCTTACGAGGATGACCGGCCTGTGCTTAAGGATATCAACCTGGAGATAAAACCGGGCCAGACAGTGGCCCTTGTAGGACAGTCAGGCTCGGGCAAATCTACCCTGGCCGACATGATTCCCCGGTTTTACGATGTGCAGTCGGGGACGGTTGAGGTCAACGGCCTCAATGTGAAGGATGTCTCCACCACTGACCTGCGTTCACTCATGGGTAACGTCAACCAGGAGGCGATACTGTTTAATGACACTTTCTTCAACAATATCGCTTTCGGAGCCCCGGACGCCACCCGTGAGGAGGTGGAGCGGGCGGCCCGCATTGCCAACGCGCACGACTTCATCATGGCCACCCCCGAAGGCTATGACACCGTGGTGGGCGACCGAGGAAGCCGTCTCTCAGGAGGACAGCGCCAGCGGATCAGCATAGCGCGCTCAATTTTGAAGAATCCCGACATACTGATCCTGGACGAGGCTACCTCGGCTCTTGACACGGAGAGCGAGCGATATGTGCAGGAGGCTCTGGAGCATCTCATGAAAGACCGCACCACCGTGGTCATAGCTCACCGGCTCTCGACTATTGCCGGAGCCGATCTCATCTGCGTGATGCACGAAGGTCGCATAATCGAGAAGGGCACCCATGAGGAGCTGATGGCTCTGGGAGGCCATTACCACCGGCTTGTCACCCTTCAGTCGCTGGAATCATAAAAGCCGCCGGAGTCATGAAAGAATCCCGAGTCATGAAAGAAGTTAACTCAACTTGCAGAATTGCTGAATCCGAATAACAAAAACAAAGAAATGACCGATATCATCATATTTGCCTCAGGCGACAGCCTGCGCGCCCGACAGATTGCTGAACTCTTTGAGGGTGGCAACCGTGTGCATGTGTCAGGCATCGCCACATCCGAGGAGGACCCCGTACTGGAGTGTGGCGCCCAGTGGCTGGTAATAGAGAGCCCCGAAGGCGATTTCTCCGCATTGAAAGACCGTTTCGGGGAGCGCGTAATCATTCTTGCTCCTCATCGCACGGCGCCGGAGGCGGCCGCAGACATTATAGCCTCTATCAAAGGGGCGTCCGCCGCTTCGGATCCCGATGTGGCATGGGCGCGCACTTTGGGCGTGAAATATGATCCCGAGCGCATTGCCCCACACTCCGGCCAGCAGCTTCCTCCCCCCATCCCCGAAGAGGCGCGCCCTGCCGCCGAGCCTCCGCGGAATCCTTTCGCATGGCATCTCGGCCCGGCTCGTCCGGCTGCGCCCGGACGTCCTCATACAGATGAGCCGATGCCTCCCACATACCTTGTATGGTCGGTTGTGATGACCGTATTGTGCTGCCTGCCAGCGGGTATAGTCGCCATAGTATTCTCCTCCATGGTCAGCACAAAATTCTATGCGGGCGACATCGAGGGTGCGAAGAGGGCCTCGCGGCGGGCTGAAATATGGATTATAGTGTCGTTTGTGCTCGGAGTGCTTTGGGGGACGTTGTACATACCCCTCATGTTAGCCGGATTAGGCTCTTGATGCGCCCGCTTCCGTCGGATTATGAGTAAACGCATAGCCTGGATAGCCGCATTTGTGGCAGTGTGCGTGCTTTATTTCACGGTCGATCCTATGACGGTGTCGTGGCTGCCGCGATGTCCCGTAAGGCTGGTCACGGGATGGTCGTGCCCCGGATGCGGGTCGCAGCGGCTGCTCCACGCCCTGCTTCACGGCGATATAGCCGGCGCGTGGCATGCCAACCCGTTTCTGTTGCTGTGCCTGCCGGGCATCCTTTTCTTAGGATGGCTTGAATTAGCGCGCCGCAGGCATCCTGAGCTGTACATGCGCGTGTATTCCACCCCGTTTATTATTTCCACCGGAGTAGCTTTGGTGGCCTGGGGGATAGGGCGAAATATTATAGGGATATGAATATTATCGAACTCAAAAGCGCGGATGCTCCCGAACTGCAAGTATTCGCCTCGCTCACGGAGGCCCAGCTGCGCTCGTGCACCCCGTATGCCGGGGGACTGTTCATAGCGGAGAGTCCGAAGGTGATCCGCGTGGCCTTGGATGCGGGATTGGAGCCGGTGTCGCTGCTGTGTGAGCGGCGGCATATCAGCGGCGATGCCGCCGACATAATCGCGCGCATCGGCGATGTGCCTGTCTATACGGGCGATCGCGAGCTGCTCGCCTCCCTGACAGGATATACTCTGACGCGGGGTGTTCTGTGCGCCATGCGGCGCCCGGCGGCGCGCAGCGCCGAGGAAGTGTGCCGCGGAGCTCGCAGGGTAGTTGTTATCGATGATGTGAGCGACACCACCAATATCGGGGCCATTTTCCGGTCGGCTGCCGCTTTGGGCACGGATGCCGTGCTGTTAGGCCCGACAGCATGCGATCCATTGAACCGCCGGGCAGTCCGGGTGTCGATGGGCACAGTGTTCCTTGTGCCCTGGGCGCGTCTTGAGGGGGGAGTGGATGAATTGCGGCGACTCGGCCTCACTACTGTAGCGATGGCCTTGCGCGATGATTCGGTGTCGCTTGATGACCCGCGTCTGAACGCGGAGCCACGTCTGGCCCTGATTATGGGCACGGAGGGTGATGGCCTTCCGCAGGCCACCATAGATGCCTGCGACTACACAGTCCGCATCCCGATGCACCACGGCGTGGACTCCCTCAACGTAGCCGCCGCAGCCGCCGTAGCGTGCTGGCAGCTGCGGCCCACATGAATCAAAGCCCTGGAGCCGCAACGCCTTGTGCCTTTCTTCAACAGTTGCAACGATGAGGATTTGATATTCCCCTTCCCGCCAACCGGTGCCAGCCGAAGACGCAACGTCTTCCGCAAAGAAAAGTCAGGAGAAAAATTCCCGTTCCGCGATACTTTCTCGCTGTCTATGAGCGGAGTGCTATAGCAGAAATTTAAAAGATTTATGCTAACTTTGCAATTGGAAATAGAAAGTTGTATGGCAAAAATCGTTACGCATAATCCACAATCGTTCGTGAGTTTCAGCTTTGAAACTCTTACGCAGTGCATCTCAACTATTCATTCGGCATTACAGACGTCGGCGGTTAATGCAATTAACCGATATGCAACAATTCGCAATTGGTTAATAGGGCGCTACATTGTTGAATACGAACAGTACGGCAACGACAGGGCGCAATATGGCGCAAAACTTTTGCCCAAAATAGTAGGAAGTGTTAAAATACGAGGTGTCAATACCACATTGCTTGCCAATGCTCGAAATTTTTATTTGCGGTATCCGCAAATGAATGAGGTTATTAACCCAATTTTTCCGATGATATCGGAAAAATTAAAGGACTTTCCGTTGCCTCTGCATTTCCTTCCTAAAGAAGAATCAAAGATTTTTCCGACAGCATCGGAAAAATTCAAGACACCGGCATCTACGCTCATAACAAACCTATCGTTCTCTCATATTGTCGAACTTCTTACTGTG
>CAZWVY010000030.1:0-29898 GCA_964637105.1 uncultured Sangeribacter sp. | reverse complement strand
GAACCGGTAGCCATCACCACCTCCGGCGTATTGCGTATGCGCTTCCCCTTGTCCAGGGTCAGCCCGTTGCCGATATACCAGTAGTCGCGCACCGACGCGTCGTCGCCGGCCTCGACTATAAACTTATTCCAGTAGCTATCCAGCTTATAGTCCTCGACTGCAAAATCGGGGACTATCAGCTTGACGTTGCCTGCCGTTACCCCTTCAAATGGCGCAGGTCCGGAGTAACTTGGCGGTGTGGCTACGGGACAAACAACAGTCTTGAGGCTGTAACAATTCTTAAATACTCCTGAGCCTGTGTAATAGGAGGTAGACTTTACATAGAAAGAATTGCAATGTGAGTTCAGAGTCACATTCTCGACTCCGGAAGTGTGAAATGCACCTTCTCCGACAGAGGTTACACTTTCGGGGATATCCACCACCTTCAAGTTAGAACAACCTCCGAAAGCATACGCTCCGATGTATGTTAAGGAGTCCGGGAGTTCAATTGCCGTCAGTTTGGAGCAGCTACCAAAGCCTCCTCGGCCAATTCCAGTTAATGAATTGGGGAATATTATTGAGTTAAGATTCGAGCAGCTGCTAAAAGCATAATAGCCTATCTCATCTAACTTAATTGGCAAATTCACTTCACTTAACGCGCTACAACCACTTGCGATACTACCGGGGAGGAAAGTTATACCATCGGATAAATGAAGTCTCTTTAACCGGGTACATTTAGAAAACTGTCCACCTCCTGCGTAATACACATAATTACCATCATTGTACCTAAATTCAGTATCATTAGTAACATAGTTCAATTTTTCTACCGAGTCAGGCATTACGAATTCTTCCAAATTGGTACAGCCATAGAAAGCACGTACACCAATCTCCTTTAATTGGGAATTTTCAGCAAAAGTAATCTCGTGGAGAGCTGTATTTTGCCATACTCCTGTGCCAATATACTCAACAGATGCAGGTATGTGATATTTATACGGCCATGTGTCTTGGAAAGCGTAATTCCCTATACGTTTCAGACCCTCGGGCAGCAATACTGAGCTGAGCAGCCCTAATCCATTAAACGCTGAGGCAGGTATTTCCTCAATTTTAGCGTCTGTGAGGTCTACGCACTTGATGATTGTCAGCTGATTTTTTAGGATTGCCCAGTCGTCAGCGTTCATCGGGCCGCTGATTTTCAGCAGCTCGGTCTCGCGGATATCATCATATCCATACTGATCTAGTCCGTACAGAATCTCTCGGCCTAAGTCACCGGCAGAGGCAAGCGTAGCATTAATCCATTTCTGATGGAGTTCCACATCTTTAATCTCTGCCCATTCATAATTCTTATTATGAAGTGCCTGAAACTCAATGGTGTGTTCTCCCGGTTCCAAAACCACAGAGATTGTGAACCAGCCGCTTCCTGCTTTAGAAGCGTAGCGCTTTCCGTCCACTACCACATATAGTGCATTATCTCTCGATGAAGAGGTACTTGTGGATTGGATAGTAGCCTGCAAGGAGAATTTTGACAATTTATCAATAGTGAATGTGGTTGAGATTGTCGAAGTTGAGCCATCACCAAGTTTTGAGCCATTGGAGCTTATATATCCGTTTTCGGTAATCCACAGGTTTGTTGAATCATTCTTGAAGGTTATCGGCATGGACTGAGAAGTCAAGACTGATTTTTCCAGCTCTTTGCACTGCCATACACGAACATTACGGATAGCTCCGCGATAGCCATTTTTCACACTGTTGGAGGCATTATTACCGGAATAATTGACAAATCTTATGACATGTGTGCCGGCAGGAATTATAACGGGAGTAACAGCATACCAAGGATTGCTTGATGTGTAGTAAGTAGTTATAGTCCTATACAGCACATCATCTATATACAGTTCTATTTTCTCCGGATCGGAATACCTTCTTCTATACCAGTCAAACTTTATCTCAGTAGGATAGGCTGAGGTATAGGTGCCGGTGAGGGTGCAGGTCTTGTCGTTCTCGGAGATGAGCGGGGTGACGATCTCTGTCTCCGTCAGCTCCCACGGATAGGTGGCGTCGTTGGTCCACTTCACGGGGACGGAACCTTCGACGAGGATGACATCGTTGATGTCGTCCGAGTTCGGGGTCTCGGCCTTCAAGGCCAGGCCCCACAGCAGGCACACTGCGAAGGCGAGCACGCGCTTCACATACACCGCTGCGGTTGTTGTCTTTGTCATGATGTTGTTTTTTATTTGGTTGTCAGTGTTATTTTCCGGCTACTACGGGCGGGGGGTTGTCGCCGCTGCCGGGCATGTATTCGGGGGTGGTGAAGGTCACCGTTTCGCCTGTCTGCTCCGCGTCCCCGGAGGGAGAGGCGTAGATGACATAGGGGGCCGCTTCGTAACGCGTGCCCGGGGTGAGTCCCTCAAGCTCGACGACCATCCGGTCGTCGCCGACAAACTGCCCCGGCACGGTGCGCCACTCGCCTCCGGCGGGCCGCAGGCGCGCTCCGCACTCCGTGACGCCGTAGCGCGGCGCGAGGTAGCAGGCGTTGAGCACGGCATAGTCGGGCGTCCACCCTTCGCTGATCCAAGGACGGCTGATGACCGGCTCTTCGGGGATGTCGGGCAACTGAGCGTCATACATCTGAGTGAGATAGACGCGCACTTCCTCGTCGCCGGAGCGGAAGGTCAGGACAGCTTCGCGCAGGCGCGGGGCCGGGTTGGCCGAGGCCTTGACGATGACTGTGGCCATCCCTTCGGCGGTGGCTTCGCCGCTGCCGGGGGTGACTGTGAGCCAGTCGGCCCCCTCGGAGAGGGCTGCGCTCCAGGAGTGCGCGGGCGAGTAGACGCTGAAGCTCAGGGTCTCACCTCCGGCTTCGATAAACCCGAGGTTGACGGGGGTCACGGCGAACGTCTCTGTGAGTCCTCGCTGCTCCAAGGGCACGTCGACGGGGAGGAAGGAGCCGTCGGGCGAGCTGATGGTCATCTGCCCTAAGCGCGCTGAGGCGGAGGGGTTCATGGCCATGCGCACGCTGAAGGTGACGCGCTCGCCGTCGGCCCCTGTGGAGGCCGGGGTGTAGTGCCACGAGCCGTCATCGGCCCGCTCCATGCCGGGGGCCGGGAGGATGTCCATCCATCCCCCTTCGGCCGTGGGGTCGGAGAGCGTTACGCTCCAGGGGAGGTTGGAGGTGATGCTGAAGCTGTCCTCGCCGCCGAGGGCCGGCCAGGGGGCCGGGGTGGGGTTGCTCACGAGGATGCGGCGGTTCTCCTGCGTGACGGTGAAGGCGTAGCTCACGCCCGGCACGCGCTCATCGTCCATGTCGAGGCCGTAGACGGTGACGGTGCACGTGCGCTTCTCGCTCTCGCTGCGGTTGGCCGAGGTCTCGAGCACGAATGAGCCGTCACCGGTGATGATGCCATCTTCAGTGGAGAAGGAGGCGGTGCACCATGAGCCGGGGCAGTCGGAGATCTCGACCGTCCAGCGGGTGTTGGCGTCCACCTGCAAGGACGTGCGCGAGAGGCCCGAGCCGACGTTGAGCAAATGGTTGCTCAGCGCGGCGCCATCCTGCCTGACCGCTATCTCCACGCGCGTGCCCGAGCCGGGATGGAACCCCGGTTCGACGTCGGAGCTGCATCCGGCGGCTGCCAGGCCTGCGGCCGCGAAGAGGGCCATGCGGACAAATAGGTTAAACTTTTTCATATATATCGGTAAGTTACAGATTTACAGATTCACTGATATTCCGGCGGAGATGTGGAAGCCCCCTCGGGTGATGCCCCCCTGCGAGCAGACGGCGCGGATGTCGCCCTTCTCTCCCACGGGTATGGCATATTCGGGCAGTGCGAAGACGCTCAGGTTGGGGAGGGGATGATACGAGAGGCGCACGCCGAGGGGGATGCTGCTGACGCTGAAGCCGCTGCCGAGCTTGCCCCGGGCCATGAGCAGCTGCTGCATGAACCCGGCGCGGGGAGTCACGCCGAAGCGCTCGCCGAACCGGAAGCGGTAGCCGGCGTTGACGCTCCACTCGTCGATGCGGTATTTGACCGAGCCGGCGTATAACACGTCGCCGAGGTCGGCGCCCGCTCCGTCGGTGACATCATAATACCAGTCGACGGCCTTGCTCTTGCCCAGCCCGAGCATGTAGGTGGCCGAGAGGTCGACGTTATGCCACACGCCGCCAAGGGTGAAGGTCACGCCGGGGCGCGAGGCGTAGGCGAAGCCGACGGCGGCGTAGGCCGTGGCGGAGGGGACGTACTGGATCTTGCGCAGGGTGACGGTGTCGCGCAGGGTCTCGCCGCGGTTGATGCGGAAGCGGCGCGTCTGCGGATAGTAGCCCCGCTTGCGGTAGGTCAGCTCGTAGTCGCGCACGGGGAGCTGCATGTAGCGCTCGGTGGTGAAGACCGTGTCGCCCTGGAGGATGTCAACGCCGTGCATCGGCTCGGTGGTGATCTCCAGGTAGCCGATGTGAGGCACGGGCGGGGTGGCGGTCCACGAGGTGGTCTTGCCCGCGTCTACGCGGAAGGTGGTGGTCTGCGGGGTATGGTCCGGGAGGCGCGATTCTATTATATAGGTGCCTTCGCGCAGATGGTCGGCGAAGCGCCCCACGCCCACCAGGTCGCCGCGGAACCAGAGCTCGGCGGCAGAGGGGACATCCACCACGACATCGCCATAGTAGAGGTTCTCATCCTCCATCGGCAGGGGGAAGGCCTCCGGGCCGTCGGGCGACACCTGGATGGTGCCCTCGTGGACGAGCGAGCCGAGGCGGGCGCGCACGTCATGCTGCCCGTAGGGGATATACTCGGTGACGGGGGTGATGCCGATGGAGTCGTTGTCGAGCCAGATGACGGCATCGGCCGCATCGGCTGCGAGCGAAACGAGCTTGCCCTCGGCCATGAGGGCCAGGGAGTAGACATTTCCCTCCTCGATGGGGGACCCGTAGATGTAGCTGCGGGTGCCATACTTGGGATGGGTGAAAGTCACCTTCTGCGAATTTCGCGGCACATAGAGGTGGATTTCGCCCGGCGCGGCCTGGATGAGTCCGGTGACGAACCCGACGCCCGAGCCCCCCACGCCGAGGTCGGAGGCCCGGAAGGGGGTGTAGATGCGGATCAGCGCCGCGCGGCGCCCGTCGTCATCGTGGCGCACGCCGTCGCCGACGCGGGCCGTCTGGTCATTGGGCCGCGCCTGCCAGTCGCGCACCACGAGCGACTGCGCGCGCACCGGAGGCATTGCCAGCACGACCAGCAATAACAAAGGTGTAAGAAAACGTAACATGGATATAGTGAATTGATGGTTATGAAAGCAAACACAAGGACAAGGCACCCCAGTCCGACGAGTCCGACAAGTCCGACCAGTCCGACCAGTCTGACCAGTCAGACCAGTCCGACAAGTCCGACAAGTCAGACCAGTCCGACCCGCGCATAACGCGATGATAATCAGAGCTTTACAACATCGGGGGGGGGGATTTTTGGAGGTCAAGACCGAAAATCAGCCCGAACCGCCCGCCAAAAGCAGCCAGCCGCCCAAAGCCGCCAGAAGCCCCGGCCCGGCAGCCGCCAGCAGAAGCCCCCGCTCGGCAGCCGCTGCCAGGAGCGTAGCCCCCGCCAGGAGCCGCCGCCCGGCAGCCGCCGCCGGAAGCAGCCGCATACCCCGAGCCTCCGCCACATGACGAAAATAATGTGGCGGCAGCGAAAAGACGTATGTCATCTGATTGCTGCATAGCAAGTTGCGTTTCGGTAGTTTCGGTCAGTCAGGACTCCCGAGGAGTCCCAGTAATCCCATTCAGCCGCAAAGTTACAAAAAAATCCGCAATCCCCATAATTAAATTAACTTAAAAAAGTCTGACAAGTCCGACCAGTCTGACCAGTCTGACCAGTCCGACAAGTCCGACAAGTCCGACAAGTCCGACCAGTCCGACAAGTCTGACCAGTCTGACCAGTCCGACAAGTCCGACCCACTCCTCCCCCTGCAGGCTTCCGAGTCGCGAAGCCGTTCTGTTCAAATGCGAAGCATTTGCCTCCTCCCCCGGCTCTCCCCCCGTTTACTCCTAAACAGCCTAATACCGAAAATCCCATGGCATCAATCAGACCGAAATTCCGCCCCTCAGGCCTCCCGGGCCGCGAAGGGACCATCTTCTACCAGATTATCCACGAGCGCAAGACGCGCCAGCTCTTTCCCGGCTATCACATCCTCCCCGAGGAGTGGGACGACCGCCGCGCGGCCATCATCGCCCCACGCGGCGGCGACCGCGCCCCCATGCTCCTCTCAATCCGCGAAAGGGTGCGCCGCGACCTGGAGCGCATAGCCCGCATCATCCGCACCCTCGACAGCTCCCCCCTCCCCTACACAGCCGACGACGTGATCGAGGAATACCACCGCCACGCCGCCCGCTACACCCTCTTCAACTACATGGAGACGATGATACTGCGCCTAAAGCAGAACGGCAAAATCCGCACCGCCGAGACCTACGCCTCCACCCTCAACAGCTTCAAAAGGTTTCGCGACGGCGAGGACATCATGCTCGACTCCATCACCTCCGAGACCATGGAGGCCTACGAGGCCTGGCACAAGCGCCTCGGCAACAGCCCCAACACCATCTCCTTCTACGCCCGCATACTGCGCGCCCTCTACAACCGTGCCGTCGAGGAGGGGGTCATCGACGACCGCCATCCCTTCCGCCACATCTACACCGGAGTCGACAAGACAGTGAAACGCGCCCTTCCCCTCGTGGCCATCCGCCGCATCCACACCCTCGACCTCTCGCTCAAGCCCGCCCTCGACTATGCCCGCGACATGTTCATGATGAGCTTCATGCTGCGCGGCATGAGCTTCATCGACATGGCCTACCTGCGCAAGGCCGACCTGGAGCGGGGCTACGTCATCTACCGCCGCCGCAAGACGGGCCAGCAGCTCACCATCGCCTGGACGCGCGAGATGCAGCGCATCCTCGACAAGTATCCCCCCAATCCCACCCCGTACCTGCTCCCGATAATCCGCAAACCGGGCCAGAGCGAACGGAACGCCTACCGCAAAGCGGCCGGCAGCATCAACCGCAACCTGAAGCTGGTAGGACGGCAGGCCGGCGTGGCCCTCCCGCTGACGCTCTACGTAGCGCGGCACAGCTGGGCCTCAGCCGCCAGATCCAAAGGCATCCCCCTGAGCGTCATCAGCGAAGGCATGGGCCACGACAGCGAGGCCACCACCCGCATCTACCTCGCCAGCCTCGACACCTCCGCCGTAGACAAAGCCAACTCCCTAATCCTCCGCTCCCTCCGGGCGACGGGGCACCGCGGCCATGACAACAAGGACATCCGGCCCTAACAACAAGGACATCCGGCCCTAACAAACGCCGCCGTCCCCAACAGGAGACGGCGGCTAAAAAATATCCTCTTAACAATGGGTATCTCTATCCAAGAGATACCCTACTTTACCGCAAAGTTACTCTTAAAATTTGAAATTCCCAAATATTCGCCCGAAAAATTCGGTTTTCGCGCCTCCAAGCCTATCTTCAGGCGCCGGAGCCCCGGCGGCTGATAAGCCGGAATATCCCGGATGTTTTGCAAATGCCGCCACCGCCGACCCCCATCTCCCGCATTTCCAGCCACATGCGCCCCCTGCATATCTCTTGGATAGAGATACCCCCATATGCAATCAATAACAGTTAATATCAAAGCTAACTAACAGCCTGCATGTCAGCCGTGCAGATAACCCGTCCAAATGGGAAACAGATATGTGTCAAATAATGCGGCATGCCACCAACGGATAAGCCATTCATGGCTCAGGAGTTTCGCCCTGGCCATGATGATTGCGGCTGCAAATTTATATGCCTGCGGTCAAACCAAACACTTCATAATCGCTTTTGACCAGTCCATTGAAATGTACCGGAGTGCAGTTTACAATAATCCCCGGATTTTGGGCACCCTTGACAATCTATTGCGTCATAACGGCTACGACAAGGAGAAGGACTACATATCCATTGTGGGATACTCAATGCAATTAGGGCGCCCCTCGGCAGATAATTTCGTGCGCCCTTATAACGACTCCGAAGGGAATGACATACTCTGGAACCGCGACTACAAAGGATCCCTGAACCGATTCTTTCCATCCTGGCCATCCGGAGAGCCGGCTCTGAATCATGCGGGCGCCCCTTTCGCCTCCCTGCAGTCCGCCTGCAAGCCATACATTGCAATGGCTGCCAAAGCCCCGGAGGGATCAGGCCTGACAGCGGACCGGACTTTCGTCTACATAGTGACTGACGGCATTGTCAACGGAGTGGACGACAATTACCTGAACGAATGGAACAATGTGCGGCTGTGCGCGGGGGCCGATACCCGGGCTCTGGACGCCATGTCAAAACCCTTCTTCAACACCATTCGGGATTTTAATGAGGATTTCAAATATCTTCAAACAGGATTCATGGTGGATGCCGGACATAAATGGCCTAAATACGCCCTGTCATCCGATGGCAGATACAGCGTGGTACCTTACGAACTCGTGTGGGCGGACAGGCCCTCAATACACGCTGTCACAGACATGCCCTCGACGCTCCCCTTGAAACGCGTCCGGGGCGGGTACGGCCTTGATATGGAAGTGAGGTCACTGGATCCCAAGTATTCCATCACCTCCTTGAACATCTTCAACCGGGAGGGCAAACAGGTGTATTCATATTCTGCCGGCCGCAACAAACCTCAGAATATCCGCATCCCGTCGAAATCTATCCGGGAGGGCGACACTCTGACCATAGACATGGCCCTGCTTCTCAAAGACGGATTCTATAACGGCATGACCATCTCGCCGCTCAACAGCCGATATGCCGAGGGCATGACCTTGAAAGAGGTCGTAAAGCTCCCCGAAGAGACCAAAGTGCTCGGCATCTTCCCCCTTTGGGACATCTTCTGGTGGTGGTTTCCCAATGATGCTTTCAAAGCGGTGATGGTGTGGGATGTGGCGATAGTGGTCATTATCCTCCTTTTAGTGGCTTGGTGCCTCTACCGGATGTTTGTCAACATCAACACATACCGTCCCTCGGACAGCAATCTTAAAATTACAAAGGTTACAAAGGCTCAACGATGAAGACCAAGATAAATCTTAATAATCCGCACGCGGCACCGATAAATGTGGATTTGCAATGGAAAATAAATGTCACCGCCCCCAAAAAAGGATTGGCGCGGTTTTTCCGTAAATATAATCGTGTGGAGCGTGATTTGCGTCTATCAATCACGGATATAAGCGTTCCCTCAGATCTGGTGTGCGATGCAAATAAACTTTTTTCCATACTTTATAATGACCGCATATACAGCCAGGCTGAATTTCCCGTGGATGTGGAGCTGTCGGGAATGACGCTTCCTTTCCAGCTCCTTTTCCATCCGGATGCGATCAGGGATGTGAAAAGGATGCAGGACAGAAACCCGCGCATATATCCGATAGCTTTCACCGTACTGCTCGCAGATAGCGACGGAAAGGAAATTGACCGGTACAGGGACTGCAATTATCTTGAAATCGAGCCGCTCGGCACAAGGCCCCGATTCACTATTGACATCAATGATGAGGAGATACAGTATTCATCATCATTGGGCTGCGTGCAGATTGGGACGTTCGCCGCATGGTCTGACCATGACTTCCATTTCACTCCGCATTTCATCACTCAAGCCTCAGTCAAGCTCTTCTGCCAAGGCAAAGACCTGTCAAAGCATATATGGTTCGGGAACCCCGAGGCTGAAGATGCTGCAAAAACAGTAGGCTTCACCGTCAAACAGGGCAGGCGCAATGTGGTGTCAATACCCGTCTACATGGACTTCACTGACATATCAAATCCCGTGAAACCAAAGGAGAAATACAGTGTGGAATGCGGAGTGAGCTATGCACCGGTTTACAGTCCCGAAGTAAAGGAACGCGCCGTGTGCCAGGGCGCCTTCACCCTCCTGAAGGATTTGCAAGGCACGGAACTGAAAACATATGTCGCCACCGAGGCAGACGGACTCAAGCCTTACGAGGCCTCCGCTCCGGCGCCGGCGGTGCGCATGAATTTTGCCCCGGGAAGCCGCCTTATGGGGCAGGCTTCAGTAATCCTGTCAAATATCGCTACTGACACCTCAAATCCCCGGGCCGGACTGCATATCTGCAATCTCATGCTTGCCGAAAGGTTGCAAGGAAATGTCAGGGTGGTCAATAAAGAGGGCGACACACTTCACCGGTTCCTTCATACAGAAGGCTCCGCTGTAGACAGCATGAAAACTGCTGAGGGTTTTTTCCTGCCCAATGGCGCCGATGCCAAAACAAAGGTGAAAATCAAGTTTAATCCTTCCGAGATCGCTGACCTCGCAGAATCGGACAATTTCGATTTCACAGTGCAGTCAACCCTCTCCTTTGATTACTGGGAGGATAAGGATGGCACCGGACTGCGTCCGGAGCAGCTCAAGAGCGCCAAGATTCCGGTGGCCTGGCATATCCACCTTGACCCGAATCCGGAATGGCTGTGCGTGGACTATGGGTCGTCAGCCATAGTGTGCCGCTATGACAGGGAAAACCTGAACCTCAAGCAGCGCAAAGACCGGATATATCGCGACCTGGGCCGCACGGACAGAAAATATGAAAAATACAAAGAGGATAACCGCGAAACAGGGACGCCGTTTCTCTCATCCGACATACTTTTCCACCACGTAAGCGGTTCTTCCGCTTCCACCCTCTGCTCGCAGATTGACTCAGATTCCATGCCCCCCTATCTTGACCTGTCGGTCTGCCTCTCCCCTACGTCAAGCCAGATTATGGACGAGGTGAAACGCCAGCTGCCCTGTCTCAAAATCCTCGTTGGAAATGAATATCTTCCGGAGAAGCCGGACTACATGACCTTCCGTTACCGCCGCCGCGATGAGGAGGGCAATCTGGAGACTGTGGATGCCAAGACGGCCAAAAGCCGCCATGAAGATAGCTGCCTGATGCGCATATCCTCAATTTTCCGTGAGTCATACTCAGCGCTTTTCAAATATTTCATACTTCCGGAGACCCGTGGAAAGGCTGTAAACAAACTGGTGATGACCTACCCCAACACCTATACCCCGGCGCATCTGAAGGTGCTGGAGAATATCGCCCGGCAGACTTTCCCGAAACTTCGCCCGGGCTATTTGAAATTCGTGGGGGAGTCAGACGCAGTGGCTGCATATTACATTCACAACTGGATGAGTTTCAATCCGGGCCGGGATATCCGCAGCAATGAGACAGTGCTCGTGTATGATATGGGCGCCGGCACCCTCGACCTCACTCTCCTCCGCAAGACTGCGGACTCCGACGGGAAAATCACTGTCGACATCCTCGGGAAAATCGGCACCGGCAAGGCAGGCAACTATCTTGATTTCCTCATCAGCGAAATTCTGAAAGACTCAGCAACTGCTGATGACCTCAAAGCGATGCTCAATGATATCACAGTGTCAACCAAGATTGAGCCTAACGTCAAGGTGCTATCCGAGCGCGTGAAGCTCAAAGATTTAGTGAAGAATGAGATCAAACCTAAGCTCAGCCCGGGAGGTGAATTCCGGGTAATGGATTATGATATCCCCGCTGAAATAGTGCTTGAGCACCCTAAGTTTCACTCTTTTATCGACCAAGTGACCAAAGACCTCATCAGGCGTCTCATCAGCTTCACAGGTCGCCGTGACTTGAAGATAGACACTATCATCACCTCGGGGCGAAGCAGCCGTCTGCCCAGCATCGCCAAGGGATTGCGCCGGGCAGCGGCCTCCCTCGGATTCCCCAATGCACGCATCATTTCCTTCAGCGACGGCAACAACCTCGAGAAGACTGCCGTCGTCGAGGGGGCCATGGCTAAAGCCCGCATATTCAATGCTCCCGAATCTCCGGTGACCATACGCTCGCGGCGCCTCTATGCGGCCTACGGGCTGATGTACCGAACGTTTGGGCAATGGCATTATGCCGAGCTCCTCAACAGCTCGCAGCTCCCCCTGCAATCCGATGATTCGCGTCTCGAAGACTTCGAGGGAAGCGCCGTCACAGTGACAGGCACTGCCGCGGCTGAGTCCGTCAAACTCATCCAGACCTATCTCTCCCCTGCCGATACCGCTGAGGCCTACAACAGAGGAGACATGGAGTTCATCACAGAGATGGAGGAGTATGACATGAACGACTTCGGGCGCGCTGACACGCTTAATGCCCGCCTGCTGCTCGATTACAAAAACAATGTTTCCCTCTACGTCAACGGCCTGCTTACCATAGGCAATCCCCCCAAGGGCGTAGACTTGAGCAGCGAGATTACAAAACGCAGCATATGGCCCGTGACAATCTGAATCCAAAACTGAACAAACAACCAAAAGCAATGGAATTCCAATTCAATCTCCCGGTAATAATCAATATCCTGGTCGGCATAGTGGTCGGCATGGGTATAATGATTCTGATATGCAAGCGCAGCAAGGGCAAAATCAAAGCGCCCATCCGCGGTGCAACCCCCGTCACACCGGACGTTGAGCCTGAAAATAATGAGGAGCCGCGAGTGCTGCCTATCCCTCCGGCTTCGCCCGAGCGCGAGGGAGACAACGATAATGAGGTCGAAGCGTATAAAGCTATGGCAGGAATCTTCGCAACTCTTTTTCCGAATCTGCCTCGGCCGGACACCATAGACGAAATTGGCTCAGTGATAAGCACGCAACTGCAGACCGGGAAAGCTAACACAGCTACTCTCGAAAGACTTTGCAACCTGCTTGGGGTCGAAGCCCAAGCAGCCGATGCAGACACTCTATATGCCATATATGAAAACCTCAGGCAAGATAATGCTCTGCCCAATGACAACGCCCAGTCCGATGC
Source organism: uncultured Sangeribacter sp. (assembly GCA_964637105.1). Taxonomy (GTDB): domain Bacteria; phylum Bacteroidota; class Bacteroidia; order Bacteroidales; family Muribaculaceae; genus Lepagella. The sequence goes on along the minus strand of CAZWVY010000030.1, from coordinate 17,133 downwards.
TGAAGATGATGAGACAAGGCGCACTCTCAGCAACCTGCTTGATAAATTTGAGGAGAAGCTCAAAGACCAGGGTCTCCGCAAGGATAATAATCCGGTAGAAAAGGCCAGAAATGATGTCAAGGACAAAGGCAATCCGATAGAGATTCTGAGAAAACTGTTTCAGCTTCTCCCCTCCGCACTTAAGGAGAAGCGCGCTGACAATAATGTCCCGGCACGCACGGTATCCAATGGTAAAACCTGCACCATCAAGTATGAACTTGGAAGTTTCTCCCGCAACGGAGACACCACCGTGCTTTCGGATTATCTGAAAAGCAAGCTCAAAGACCTCAATATTCCCGTTAATGAATCTTTAGGGAGTGTCGACGCGATATTGGAGGATGTGGTGAAAAAACAGCAAAGTAATAAGCCCAAGTCAGAAGAACAGGAAGAGAGCAAGGCTGAGGCAACGACCGAGCCTGCCGCAGAGAAGCCCGACAATAATCCGGTTGCCGAGCCTGCGCACGTTGCGGTCGATACTGCGGCACCTGCACCGGAAGCGGAAGCGCCAGCGCAGCCGGGAAATGCCGAGGCCATAACAGCTGAAGCCAAGGAATCTCCCGAACCGGCATATGCTGAGGCATCCGAAAAACTCATCAACCTCATACATAAGAAAAATAAGGAAGCAAGCACCGAAGGTAAATCCGTCAGTGAACTACTGACCATCTATGCAGATCTCTGCGCGAAGTCGGAAAACAACCTGATAAAGGAACTCTCCGAAAAAGAGGACACTATCAAGAATCAAAATAAGGAAATTAATATTAGAACTAAAGAGCTCGAAAAAATCGCTAAGGAGAAAGAGGATAAAGAGAATGCTGCCAAAAGTAAAATAGACAGCCTCCTGGCTGATAAAGACCGGCTCAATGCAGAAGTAGACAGCCTTAAGAGAAAGGAAAGCGAGTTAGGGAATGAAGTAACCCAGCTCAAAACCCAAGTTGAAGGTCTTAATACGGACGTAGATAACCTCAATAAAGATGTGGACAGCCTCCAGTCTGCGCTGACCGCTGAGACTCTCAATCTTAAGCAGACCCTTGTGTCCGGTGTGGATAAAATCCGAGGGGCCTGGAGACCTTTCCTGAAGGCATGTTCGGAGGAGTATGAGGAAAACTGCGAGACCAACGAGGAAAGCCTGAAGAACGCGCTTGAAGAAACCCTGGACCAGGTTGCAGAGATTGCTCCCGCAGATACTCTTAAGCCGGAGGAATATCTTGCCAAAATCCAGCAGGCGCTCATCAGACAGCTCAATACGGAGGATAGCGCTTTCGTGCTCATATGCAGGTATTACGCTTACAGCCTGCTTCCATTCATGACCGATACGTCACGTGATGCGGGCATCGCCATATCACGCCCCGCTATCACAGCCATGTATGATGCCCTGTGCGATCTCTACACGTCGTTTGGCATCCGCATAATCCTCCCTCCGCTCTTCATGGCAAGACTTGAGGAAGGAGCAGCCACAGACCTGACGGGAAATAAATATCCCGAGCTTGATAACTACTGTCCCAACCCGAAGAACCATCTTCCGGCGGGGGCCTACGAGGATGTGATAGTGGATCTCGTCTTCCCCGGATACGCCAATACCCGCACCGGCGACTCCGCAGATTCCGGCAGATTGCCCGGGGTATTGATATGATGAGTATTGATATAATGTGAACTATAAAACCACGCCAGATATGAAAAAAAATGTCTTTCTCGCAGCTCTTCTTGCCGCAGCAGCCTGCGGCTTGTGGATGTGCGGCCATAAAAGCAGCGACCGCACGACAGTCGGCAACAGCCTCGGCGCCAAGTTTTCCCCGTCCTCAATATATGAAAATGTCGACGCCCCTGACTCGGCGCTTATTTTCATTGATGCCTCCATAAGCATGAAACCCTATTTCACACCCAAGGTCACCAAAGATATAGTACAGATGTTCCAGGGTCTGAAAGGAGAGCACAACACAAGCATCTATTTCCTTGGCAATACTACAAAACACACCGGGTACGTCACCGATATCCTCAACTATGCCTCAAAACAGGCTGACAAGCAAACAACCACCTTCGACTCCTTCTTCAGAACGGAGGGCCAGCTCGCTGACACGTCATCCAACCTGGTATTTCTGGTGACCGACGGTATAATGAGCATAGGACCGACCAAGAATACCGAAGAGGCTCTCATCCAGCTCGGCAACCGCATAAAATACGCATTGCAGGGCAAAAAGAACCTGGCCGCAGCGATATTCCGCTACAAAGCCCCGTTCAAAGGAACATACACCAATCAGCTGGATAAGGGTATGTATATTGATACTATCAGACCCTTCTACGTGATAGCCTTGGGCCAGAAGCAATACATGCGGTGGCTGAAAGACCAGGCCGAGAAGAAGAAACTTGCCAATCCGGAAGGGGCGCTGTACATAGGCCTGCATGACCTGAAGGGCCATGCAAAGGCGACTCAGACGGATTCTCTTCCGAAAATCAATCCACTTGAGACTGTCATGCTCACCGTGGATCTCCCTCCATGCCTCCATGGCCTCACCCAGGAGCAGTTAGACGGCGCGGTCGTGACAAATAACGGGAAGCGCCTGAACATACCTGTCACCCGGAAGGATGATGCTCTTCACATCGATATACCCTACAACACCATCGATTTCAGTCCGGACGGCGCAATGTACACGACAGTCATCACAATCCCCAATACCATCCCCGGGGATTGGACCTCAACATGGCACACGCAATCTGACCTGGCCGGGCCGGATTCGGTGACCACCTTCGGGCTCAAATATCTTGTCACTCCTATGTTTGAGGCTCTGGAGGGGGACGAGGACTTGCTCAAGGTGACGTTCAAGTACCGCCATTAACAGAATTCCCAGCTTATAAACTACTAATCAATATATCACTATGGATTTCTTTTATTTTCTCGTAACACAGCATGAAAAATATGGTGATGCCGGCGACTTCCATGCTGACTACTTCGGCACTGTGGGGTTCCTATACGGCTTTCTCGGAGCGCTCGTCATCGGCGTGATCTGTGCGCTGATATTCTACTTCGGCTGCTGCAACAACCCCAAAAGTGTCAAGACAGCCACCCCCTCCATCTGGGCCATTTTCTTGATTATCTCAGGGGTGATAGGGTACTTCTACGCGGATTTCGCCCTGATCGGCGATCCGGACAATTCCGCTCCGGGCACCATTTCCTTCGTGGAGGTCAATAATCAAGGGTGCGTAGACAAAAAAGAGGGTGAGGTGTCAACTAACATCGCCTCAATCAACAGCGCCTATGAGACTATCAAAAACGACCTCAAGAAGGGGCAGGACGTGGCGTTTGAATTCGACCTCACTACCGCCGTGCTCGCTATGATTTTCTATTTCCTTTGCAGCCTCCTGGTGAAGCGCTTCACCATCGCCGGCAAAGCTATTCCAATGCTCAAACCCTAAACAGGAACCTGCCATGCCAAAATTATTCGTATTCGCTATCGGCGGCACAGGCGAGCGCGTCATGCGCTCCCTCACCATGCTGATGGCCGCAGGCGCTCCGGCGTTTGACAATTATGAGGTCTATCCCATAATAGTGGATTGTGACCTGAAGAATGCTGACAAACTGCGCTGCGCGGAAACGCTGCAGTGCTACTCCAACATCCATAACGCCGCTTTCGGACGCCATACCGCCAACAGCGACTCAAAAGGGATGAAAGACCAGTTTTTCGCTTGCGATGTGCGCGACCTCACCCGGGGAGCGGACGGAGAGGGCAGTTTCACTTTCCCCTTCAAGCCCGAAACCCCTCAGATGACCTTCCGGGAGTACATAGGATATGGCACTCTCAACGGAGAACTGATGAGAACATACGAGCTGCTGCAGGCCCTGTATGATGAGAGCAACCGGCCCGACGCGGAGCTCAATCTCAGAATGGACCTCGGATTCAAAGGCAATCCAAACATAGGGAGCGTGGTGTTCAATGACCTGGGCGACCACCCGATTTTCCAAAAGTTCATCTCTCTCTTCCAGCCCGGCAATGATGACAAGGTGATGGTGATAGGATCCATCTTCGGAGGCACCGGTGCGTCAGGCATACCCGAGATTGCCAATGCGATCCATGCGAGAAAGCCCCAGGCCGACATAGCGGCGCTGCTCGTGCTGCCATATTTCGCTCCCCAGGAAAACAAGGACGGGGCCATACAGGCCGCGAGGTTCAACTCAAAGACTAAGGCGGCCCTGTCGTTTTATGAATCCTCGGCGGTAAAGAAGAAATTCTCACGCATATATTATGTGGGTGACAATATCCCGACAGTAGTCAAATACAGCGAGGGAGGCGAGACCCAGAAAAACAATGCCAATCTCGTGGAGGTGATAGCAGCCCTGATGGTGGAGGATTACATCTCGGGAAGGACACAGACCGGCACCCTGACCAAAGACCTGAAATTCTCCATTGACATGGATATGGAGGCTAAGGAATCGGGCAGCCGCGTGCTGGGCAAGCATTTCGATGAGGCCTCTGTCAAACACTCGCTGACCTCTCTTATATGGCTCGGCATGGCCTTGAAGTTCGTGCATGAAGATGTGCTGACTGACGGCGGCGCCCCTATGAACGCCCAGCTGAAGTCCAGAGGATTCGCGCAGCCTATCGGGCTAAGCGAGGCCGTGGAAGGTGACAACTCAAAACTTGATCGTCTCATCAAGGAGCTCAACAAGTTCTACGGATATTACAAGGAATGGATGGCCGAACTGGATTACCCCGGAAACGGCAAGGAATTCCCCCCTAACAGCCATCGCCTCGGCCTGGTGGACATTTCGCGCCCATATGCTGACATAGTGATGAAAGAGACGGCGGAGGAGGATGCGGACGATAAGAAAGGGGTCCTCGACAAAGTCGGCAGCTTCTTCAGCGAGGCTATGAAGGGGGGTGACAGGAAGGCTTCGGCTGACAGAATCATAGGCGCCATGGAAGACGGGTTCAGAGATAATGGGGAATCCGGCCATTTCGTGGCCAAGGGAAGCCAGCTCCGCAGCGGCCACGAGGAGGAATGGGTCTTTGCCGACCTGCTGCGGAAAGCCGTTGTGACCGTCTGCACAGGCGGCAAGGATCACAAAGACGAACTTGTGATTTTCAAATGATTACTCATCAATGCTAAAACTCGAGCATCATGCCAAACAATACTAAGCAAGCACCTTCCACCGCGCGTAATTTCATGACGACGGAGAATCCTAAGCAAGTGCGCAACACCACAGGGGCCTACGGAGTCATCAACGAGGAGCTGAAGTCCACTTCAATCCCTGACAATGTCAGCGAGCGCGGCGCCGGCCTGCAGAAACTGGCCTCCTCAATGCCGAGCGCCATGGCGCGTCTCTTCATTTTTGACAGCGCCTTGAAGCAGGTCAACGACCTCCAGGCTCAAAATCCTCAGTCGGGCCACAACGGAGAAGCAGCCTTCTCAGACGGTGCCGTGAAGCCTACGGCCTATCATGACCTCGTGGGCGAGCTGCTGGATATGCTGGAATTCATCTACGAGTATGGAGACAATAAAGACTTCCATGTCCGCACCTGGGTGCCCGGCGAGCAGCTCAAGCTGCTGAAGGCATCCGAGTCGGCAGCCCACAGGCGCCTCGCAAAAGCCCTGGAGGCCGCCCTGTCCATGGCCGGCATGCCCGATACCCCGATTCACCTTTTCCTATGGGGAAAGGATATAATAGGGGGGACTGCCCCGACCTCCCTGGTGTTCACCTCCGCCAATCTCAGGACACGCCTCGGCAAGAACGGACTCTCTTTCAAAGGGAAAGGGGGAAACACGCTCTTCGCTGACGAGGCGAAGCCTCTGCATCAGCGCCACCGGGATTTCCAGAAGTATGTGTACAGCCTGTGGCAGAGCCACATGACCGGCGACTCACTCCCCCCGTCTCTGCTCTCGCTCAGAAAGTATATCAGTGACAGCGCGGACCACTATGACGTGCACGCCATCATTGATGATATAAAAAACAACAAGGGCGCTTTTGACCCTAAAGAAGTAAAACCGCTTACATCCAAGGGCCAGACGGTCACTGTGAAGGGAATTCCTCTGATGGTGTCAAACCACACTATCACTATCGATGAGGACACCACAGACTACATGCTCAAGCCGACAGCGGACTATTACGCCAACGGCGATGCCACTGCCAGAAAGCCCCTGGCGCTGACACCGGGGGGAGTGGACGGGCTGACCTACGCCGCCGGACGAGAGTGGAAACCGGGACATGATGAAATCCCGGCCGCACCCGGGGAAATGGACGAGAGGATGCTGCCGGGCTTGAACGTCAAATGGCCCTATCTCACGACCGGTGACTTCCTGGAAGACCGTATCATAAAGGTGAGCTATTTCATAGACCGCAAAAAATTCTTCACCGGCAATCCAAAGGCTCTCAATTTCCTGCTCCCTCTGCGCAAGGAATTCTTCCTGTATTTCAAGCCCGAAGACCTCTTCAAGGTCGATCCGGTCAGCGGGGAACTGACTTACTCGGACATGCTGACCGTGGAGTATGATGAAGACAGGGAGACGGTCACCGTCAACCTCCGTCTGCCCCTCGCTTCCGAGAAGACAATCAATTTCTTCAAGAAATATGATGTCAGCCCCGGAAGCGATGAGATGATGTTCTGCGCCGATACGGCGGAGTTCGACCTCGCAGTCTTCCCCTTCTACCGCCTTGTGCCCGACAACGGCCACAACGTCTACGATGTCATGATAGGAGCCAAGACAGACGAGGTGACGACAAGCTACTGGATACAGAAGCCCGGCGAGGGCCTGCGCGAGGTGCCTTCAAAAACGCATCACAGGCTCTTCAAGGGACCCAAATCAAATATCCTGACTGACCATGTGAATGTGGATGGAGCCTTCTCCATGATAGAACTCGAGGCGATTGACAATGGTCAAAGAGGACGGGCTCTCCTGCTCCCCATTTTCAGAAAAGTGACATCCGACCCGGCACAGGCCTCAAGCGACATATACACTTTCGCAGTGGATTTCGGCACCACCAACACCCATGTGGCATATTTCGTGGAAAAACCGGGCACCTCAATCGGCCCGGAGCGGGTGCGCCCCTTCACTTACGATGCTTCAGACACGCAGCTCGTGACTCTGAATGACGAGAACGGAGCCGGCAACTTCGGCGATTTCATGACCGCGCTCTTCCGTGAGGCTGTCCCCTTCGCTATCGGCGGCAAGTCAAATGTCAAATTCCCGATGCGCACGGTGACTTATGAGAAAATCGGGGAGTCTCCCACAGTGGAACTGTTTGCCAACACCAACATCGGCTTCAACTACGGCTCCGACCTGTCAAGGTCAAAACAATATATGACCAACATCAAGTGGGACCGTCATTCAGGCGGCAACTCGCACAAGCGCATGGCGGAATACCGCAAGCGCATGGCGGCATATTTCGAGGAACTGCTCTGGATGATGAAGAACAAGAGCGCCCTGAACAACTGCACTGATTCCTTTAATGTAGTGGTGACCTATACCATCTCAATGAGCATCAACGACCTGGAGAAGTTCAAGCAGGCTTGGGAAGATGCAAGGAAGAAGGTGAAATGCACTATAAACAGCCTGAAATTCCAGACGGAAAGCATCGCTCCCTACTACGCCAAGGTGTCTCAGCTGCCCAGCCGCGACCCCTTCGTGAATGTGGATATAGGGGGCGGCACTACGGACATGCTATACGTCAATCCCTCGATTCAGGAGTCTCAGGTATTCTCAGCCCTGTTCGCGGCCGATGACCTCTGGAATGACGGGGTCGATCCCACTATGCGGAGCGCCAAGGCCAACGGCTTCCTCACTTACTTCAAGGAGATCCGCATGCCGCAGGTCAGCTCGACAATTCCGGTGAAGGATACAATAGAAGCGGCCCAATCTTCGGCGGACGTGATCAGCTATCTCTTCACCAATAATGACATCACCCAACTGGGCGAGATGATTGAGGGCTCGAAGATAATGAAACAGCTCCTGGTAGTGCACTTCGGCGCGCTCATGTACTTTTTGGCCTATGCGGTGCACATGGCCGAGGTCGCTCCGCCCCGCTATCTCACTTTCTCAGGAATGGGCAGCAAGTACATCAAACTGATCAACGGATCGGATGAAGTGCTCTCCACTATGGTCAATGCCATTTTCAGATATGCCGGATCCGCACAGGTGCTTGATAATGAGCTGCTGCGGAATGCCTCGGTAAAGGTATCATTCGACCCCAATCCCAAGGAGATCACAGCGACCGGCTCGCTTGTAGCTCTCAACTATCCGAAACCGCTCGTGCCCATTGACCAGATTGTGCACGGATATGAGGAGGAGGATCCGGGCAGGACATTCCGCATGCGCGACCTCACCAAGGATATCGAGTTCGCCGTGATAGATTTCTACAAGAAGTTCGTGGAGATGTTCCGCACGGATGCTGTGACAGATACATTCAGCGATGCCGGTTGTCCAGTGACAAAAGAGGTGGCCGGGATGTTGGAGGACTCGGCCCAAGGCAGTTTCGACCAGGTGCTGGAAGGCACAAAGGTGGTTACCGAAGAGGCCGATAAACTGACTCAGCCAATGTTTTTCTGGCCCTTGAAAGGAGCCCTCTACAATATCGGCAAGGAACTCGCCCAGGAGGCCGTAAAGGTGGCTCGACTCAACAGCTGATTCTGAGTTATGGACGCAATGCAATTATGGGCCTTGATCACTGCAATTGTTGCAGTGGTCATGGCCGCGGCCATAGCTTATTATGGCTATTTCAGAATTACCGGCCTGCAGAAAAAAATCCGTGTTCTTGAGAAGGCTTTGGCGGGAATCGGAGAAGACTGCTCCAAATTGAAGGAGAACTCCGCTATTCTCGATGAAACTGTGGAAGACCTTCAAGTCCGGATAACCAAGGTGCATGCTGAGGCAATCCGAATGGCGGGCGAGAGCAGCAAGGCAATCACAGCTGCCTCCGCACGGACCGCGTCCGCGCAGCTGCAAAGCAAGCCTGCATCAACACACAATCGTAAGGCCGCATTCGGAGAGACGCGTTACGGCAATCTCCAGTACCCGGACAGCAACGGCAGAGTGAAGTTTTCTATAGAGACCCTCTCGGCGCAAGCTTCCGGACAAAAAATGTTCAAGCTAAATTTTGACAATGAGACGGGCAAAGGGGAATACTGCATTAATCCCGAAGCCATGCAGTCAATCAAGAATGACCTTCAGCTCTTCAAATATTTCGTAAAGCCTTTCTCTTTCACGGGCAATGCCGACAATGTGACCGTCTCGGATGTCAAACCCGGGAAAATCTCCCGCTCCGGAAAATTCTGGATTGTTGACGAGCTCCTTGAAGTAAAGGTAAAATAAGAATTACCGCTGAATCCAAGGTAAATCCAAGGTAAATTAAAAATGAGTAACTATGAGCAATATTCGCGTAAATAGCCCTGAGTTCGCCAAAATGTGGCGAATTATGTCTGAATGTCTGCTGGAGATGGTCCAGGGGCTTGCAGCGACCATGTATTCCGATGTTTCATCACCACGCCCGCAAACCGAGGCCCCTTCTGCTACGGATACGGATACGTATGCCTCACCGGCGGCAGCGCAGCGCATGGAAACCTCAACCACGCCCGCGCGTGAAGGTGTGGAGACCCGCTATGCCATCAATCCTCTCCCCGACGGCAACGGGAATTTCCTTTTCAAGGGGCTGCGGGACGAGAAATCTCCCGAAGCGATTTTCCGTATTGTGCGCTTCAGCGATGATACCTATGAATTCTCTCTCTGTGAAGACATCTCGCTTGATGCCCGTCAGAATCTGAAAACCAATCCTAACTGGCTGTCTAAAATGGTGGCGCAGGTTGAGGGTGAGATAACTTCAGACTGCAGGATAATCAATATCGCTCCGGGCAAAGGCGAAAAATCCGGCCGTTCCGTCAAAATCACCGCGCCGCTGAAGGCGCAGTTCAAATAAGCCCCTCTGTGAAATCATGAAGAAAATACTAATCATCATCTTAGTGATTATCGTGGCGGCCGTGGGATGGAAAAAGTGCCATAAGCCTGTTTCCAGCACTCCGATTGACGGCTACCGGAGCACGGTGGTCGATGTGCACGGCAATGTGCTCGACCTCGCTTCCGGCCTTCACGCGCAGCTCCTCGGAATAGAGGGAGGGCGGACCGATGTGGAGATGTTCCTCCGCTCGCAAGTCCTCAACAAGCCTGTGACGCTCTATACCGATTCAAGAAGCATGCAGAAAAATATCGCTCATGCTGAAGATACCGTAAAGGTGTATGCCGTAATCTCCGGCTCCGGGCGCGAATCCATAAATCATATGGTGGCTAATGAATATCCTGATGCATTCAGGTCTATTGAAGTCAATGACTCTACAGGCTGGCTCCCTGAAAAGCCGCAGCCCGTTGAGAAAAAGAATCTCGCCCTCTACATGAAACAGCGCACATTCCTGATAATTACCCCTCAGGGCACCGGCACGGGCTTCTTCATCAACAAGGACGGACTGGCGGTGACTAACTGGCACGTGCTCCAGCCGGGCCAGGAAGGCCAGTCCGTAGCTGTGCTCTACCAGGATGATCCGGACGACAGCAAAATTTATGCTGACAAGAAAAGGAATTTCAAGAATATCAAGTTTTCCGATGATACCAACGGCCTTGATCTGACCCTAATCACGGTAGACCTTGAAAAAAACGAGGAAGTGCCCTACTTCGACATTGCGTCCCAACGTCCTAACCAAGGCGATCCTGTAGCGACCTACGGAAACCCCCATAATCTGACAGCGTCATTTACCCAAGGCCATGTGTCGGCATTCCGCAAGGATCCTTACAATCAATCCCGGGATGTGGATCTCGTGCAGTATGACATGGCTACGAATCCCGGCAATTCCGGCGGACCCGTCTGCGATAAGTACGGGCAGATTGTGGCTGTCCATGAGTTAGGCGACAAGTCAATGCAGAACACCAATTTCGGCATTGACGCGATGCAGCTGCGCCAAGTGCTCGACCGCCTGCATCTCCAATATGGCGGCCGCTGAACACCTTCCCTGCCATGCATGATGATCTGAAGGCGGTCTGCCTTATAATCAAAGAGTGCTGCCGTCAGCTCGAATTCGACCCCGGCCTGCGTCAATTCTCGTTCTCTTTAAAGCCCGGCTGCGCCGGAAAATGGGAGCGGATGAAATCCGAATTGCGCTCCCTGTATCCCGGATTCAGCCGGGACCGGTTTAATGAAGTGCTGTCCGGCCTCACCGGCTTGAACATGCGATACGCAGTGCACCATCTTCCTGGCGGCATCGCCGATGCGGATTTGCTGCCGGGAGAGACTGTTGAAATCACGTTGGATAAAGGTCAGCTGGCACTTACGAAAATGGGACAGGCGCAATATCTGAGCACTTCCGGCAGAGGAATGACATTCGGGTCAGGCCTGAGGTTTGAAAGGGACTCCGCTCTGCGCACATCGGAAGGAGAGGCCCTGGGAGTAATAGAGAATGTGGCGTTGCGCGTGCCGCAAACCATCCATGTGTGCGCAAGCGCTCTTGTGATGCCTCAATACTTCCGCAAACCTGTGGCAGCTTCTCTCTGGGAACTCTATGAGCTCGCGCGCCGCATACGGCAGGATGAGAGCGGGGCTATGCCTCTGATTGAAATGGCGGAAGGCATGGGCCTCGACATCCGCGCGACCCTGGCAATTATCAACAGCTTCACATCATGAGCACGGAGGAAATCTTGCAGCACCGGCAGGAAACGGATGAAAACCAGTTTTTCATCCCGTTTTCAAAACTCTCCTCAGAAGGGCCTCTGACGATTATCGGCCGGAAGGGGCGCCTGGGAGTGGCAAAGGGAGCAATTGTGACTGTTCCAACCCTTTATGACGAGGTGAGAATAATCACGCTTGACTTGTGCGCGCTCCGGGTGGAAAAATTATGGGCTATGGCCGACCCCCAGACCGGAGATCGGATAACACCTTTCCGCTATTCTGATATAGGATTGGAGCAATACGGCTCCGTCCCTGTCACGTCACGTGACGGGGGAAAGGGCATATTCGACTGCGACCGGCGCAGGGAATCCGTCGCGCCCGAATACGATGAGACAAGCATGGCGCCCGGGACTGAATATGTGTGGGTGCGGCGCAACGGCACATTCGGTTTCACGGAGCGCGCCACAGGGCGCTACATACCCGCAGGAGGATTGATAAAGCCCTATGACACTCCTGAGGGAATGATTGGACTCAATGAACTCGGACGTGTCATGGCTTTCACTTCCGGCGGATACGAGTCTCCCTCATTGCTCCGGATGATGGTCATGGATGCCGGAGGCCATCTGGCCCTCCGCAATTATTCGCTGCATGACGAAGACATCATTGATGTATACGGCAATATCATCAACGTATGAGCGCCTGAGGCACGAAACTTAAGCCCCGGCACATAGTATATTTTATATATCATGGCATTATAACTGCAATAACTAATAAAAAAATGATCTCACTGCTAATATCCACTCTCATCCAGTGCCTGGTAGGATGGCTGCTTATTGAAAAAGTCCCTGCATGGCTCAACATCTCCGGTTTTTTCGCCATAATAGTCAGAATAATCGGCATCCTGATAATTATCAGGGCGCTTCTCATCTGGTTTTGACATCTCGACTGTTATTTTCTACATTTGATGCCGGGCGTTTCAGATTTTTTTCGTAATTTTGTCTGCGCAGGGCGCCCCCGGGCGCGCCGGTGCTACTTAGACCCCGTCTCATAAAATATTCATGTCTCAGGGGTCTTAGACTTAATGTGACAATCGACAGCTAACTGACTATGATTATGAAGAATCTGATTTTCGCCCTGGTGGCGTTCCTTTCCCTGGCCGGGCTTGATGCTTCGGCCAAGTCTCAGCGCGAGACCAATTTCACTAACCAAGTGCTCAACTTCCTCAAGGAGGAGGGCTACATGCCATCGCTCGACAGCGACGGCGATGTAAAGTTCAAGTCGCAAGGCGATACCTATTTCGTGGTGGCCTCAGACTACGATGACGGCTGCTACGTCAAGGTGATGGGCATAATGGGCGCCGAGGATGTCAATGTGCGCGCCGTGCTCGAGGCTTGCAACGCCACGGTGGCTGAGTACAAGTTCGTGCGCTGCTACTACAACAGCTCCTCGCAGGCTATCGTCTATGAGTGCGCGGGATTTTTCACCGGCATCCAGCAGTTCAAGGAGATCTTTGCCGACTACCTCAACATCCTGCGCAGCGCCGACGAGATGCTCCAGACTAAGTACAGCGAGTTCTCCTGAGGCCCCTGACGCTCCCTTGGGAGCCTCCGTCAACCCCCTGTGAGATTTTATGACGCTCCGGTTGCGACACAAACGCTTCCGGAGCGTTATAATGATGTATGACCCACTCTAAACATATATCCGACTCCAATGATGTGGCCGCTCTGAGGATGAAAGAGCTGGCTACTGCCCCCATATGGCGAATCCTGCTCAAGTACTCCCTGCCGGCCGTGGTCGGCACGGTGGTGATGGCCGTCTACAATATCATCGATTCCATCGTGATAGGCCACGCTATCGACGACCCCAATGTGGTGGCCGGCATCGCGGTGACCTTCCCGGTGATGAACCTCGGCTCGGCCTTAGGCATGCTCATCGGCGCGGGCGCGGCTACGCGCATATCTATTGTGCTCGGACAGAAGGACCACCGAAGCGCGGAGATAATTCTGGGCAATTCAGTCCAGCTCACGGTGATAATCGGTCTGGTCTACATTTCGCTCTTCGCTATATTCCTCACGCCGATTCTCAGGATGTTCGGCGCCTCGGACAATACGCTGCCATACGCGCATGAGTTCCTTATGTGGGTGCTCCCGGGTATGGTGCTGATGAACCTTACGTTCTCCTACAACAATGTGATGCGCGCTTCAGGATACCCGGGCAAGGCGATGTTTACCAACATCATAGGGGCTGTGCTCAATGCCATCCTCGCCCCCCTCTTCCTCTTCGGGTTCCACTGGGGAATACGCGGGGCGGCTATCGCTACCGACATCTCTATGCTCGTGACGGCATTCTTCGTGATGAGCCATTTCTTCTCCCCCAAGAGCGACCTTCGCTTCCGCCGGGGCACGGGGATGTTCCGCCTGCGCTGGAAGGTCATAAAGGCTGTGGTCTACATCGGCATGGCCCCGTTCCTGATAAATGTGGCCGGATCGGGCATCAACGCCATTGTCAACAATTCGCTGGTGCATTACGGCGGCGATGACGCCATTGCGGCCGTGGTGGTGTTCAACCGTTTCGTGACGGTGTTCCTCTTCGTGGTGATAGGCATATGCCAGGGCATGCAGCCTATCCTGGGCTACAACTATGGCGCGGGCAAGTATGACCGCCTCTTCAAGACCTTCGGGCTGGCGGCTGTGTCGGCCGTGGTGGTGACGACCACGGGCAGCCTCATCGGCGCGTTCAATCCGCGCATGATAGCCTCGATGTTCATGCAGGACGAGGCCCAGATACAATGCGCCATCATCTGCCTGCGCATCACTACGCTGACCTTCTGGATGGTGGGCTTCCAGGTGGTGTCGACCAATTTCTTCCAGTCGCTTGGCATGGCGGGCAAGGCGGTGTTCCTGTCGCTGACGCGCCAGATAATCTTCATGATTCCGATGCTGATGATCCTGCCCCGCTATTTCGGCCTCAACGGCGTGTGGAGCTGCTACCCGATATGTGATTTCATCGCCACGGTGGTTGCCACGGTGATGCTCATACGCCAGATACGCATCATACGCCGCGAGCCGGCCCCCGCGGGCGTGGCCGAAAGCAATTGATTGTAAAAAAAATTGATTATACCGTAGAGGCGAGCGCGAGCAGGGAGAGGCGGCATCCGGGTGCGGCTGAGAGCACGGCTTCAGCGGCTGAGAGGAGCGTGCTGCCGGTGGTGCACACATCGTCTACTATGCAGATGTGGCGCCCCTCCAGTTCCGAGGGACGCGCTACGGTGAAGACGCCCGAGAGATTGCGGGCGCGCTGCGTGAGCGTGAGCCGGGTCTGCGAGCGGTGGCTCCGCGCGGCCCGCAGGTTTGAGATGACTGGAAGGCCGCTCCCCTCCCCCACGCCACGGGCCAGCGACTCGGCCTGGTTGTACCCCCTGCGGGCGCGCTTGAGCACATGCATCGGCACGGGCATTAGGGCGTCGACATCCCCCAACACCCCGCATGACATCATCTCATCGCCCATGACGCACCCTAATTCGTGCGCCAGGGAGGGCAAGTGGCGGTATTTGAAATCATGTATCAGGTCAGCCACAGCCGACCCGCGCGAGTAGAGCAGCCAGGACGTGGCCCTCGCGAAGGGTATGATCCCCGCAAACCGCTCCTCCATGGGGTGATGCTCGCGCAGATGGTATAGGCTGCGCGGGAGCGCCTCGAGGCAGAAGGCGCAGATATGGCTCTCGTCCTCGGCCAAGGGCTCGGAGCAGACGCGGCACAGGCGGGGAAAGAGTATGTCAAGCGCCCTCCATCCCATCCTCAGCCTCGCGTTTGAGAATTGCCGCGGCCTTGGAGGCCACGCTCCCCTCGAACCCCCGCGAGGCAAGATGGCGCATGAGCTTCATGCGGTCCTCATACACCCGCAGGTCCAGATGGCGCACCTTGTCACGGGCAGCGCGCATGGCGGCCTCGAAATACTCCTCCTCATCCAGGTCGGCCAAGGCCTCGCGTATCAGAGAGGAATCAATGCGCTTCGACACTAATTTGGCCGCTATCTTGCGCCGCCCCCACCCCGAGAAACGCACGGCATCAACCGCTAACGCCGAGGCATAGCGGCGGTTGTCGATAAACCGCCCCTTGACCAGCTCGCCAATAATCTCATCGGCCTGCCCGCGGGCGAGGCCCATCTTCAGCAGCTTGGCCAAAATATCCGCCTCACACTGCTCCGAGCGCGCGCAGAGGTCGGCCATGCGCAGGCGCGCCGCTTCGGGCGACACCGCTTTTTTCTTCTTCTCAATCATAAGCTGTATTCAATTCACACTTCCCCCCTTCTTGCGGCATACGGCGAAACGCTCCTTGCCATACCTGTCGCGCACCACCTCCACCTCGACATAACCTTTTGAAGCAAGCAGCCGAGCCACGTCGGAGGCATGGCGCGGGTTAAGCTCGAGATACATCCTCCCGCCCGGCTTAAGCCCCTCGAGGCCGATTTCAGCCAGGCGTGCGTAGAAACGCAGCGGATCCGAATCGGGCACGAACAGCGCCAGCGCGGGCTCCCATTTCAAGACATGCGGATCCATTCCGGCACGCTCAGACTCATCCACATACGGAGGATTGCTCACGATGACATCCAGCGATCCGCGCCCGGGCATCCAGCTCATCAGGTCGGCCTCCACAAATTCCACCGGGGCCTTGAGAGCGCGCGCATTCTCGCGGGCGACCTCCAGCGCCGCGGGCGACACATCGAGGACCACGACATCGGCAAAACGCAACGTGCGCGCCAGAGCTATCGCGATGGCGCCGCTCCCCGTGCAGGCATCCAGCACCCGGAGGTCAGGAGTGTCGCCATAGCGGTCGACCACCATATCCACCAGCTCCTCCGTCTCGGGACGCGGTATGAGCACCGCCGGGGTGACCTTGAGATCCATGCCGTAAAAGCGCCCCTCCCCGAGCACATACTGGATAGGCTCATCCTCATCAAGGAGCCGGCGCATGATCTCCCCTATTTTCCCTCCGATATAGTCCGACACCCGGTCGGCTCCGTGCATGAACAGCTCGCCGGCCGACCATCCCTTGAGATGGTGCCACACCAGGCGCAGCATAGCTTCCGCCTCGCCGCCTCCGAAACGCGCCGCCAGCGCAGCGCGCATAGCGCGCGCCGCCTCATCGACCGTCATCCCCGCATACCCCTCCTGACCATCCTTGCCTGCATCCATAAGCACCATCCTTAAATGTTACATATTATCTATTAAAGCCTAATTTCTTTCAGCTATTATCTTTTCAGCTAATCACTTCTTATCAGACTATAGTAACCCCCGAAACCCTTGAAAAAGCCCCGGGCAGCACAAAAGTAGCAAAAAAATCCGAAAAAAGAGCGGAAATACTTGCAAATGCCGCAAAAAATCCCTAACTTTGCACTCGCAATCCAACGCAGGTCCTATAGCTCAGTTGGTTAGAGCACCTGACTCATAATCAGGGAGTCCT
>CAZWVY010000029.1:13852-29909 GCA_964637105.1 uncultured Sangeribacter sp. | reverse complement strand
GCGACCCCGACCTTGGCAAGGTCGTGCTCTACCAACTGAGCTATTTTCGCATTTCGATGCGTGACATCGGTATAAGCAATGAAGAAAAACTTTCATTTTTCCTCGGAGAAACTCTCTTGTTTCCCTTTTGCGGTGCAAAGTTACAACATATTTTTCGTTCCCGCAAATTTTCAGAGGATTTTTTTGAAAAAAGAGTGGTTTTAATCTAAATTTCCTCTATTCTCACTCCTTTTTCCATATCCATGAATCGGGAAATTCCCGCGAGAAGCCATCCGTGCGCATAGCTGTCAGGAGGGTCTCACGGTCATCCGAGGCGGCTGCGGCCACGCGTATGACCTTGCGTCCCGGCACGATGCTCAGTGTGCGACCATCCCCGGATGCCCCTTTCACGCTGATATACTTCTCAGCCTCGGCACGCGAGGTGAAGGTTGCCACTATGAGATGGTACCTTTTCTGAGCGTCATCCTGCCCGGAGGCCTCCGTTGCGGTGGGAGCTGTGTCGGGCATGCAGGGTGCAGAGGCGCCCTTGTTTCCCGCTTCCGAACCGCTGGCCGGGATAACCGCTGAGGGAACTTGCTCGGGAGTTTCGGTTTTGACCGTCTTTTCAATCTTCACCGGCACCGGCACGACTGAGGCGAGCTGCGTGTCATGGCCTATGGCGCGGGGAATAAGAAGGGAGGCGGCCCCGATAGCGACCGCGGCGCACACTGCTGCGACCCGAAGGGCTTTGCGACGAAAACGTTTGAAGGGGCCGAAAGGTTTCCTTTGCGCTGAGCCGGAGCCATTGCCGGAGGTGACTTCCTCGGCGGAGATTTCCGATGCCGTATCTTCCGGAAGCATGTCCGCTGCGGAGGCATCCGTTGACAGGTCTGCTGCGTCTGTGGGCGTTACTGCGTCAGGAGAAACAGCAACCGAGGCTGTGGCTTCAGTTGCTTCATCTGAGGATGCGGAGGCGAGCGGCTGCATGGGGAAGGCGTGCAGCCCAAGGCTTCCCTCCCTTTGCCCGGGAGTCTGAGAGGGTCTGAACACAAACCGCGCGGAGTCTTCGAGAATCAGCGACCCGAGAGAGCCGATTTGAAACGGCAGGCCGGATTGAAGGGAGTTCATCAGCTGTGCGAGAGCCAGATCCAGCTCCTTGCGGGCCTGCTCGAAATCTACTTTCAGACAGCGCGCGTAGCTGTGGGCCAGCAGACCGTCATCACTTCTGACAGCTGAATTGAAACTGATATGGCGTGTCGGAGGAATCCAGCGGCCGGCGGCTTCATTATAGCGGGCGCTGCGGCGCGTGGCGATGAATGCGCCCACGCCCGGCAGTATCACGCAGTCATGGCGTGACAGCAGAACGATGATATGCCGGCTCAGAGTCTCCATACGTTATCGGTTGTGAGACGCAAAATTAACAAAAAAACCTGACATGGGCAACACCATGTCAGGTTTTTTTGTCAGGTTTTTTGTCGGGTTTTGCGTCATGCGCTCCGTATTGCGCGGAGCTGAATTACGCCGGGCAGCTTATTTCTCTTCCTTATAGAAGTTGTCCTTGCCCTGCTTGAGGAAGGCCTTGTAGCCCGGGACATCCTCCTTATATACGAAGGGGGCGGCGAGAGGCTTGCCCTCCTTGTCGACAATCACGTGGAAGGGCTGTGCGTTGGCCCCGAACTTGGAACGCTGCAGGTAGCTCCACTTGTCGCCATAAGTGCGCAGAGTGCGCGGAGTGCCATCCTTCTCTATTACCTTGATGGGCTCGGGGAGTGCCTTCTTCTCATCGACCATGAGGGTGACGAGCACGTAGTCGTTATCGATGGATGCCTTGACATCGGGGTCGGTCCAAACGGCGGCCTCCATCTTGCGGCAGTTGACGCAGCCGTAGCCGGAGAAGTCAAGAAGGACGGGCTTGTTGAGCTGCTGGGCGAGCTTCATGCCCTCTTCGAAGTCGTCTACCTGAGCATGGACATCGCCTTCATATAAGGAGAAGTCCTGTGTGGAGATCGGGGGCGAGAAGGCGCTGATGGCCTTGAGGGGGGCGCCCCACAGGCCGGGGAGCATGTAGATGGCGAATGCGAAGGAGATGCAAGCGAGCATGAAGCGTGTCACGCCGGTCTTCTCCACCTTGTCATCATGGGGGAAGGTGATCTTGCCGAGGAGGTAGACGCCGAGAAGGGCGAAGATGACGATCCAGAGGCTCACGAAGACTTCGCGGTCGAGAATGCGCCATCCGTAAGCGAGGTCAGCCACGGAGAGGAACTTGAGCGCGAGAGCGAGCTCAAGGAAGCCGAGGACAACCTTGACAGTGTTCATCCAGCCGCCGCTCTTGGGCATGGACTTGAGCATCGTCGGGAACATCGCGAAGAGCGTGAAGGGGAGAGCCAGCGCGAGAGCGAAACCGAACATTCCGATCGCGGGGGAGATGAAGTTGCTCGTAGCGGCTGCCTCCACAAGGAGAGTTCCGATGATGGGGCCAGTGCAGGAGAAGGATACGAGCACCAGAGTGAAGGCCATGAAGAAGATTGACAGCATGCCGGTCGTGGCGTCCACTTTCGAGTCCATCTTATTGGTCCATGAGGAGGGGAGGGTCAGTTCGAAGCCGCCCATGAAGGAGACTGCGAAGACCACCAGCAGGAGGAAGAAGATGATATTGAAGAGTGCCGAAGTGGCAAGTTCATTCAAGGCCGAGGCTCCGAAAATCGCAGTCACCGCAAGACCGAGGGCGACGTAGATCACGATGATCGAGAGGCCGTAAGTAGCGGCTGCGCCTACGGATTTGGACTTCGACTTGTTCTGCTTGAGGAAGAAGCTGACGGTCATAGGAATCATGGGCCATACGCAGGGAGTGACCAGAGCGATGAGACCGCCCAGGAAACCTGCTATGAAGATATAGAGCAGGCTGCGTCCGGCTTCCTCGGGCTCGTCTGAGAGCTGCGCGAGCTCAGCCTCCACATTGGTCCACCATGACTGGCCGTGGGATACATCCGTAGAGTCGGCACCGGGCACGAGGGGGCCGTCGGCTGCGTGCAGTGAATCGGTCATTTCGGCCAGAGTCTCGGCAGCATCCTTTGTCTCTTCGGGAGCAGCCTCGGCAGCTACGGGAGCCTTGCCTTTGAGTTCCTTGGAGCCGAACACCTGGGTGCACCCTTTGTCATCGCAGGCCTGGCCCTTGATTTCAACGGAGACGGTGTAATCCTTGGCTGTGGGTTTGAGCTTCTGGGTGAATTTGACAGTGCCGGTATAGAAATGCTGGTCAACCTCAAACACATCGTCAAACTCCTTGGTGTATGCCTTGTTGGCGGTCGGCTTGCCCACGGTCTGGCAACCCTTGACATCAAAATAGAACTCCAGGGGGTTGGAGCCGCCGGCGGGATTGTCCACTGAATAGAGATGGAATCCCGGGCTGATGGTCGCCACTGCTTCGACAGCGGGATTCTCAGTATTGTCGCCCACCAGCTTGATGTCCCACTTCACAGCGTCCGCAGCGTAAGCCACAACGGCCATGAGGAGGAGGGTGAACGTCAGAATATGCTTTTTCATTTCTTTGGTATGTTGGTTAGAAAGTGTTGATTATTTCATCACTTGACATCGCAGATCGCTGCCTGCTCCACATATTTGTCGGAGGTGCGGTAGACGTAGGCCACGACCTGGCAGTTCTCAAGATTCCAAGACTTGTCGGGAGTCAGCGAAAGCGAGCCTTCGGAAGTCTCTCCAATCTTGAATGAGGAGCCGAGCGAGATGCCCTCTACGTCTTCGGCGAAGGAGGCGCGAAGCAGGTGCTGGTGCACGTAGTCGCGTGTGGGCTTTCCGTATACGTTCTGAGCAGCGACGATATCGTTCTCAATGAGCCAGACTACGATGTTGAGATTATCATAGATGGGCTCGTTATACTCTACGGCGTACTTGGCTGTGATAACGGGGTCTTCTCCGGCGGATGCGGAGGCTTCGACAGTCACGCTGATTTCAGGGATGAGCACCATCTGTGTCAGGCACATCTCAAACCATTTGCTGGGATTGATGCTGAATTCGGTGCCGTTGATGATAGCTGAGGGGAACTCGTTAGGACGTCCATAGAAGTCATACATCTCCGTGGCGATCTCGGAATTGGTGTTGGTGCCGAGGAAAGGGCCCGAGTTGGGGGTGCCGGCGGGATGCATCGACACTGCCACCACATTGTCAGGATAGATGCTGAGAATGTCGTGGATGGCATCGGCGCCTCCGGGGCAGTTGCGGCACTGCTGGCCTGAAAATTCCTGAAGGAGCACCACGCGCTGTGATTCCACCTTCTCAACGGGAATGATGCGGTCATCCTCGTCCACCTTATCGCAGGAGACGAATCCTGCCAGGAGGAGCGGAGCGGAGAGGAGAGCCGTGATATTCTGATGTTTCATAGTTTCCGGTGCAATTGTTAGAATGTGTAGTTGTAAGTGACGGAGAAGCCCTTGGTCTCAGGCACCCAGCGGCACACGCCTCCCGAGCAGTTGTAACCCTCGCGGGTGCGGCCGTAGCCGAGAGTGAAGCGGTTGCTCTTGACGTTGTAGGTCACCATCACATTGTAAAAATTGTCGTTGCGGCCTGAATTCCAGGTGTCGGTCAGGGTAATCATCCAGTGGGGGGCGAGGGAGAGTTCGACGAGACCTGCGATCCAGTCGCCCTTGTCCTCCTTGGTGTGAAGCCACTGGGCCTCCCAGCGGAGCTGGGTCTTCTTGGCCATTTTCCACTGGCCTT
Source organism: uncultured Sangeribacter sp. (assembly GCA_964637105.1). Taxonomy (GTDB): domain Bacteria; phylum Bacteroidota; class Bacteroidia; order Bacteroidales; family Muribaculaceae; genus Lepagella. The sequence continues at coordinate 25,199 of CAZWVY010000029.1, read as the reverse complement.
CAAGTATGAAGGTGTTGGCTGTCACCATCTTGCCGTGGCCCTCGACAATCAGCTGGTTGTATTTCTGGAACAGGTAAAAGAGGGTCAGCTGGACCTTGCGTGAGAGCTTCTTATTGATCTCTGCGTTGAGGTCTGCGTAATAGAGCCCACCTATTTTCCAGAAAGCGGCGCCGAACTGGTCAGTGCCCGCCAGGCGGTCATCGAGGATCATCCCCTCGGGGATATTGCGGTCGAGGCCGGAGATATAGGAGGCGGAGAGGCGCACATTGGTGCCATACTTGCCTCCGAGGGGAGTATTCTTTTTGAAGAGATACCTCACCTCGCCCTGGAAAGCCCATTCTCCGTCGGTCTGCGTGGCATAAGGATACATGGCGGCCAGAGCGTAAGTCTGGGTCATGGTGAAGGCCGGCAGATGGTTGACAAAAGAGGAGATGCCCACCTCGGAGCGGCGCGAGCGGTAAGACATGTTGTCGGAGCGCTTGGCCTGGAGGTATGCCGAGAAACCCTTCTTGGAGTATGTCGCAGAGAGGAGCACAGCCGAGCCGTTGCGGTATGTGTAGCCGTTGTCAGCCGACGGGTCCTGGCTCTTGGTGGCGAACTCTGCGAGGACATTGAAGTCTTTCAAGCGCAGTTTGACGCGGCCGTCGAAAGCGTTGACGTTGCGGGGCATGTTGAGCAAGCCCACCTTCACGGGGTCATCGGCGATTGCCGGCGGATAATCGGGGCGGACGAAGGGAAGGTTCTCGTCTGTGATGACCGTATATATATTGTCGGGACGCTCATGCTTGCCGACATAGGAAGCGCCGATTGTCACGCCGTAGTCCTTGCCCATGAGGTTTTCAAACGACTCATTGAGGCTCCACTCGGCATCGCCGCCCCAGAGCCAGGATGAATTGCGCTCCCAATAGCGGCGCTGCTTGCCGCCCAGACCGGTGATGCTGAGGCCCGGAGCGGGTTTGAGCTTGATGCGGCCGCCGCGGATAGCATTATCCACGCCCAGCGAGCGCTCCTGGTAGGTGCGCAGGATGAGTCCGGAGCCGAACTGCTCATAGAAGTCACCTCCGGTGACCTGGGCCCACTTGTATGAGGCCGTGGCCCATACGTAGGGCACACCCCATCCGGCGAAGTCCTTCTCGTAGCCGGGCAGGGGCCATTTGGCCCACTGGAAACGTCCTCCAACTGAGAGGTAGGGGGCGTTGATAGTGAGGTCGAAGTATGTGTTGTTGAGCACATCCTTCTCGTAGGCACCGGTCTTGTCGCCCTTGAGATTGTAGGGGATGAGGAACTCGGTCTGGATTGCTCCGGTAGCGCGGATTTTGCGCCACCACGAATCGCGCGGGGCCGATTTCTCTGTCGGAGTGTAGACCCAGCTTTCGGGAGTGTCGGTCACGGCGGGAGCCGGATTGCGGGGAGCGTCGGGGGAATAGACCCACGAATCTCCCTGGGGTTTCATGGCCAGCAGCGGCTCCTGTTCCTGCGCTTGGGCAGAAACGGCGGTCAGCGACATGGCGGCCAGTATCAGGGGCAGTGTCAGTCTCATCTTTTTTGCCTGCATGGTATTATGAAAAAAGGCTTATTAATGCGGTTATAAACGGTTAGTTAACGCCAACATCCCGGAGCCCCTTGGAGGGGTAGCGGGATGTCGGAGAAGTGATGTGGATGAAGCGGGATTACTTTACGTATTTCTTAACCTCCTCGAGGATGTCCTCCTCGCCGCCGTCTACGTATCCCTGATGGTTCCATACGACATTGCCGTTGGCATCTACCACGAAAACGTGGGGGATGTCATTGACGCCCATCTGGCGCTTGAATTCGCCGTTGGGGTCGAGAAGCACGTCATATTCCCATCCTTTGCTCTCGACGAAGGGCTTTACCTTCTGCTCGTTCTGGGCCTCGTCGATGCTGACAGCGATGAGCTTCACACCGGTCTCTTCCTGCCATTCGTCATATACCTCGCTGATGGCTTTGAGCTCGCGGTTGCAGGGCTTGCACCAGAGGGCGAAGAAGCTGATCACGAAAGGCTTGCCATCATTGCTGAGCGTGGCGGTATCGACCGTGCGGCCGTTGATGTCCTTGAGTGTCACCGAAGGGAGGGCGGCCTGGGCGGCCAGGGCGCTCATAGCGGCCAAAACTACCGCTGCGGATATGCGTAATTTCTTGAACATAACAGGTTGGTTTGATAAATTGCGCTAAATTACAAAAAATATTTGACTAACACTATTCTTCCGGACTATTTTTTTAGGTCGGAATCTATGTTTTATAGCATTAGACCTCGGAATGTGCTTTAGGTTTAGAACCTTTGGATTTTATTAATGTTTTTTGTAAACCCAAATCGCTGTGCAAACGTTTCTTCAAATGGGGGAATATTCTTCCCGGCGTACATAAAATTCGATAATTTTAAAACATTCAGATATGGAAAACACAAACCTTCAGAATCAGGCGCAGCAGGCTGCGCAGCTTTCACGCGAGGCCGCGCAGGTGAGCGCGGAGGCCGCAAAGGTTGCGGCAGACAAGGAAATGAAGAACCTCGGCCAGCAGGCCGCAGATAAATTCAACGAGTTCAAAGACCAGGCTGCTGACAAGGCTGCCGACCTGAAGGACCAGGCCGCAGCTAAGGCCAGTGACCTCAAGGACCAGGCAGAGGCTCTCGCTGACCAGGCGGCAGCCAAGGCCAACGCCCTCAAGGACCAGGTGGCCGACAAGGCCGCACCCGTAGTGGACTCGCTCAAGGACAAGGCATCCGGCTTCCTGCATGGACTCAGCGAAAAGGCTGAGGAACTTGCGAACAAGCTCAACAAGTAAGCAAGCTCACTATAAAAATAAGCAAGCTCAATAATAAGAAATTCGGCCTCCTCCGTCAGACGGAAGAGGCCGTTATTTTATTGTTGTTGATATAATGTGCTATTATATCCGGATGCGGCTTCTCAGAAGCGAACTTTCACTGCGTTGCCCTCTGCATCGACAGCTACATAGATGCCTGCGGGGAGAGTCACAGTTTTGAGCTGGCCTTCGGCAACCTTCACGCCGGTGAGGTTGTAAAGGGTTACATCACCCTCGGGATAAACGACAGTGTTGACAAAAGTGTCATTCTCCACGGTGTAGGTAGCAGAAGTGCTGAAGCTGAAGCCGTCTACGGTGAGGTTGGTGGGAGTGCGGAAAGTCCAGTTGCCGGCGATAGCCATCTCGACGGGGAGTGAGTAAACGATCACGTTGCTCTTCTCGGGGTCTACGGTGCCGCTCATGGTGTAAGTGGCGATGCCGTTGGAGAGTGTGGCGTATGCCTTGGCGGAAGTGGCTACTTCCATGCCCTCAGCGAAGGTCAGAGTGACTTCGGAGATGTTCTGGACGAGGCTGCCGTCAGCGGGCTCGATGGTGAAGGGGAAGTTGGTGTTGGGGAGCACCTCATACACGAAGTAGTAAGCGCCGTTGCGGCCCTGGGCTGTCATGTAGAGGTTTGCAGGGATCACGAGGGCATACTTGCCGGGGGCGACTGACACGGGCTTGTCGGCGCCGGTGATGGCGCTCAGGGCGAGCTCGGTGCCGGACACCTTCACAGCCTGGAAGGATGCTACGGAAGCGGAAGTGTCATAAGTGCCGTCCTCATTGAGCGGGCAGAGCTTCACCTGGCCCTTGAGGGGCATGGTCATCGGGGCATCCTCGGGGAATACGAGCATGAAGGTGTAGGAAGTCTCCTTGCCGGTGGCAGCCACGCATGTGTTGGCTGCGAACTCCTCATAAGAGCCTTCAGCAGGGAGGATGGTCATGGCACCCTTGGAATCGGGGTCGACGTAATAGCTGAAGTTGTTCTCCTTGCTTGTGATCTTCTTTCCGCTCACTGTGGTGTAAGTGAAGAGATAGGCAGGAACGTACAGGCTGTAGGTCTCGGGAGTGGTGACAGCCTCGTTAAGGGTGAGGGTGGCGATGTTGCCGTCAATGCTCACGGAGGCGGGGTAGTTGATGTCGGGATCGACGAGCACGCTGAGCACGGGCACTGAGTCGGGGTGCACGGCGTAGCTCTCCACGGCCTCAGATTTGATGCCCTGGGTGATAACCTTGGGAAGCTCGATCTTGAACTCCTTGAGAGAGGTGTAGTGGCCGCCGGCAGCCGGAGTGATTTTGAGTGCGTCGGACTCGATCTGCCACTCGAACTGCATGTCTTCGGTGGGGAGGCCGGTGGAAGCTACAGTAAAGAATCCTGCGGGCACGGTGACTTTATAGAGGCCGTTGTCCTTGGCGGGGCCGTTGACGTTGAAGAAAGTCACATGCACGTTGCCGACATCGGTCTTGTCAAAACCTTCGAAAGTATAGATGTCGGAGAGGTTGGAGGCGGGCACCTGGCGGATGATTTCATCGTTCTGATAGAGAGTGATGAATCCCTCTGCGGTGCGGTTGATGGAGAAGGAGCCGAGAATCTCGACAGAGTTAACACCGCCGGGGCAGTCTTCGAGATTGATTTTACCCTGCGAAGGAGCGCAGGAGTAATTCGCTGCGAATGCAGTCGCGCCGATCGCCAGAGCGCCGACGGTAAGAGCCGTCTGTAAAAAATTGCTCATAGATGACAGTTTTAGTCAGGTTAATGAATAATGAAAAATGTAGGCAAGGCGCCGGGGGCACTGAAATTTTTTTAGAAAATATCCTGTATCACCCGTGTCTTGGATGCGAAGTTAGTTAAAATTTTTTACAATTGCATCAATTCAGGCTAAAAATTCGTACCGGATAGCCTAAAAAATGGCCTCTCGAAAAAAAATTAAAAAAATTTCACTTCCGATTAAACCTTCTTAAACTTGGCGTGTCATATAAGTGAATCAACAACAAGGCATATTACAATTTGTTCCTAATCCATTATTCAACCGTGGGGTGCGCGTCTTAGTGATAAGATGCGCACTTCGCGGTTTTATAGGGTTTCCGGAAAACTAAATAAGGCCTTCCGTGTTAAAATTGGTGAGGGCCTGAACGCGGATGCAGGGCATCGCGGGCAGGCTCCGGCAACTATTAAAACAGAATTATCATGATTAAGAAGGAAATTGAGGACGCACTCAATGCTCAGGTCAATGCCGAATTCTGGTCGGCCTATCTCTATCTGTCGATGTCTTGCCATTTCGAGTCTCTGGGCCGCAACGGCATAGCCAACTGGTTTCGCGTACAATATAAGGAGGAGCTGGCCCATGCCGAGGCTCTCCTGAACTATATCCATGCCCGCGACGGCCGCGTGCTGCTGCAGCCCATCAACGACGTGCCCTCCGAATGGTCGTCGGTCAAGAGCGCCTTCATCGACACACTGGAGCACGAGCGCAAAGTGACCTCAATGATCAATTCTCTCTATTCCATGGCTGAGGCCAACCGCGACTACGCTACGCGCCAGAAACTGAACGGCTTCGTAGCCGAGCAGGTGGAGGAGGAGGAGAGCGTGCAGCACATCCTCGATAATCTCGACCTTATCGGCGAGGATGGCACCGGCCTGTATCAGCTCGACCTCGAGCTTGGCAAGCGCACTTTTGTCGCTCCGACACTCTGACCGGGAAGGTCTCGTATGACAAAAATTTTGTGAAACGGGACCTTAAATCCACACCTTTTAATGGAGGTTCCGACTTATAAAAATTTTATGAGTTGGGGCCTTCATTTGCATTTATGGGAAATTTGGTGTAATTTTGCACAAAAGTATACACCGACAATGAAAAAATCCTCACCGGTAGCCTCCTTATTGATAAAGGGGGCCGATGTATGGGCCGACGGAGAGTTCAAGCGCGCTGATGTCAGAATCAGCGGCGGCCTGGTGTCCGAAATAGCTGAGTCGATACTGCCAGGCAAGGGAGAGCGGACAATAGATGCCTGCGGATGCCATCTTCTGCCGGGACTTGTGGACCTCCATGTCCATCTCAGGGAGCCGGGATTCTCATATAAGGAGACAGTCGCCACCGGCACGCAGGCGGCGGCCCGCGGAGGGTTCACCACCGTTTGCGCGATGCCGAATGTGAATCCGGTGCCTGACTCGGCTGAGCATCTCCGGACCCAGCTTGATATAATCAGCAAGGATGCGCTCATAGAGGTGCTCCCTTACGCATCAATCACCGAAAAAAGATCCGGTAAGCAGCCGGTCGATCATTCCGCTCTGGCAGGGATGACGGCCGGTTTTTCTGATGACGGCTCCGGCGTGCAGGACGAGCAGATGATGCGCCGCTGCATGGCCTCCATAGCCCCGACCGGAGCTGTGCTCGCGGCCCATTGCGAAGTGGACAGACTGCTCAACGGCGGATACATCCACGATGGTGAATGGGCGCGCAAGAACGGCCACCGCGGCATCTGTTCGCGCAGCGAATGGGAGGAGGTGGAAAGGGATATACGCCTTGCCGCCGAAACAGGATGCCGCCTGCATATCTGCCATATCTCCACACGCGAGAGCGTCGAAGCGGTCAGGAGAGCCAAAGAGGCGGGGCTTGCAGTGACATGCGAGACCGCTCCTCACTATCTTGCCTTCTGCGATGAAGACCTGCGCGACGAGGGACGCTTCAAGATGAATCCTCCCCTCCGCAGCGCAGAAGACAGAATGGCGCTGCGCCAGGGAGTGCAGGATGGTACCATAGATGCAATAGCCACCGACCATGCCCCCCACAGCGCCGATGAGAAGGCGCGCGGGCTCGAAAAGAGCGCGATGGGGGTAGTCGGGCTGGAAACATCCTTGGGGGCCACATATACATATATGGTGAAGAGCGGCGACATATCGCTGGAGAAACTTGTGGACATCATGAGCCTCGCGCCCCGACGGATTTTAGGGAGAGAGGAAGATGTGATACGCGTCGGCGCCCCTGCCGACATGACGCTTGTGGATTTCCGCAAGGAGTACACAGTCAACCCTGAGGATTTCAAATCCAAAGGACGTAGCACCCCCTTTGCCGGGACAAGGCTTTCCGGGTCAGTCCTTATGACCATAGCTCAAGGCCGCATAGTGTATGACGCGCTGTCGGAATATGGCGGATTTCATAAGTACACGGTGCGGGAGAACAAGAAAATAGCACGCAAGACCTGGCGTATGAGACTCAGCGGCCCCACGGGAATGTTGCATCATCCCGGCCAGTTTGTTGAAATTGCCATTCCGGGCAAGTTCCTGCGCCGTCCCATCTCAGTGTGTGAATATGACCAAGAGGGACTGACGCTGCTCTATGACGTAGTCGGCGCCGGCACCGAGGAGATGTCCCGGCTTAAAGTGGGAGACGCGATAGAAATGCTCAACGGTCTGGGCAACGGTTTCGACACGGAATTCGGATTAAAGAGAGGACTGGCAGGCAAGACAGCGCTTTTAATCGGAGGAGGAATCGGCAACGCCCCCCTTATCGGGCTTGCAGCTGACATGAAATCCAAGGGCGTGAAGCCTGTGGCCGTGCTCGGTTTCGCCTCAGGGGCGGATGTTTCGGGGGCGGATGAACTGCAATCCATGGGTGTGGAGACGCATATTGCCACTGTAGACGGCACCATGGGGCATAAAGGTTTTGTCACTGACCTGATTGACACCCTTGAGGACGAATTCGGATATTTCTATGCCTGCGGCCCTCTGCCGATGCTAAAAGCGGTCTGCGGCAGCCTCGGTATGCCGGGCCAGGTCAGCATGGAGAGCAGGATGGGATGCGGGTTCGGAGCCTGTATGTGCTGCAGTATTGAACTCAGGAAGGGTCCGGCGAGAATCTGCAAGGAGGGCCCGGTCTTCGACAAGGATGAACTGATATGGAAATGAAAAAGCAAGACATGAGCGGCAAGGGGGTGGACAAGCATGATTTGAGCGTCGAGCTCAGCGGCATCACGCTTAAGAATCCTGTCATACCTGCCAGCGGCTGTTTCGGCTATGGCTACGGCATGAAAGATTTCTATGATCCCGACATCCTGGGCTCCATCTCCTTCAAGGGCACCACGCTTCATCCCCGGTTTGGCAACCCCCTGCCGCGTGTCGCCGAGTGCGAAGGGGGCATGATCAATGCAGTCGGACTCCAGAATCCCGGCGTTGACGCAGTGATAGCGGAGGAACTGCCCCGGCTGCGTGAATGTTTTCATGGGCCGATAATCGCCAATATCAGCGGATTTTCCATAGATGAATATGTCGAGACCTGCCGCCGCATAGACGGCTGCGACGGTGTGGCTTTAATTGAGCTCAATGTCAGCTGCCCCAACGTGCACGGGGGCGGAATGAGTTTCGGCACTTCACCTGAATCTGTTGCGGAAGTGACCGCGGCCGTCAAAAGTGTCACGACACTTCCGGTATACGTGAAGCTCACACCGAATGTCACCGACATTGTCAGCATAGCCCGGGGAGCCGAAGAGGCGGGAGCGGACGGCATCTGCCTGATCAACACCATGCTCGGCATGAGAATTGACATCCGCTCGCGCAGGCCCGTCATTGCCAATACAATGGGCGGTTTCTCCGGCCCGGCTATTTTCCCGGTGGCCCTGCGGATGGTGTGGCAGGTAGCCGGAGCGTGCCGTATCCCTGTCATAGGATGCGGAGGAGTCAACAGCGCGGAGGCTGTCGTGGAGATGATGATGGCCGGCGCCTCAGCTGTGGAGGTCGGAGCCGAGAACCTGCGAAATCCCATGGCCTGCCGTGATATAATCGAAGATTTGCCGCGAGTGATGGAAAGGCTCGGAATCACCCGGCTCAGCGACATAATAGGAGCCGCAAGACAAGTATGATCCGCCGATTTTGTCCAATAGTTCCAATTACTCCAATATTTCCAATAATTCCAATAGCTAATAAAGACATGGCAGTCAATGCTAAAGATGTGATAATCGCCTGCGACTTCTCTTCAGCTGAGGAGACACTGGCCTTCCTGGACAAGTTTCAGGATGAAAAACCCTTCGTAAAGATAGGGATGGAGCTGTATTATGCAGCCGGGCCCGAAATAGTACGCGAGATCAAGAAGAGGGGACACAAGATTTTTCTTGACCTCAAGCTGCACGACATACCCAATACGGTGAAGAAGACCATGAAGGTGCTTTCCAACCTGGATGTCGACATGACAAACGTGCACGCCGCCGGCACAGTGGAGATGATGCGTGCCGCCCTGGAGGGGCTTACCCGCGAGGATGGCACCCGTCCGCTGCTCATCGCTGTCACCCAGCTCACCTCCACCTCAGAGGAGGCCATGCAGAAGCAGCTTCTGATCAGCGCCGGAATAAATGACACCATAGCGCACTATGCGGCCAACGCCCGCGAAGCGGGTCTGGACGGTGTGGTCTGCTCACCCCTTGAGTCCTCGCTGGTCAAGGAGGCTTGCGGAGCTGACTTCATGGCTGTCACGCCCGGCATCCGTTTCGCGGACGCCAAGGCAGACGACCAGAAGAGGGTCACCACTCCGGCTATGGCGCGTGAAATCGGTTCAGACTATATTGTCGTAGGGCGTCCCATTACGGCCTCGGAGGATCCTGTGGCCTCCTACCGCCGTTGCGTCAGCGAGTTCGTAAAGGGCGAATGAGCAAGTAAACCGGACAGGCTCCGGAATGGCATAGCATTAAGTCCCTTGAGATTCATGAATTTTATGATACGGGGTCTGAACCAATGGCCGGAGATAAAAAAACAAGTAAACAGCATAAGAGGTAAAAAAGTAATATAATGGCAAGCGCTAAGAACATTGCGAAGGGCCTCCTCGACATAGAGGCGGTGTTCCTTCGTCCCGACGAGCCCTTCACTTGGGCGAGCGGCATCAAGAGTCCAATCTACTGCGACAATCGTCTGACACTGACATCGCCCGAAGTGCGCCGCATGGTCGAAGAGACTATCGCTGAGACAGTGAAGGAAAAATTTCCGGAGGCCGAGGTGCTGATGGGCACCAGCACGGCCGGCATAGCCCATGCGGCCATAGCCGCATGGATACTTGACATGCCCATGGGGTATGTGCGTTCCGGCAATAAAGACCACGGGAGGGGCAACCGTATAGAGGGCCGTCTCCTCCCCGGACAGAAGGTGGTGGTGATTGAAGACCTCATCTCCACGGCCGGCAGCTGCATCGAGGTTGTCGAGGCCCTCAGAGAAGCCGGAGCAGATGTGCTTGGCGTGGTGAGCATTTTCACCTACGGCATGAAGAAGGGCCTTGACCGCCTGGCTCAGGCCGGAGTGACCAATTACTCCCTCTCCAACTTCGACACCCTTCTGGAGGTGGCCGCCGAGAGCGGGCGTATCGAGGTGTCGGACATAGAGAGGCTCAAGGCCTTCATGGCAAATCCCTCGGATGAAAGCTGGATGAAGAAATGAATTGAATAATATGAAACATCTCATAGACCCTACCGACCTCACCAAAGAGGAACTGGACTCCATTCTTGACCTTGCGATAGAAATCATCGGAGACCGCGAGAAATATGCTGAAGTGTGCAAAGGGAGGAAGCTGGCTACGCTCTTCTACGAACCCTCCACGCGCACGCGCCTGAGTTTCACATCAGCCATGATGGAGTTAGGAGGCAACGTGCTCGGCTTTTCCGATGCCAAAAGCTCCTCTGTGAGCAAGGGAGAGACGTGCTCCGATACCACTAAGGTGATTTCCTGCTTTGCCGACATCATTGCCATGCGCCACTACGAGGAGGGCGCTGCCTTTGTGGCGGCAATGAATGCACGTGTGCCCGTGATAAACGCAGGCGACGGCTCGCATGCGCACCCCACGCAGACTCTGACGGACTTGCTGACAATACGCCGCGAGATAGGCCACATTGACGGCATCACGATCGGTTTCTGCGGCGACCTGCGTTTCGGGCGCACCGTCCACTCCCTGATCAAGGCGCTGGCCCGTTACAAGGATGTCAAGGTGGTGCTCATAGCCCCCGAGCAGCTGAAACTGCCCGACTATATGAAGCATGAAGTGTGCGAGCTCAACAACATCCCCTATAAAGAGGTAGCGTCGATGGAGGAGGTGATGGGCGAGCTGGACGTGCTCTACATGACCCGCGTGCAGAAAGAGCGTTTCCTTGACGAAGAGGAATATGACCGCCTCAAGGACAGTTTTATCCTTGACACGGAGAAGATGAAGCTGGCGCGTCCTCACATGACAGTGCTTCATCCCCTGCCGCGTGTCAACGAAATAACAGTAGAAGTTGATGACGATCCGCGCGCGGCCTATTTCCGCCAGGTGGAAAATGGCAAATTTGTGCGCATGGCTCTGATATCGCGCCTGCTGGAGTGGGCCGACGACCCGGCGCACAGCAGCAAGCTGGTGCCGGACGGCGCCGTGCGCAACAAGCATGTCTGCTCCAACCGCCGCTGCATTTCCAATATGGAGAATGTGGACACGCTCTTCCGTCCCTCGGCCGACAAGCCCGGACAGTGGCGCTGCGTCTACTGCGAGTCCAAGCCCAAACTGTGAAGTCTGCAGTCTAA
>CAZWVY010000029.1:0-13752 GCA_964637105.1 uncultured Sangeribacter sp. | reverse complement strand
AGTGGCGCTGCGTCTACTGCGAGTCCAAGCCCAAACTGTGAAGTCTGCAGTCTAAGACCCCTGGGACATAAAAATTTTATGAGACGGGGTCTAAATCAAAAAAATCTGAATTTGCAATGAAAAAAAATACCTTGCTGTTTCTCATGGCAGCAGTCCTGTTGACAGGCGGAATCTCCGGCATGGAGGCGAAGGTGCGTGCCAAGGCGCCGCAAGCCAAGACGGCGGCGCGCCCGTCAGATAAGAATCTCATAAGCGATCTGGAGCAGGGAGTGCGTTACGCATTCTCGCCCCAGAACGCCAAGCAGGCCGAGGAGGGAGTCAAGCTGCTCCGCTCCGCCGGTGAAGGAGGCCTTAAAGAAGCCTGGGGCTACCTGGGGTTCTATTACTTCAATAAGAAGGACTACAAGCAGGCCAAAGAGTGTTTCGACAAAGCTGAATCTCACCTGCAGGGTTTCGCCTATACCGCTCTGGGGAGCATGTATATGGAGGGGAATGGAGTGAAGGAAGATGTGCCGAAGGCCAGGGAATGTTATCACCAGGCAGCCCTGAGGGGATATTCTCGGGGAGCAACCCTGTACGGGCTCAATCTGCGCGCCACAGGAGGAGGCCCGGTCAATTACCCTGACTCCTTCTTCTGGCTCTACATAGCCGGAGATCTCGGCGAGAATGCCGCCCGTGTCGTCTTGCAGCTTCCCAAGCGTGCAGATGGCTCCGGGGTTACCACCAAGGATGCGCAGACGGCATTGGAATATGTCGAAGCAGCTTTGTCAGGCTCCAATTTCAGCCAGAACCCCCTTTATAAGGACGGATTCCTGCCGAGCCTTAAAATGCGTGAGCAGGCAGCGGAGCAGGGAGATGACTGGGCGCGCTTCTATCTCGGAAGCATGAACTATAACGGCGACTTCCTCAGCCAGAACTTCGCGCAGGCAGCCCGTTATTACGAGGCGATAGCGGCAAATGACCGCCTGCCCGCAAATGTGCTTGCAATAGTGCATGCGCGTCTGGCCGACATGTATCGCACCGGAAATGGCGTTGCAGCCGATCCGGCCAAGGCAGCCGAGCATGCGCAGAAGGCGGCTGCCTACGGCGCGTGAGAATGACGCCGGACCCTTGTCTTGCTAAAATTTTATGAAACGGGGCCGAAATATGTTGTGCAACACAAAAAAATGTTGTAATTTTGCACCGGATATTGATAACCGAAAGGTGAACGCTTAAAATATGAGTCAACCCCGAAACATATCCGTTGTCCGGAAAAAGGACACGAAGACTGTATTCCGTCACGCTGCGGCGCTCCATACGGAGTGTGGGATTGACCCTGCGTGCAGATAAAACGTGGCCGCCAACCATGAATGATGGTTGGCGGTCATGTTTATTTCATTTTATCGGCAGTCTGATAAATATTAAAGAAAAAACCATCATATAACCGGAAGATATGAAGATCGGAATAGTCATGGGATCGAAAAGCGACTGGCCCGTAATGGAAGCCGCTGCAAAGACCCTCGACCAGTTTGGAGTAGAATATGAGAAGCGCGTGCTGAGCGCGCACCGCACACCTGCGGAGCTTGAGAAGTGGGTCAACGGAGCGCGAGAGCGCGGCATCGCAGCCTTTATCGCGGCTGCCGGCGGAGCCGCCCACCTGGCCGGTGTGGTAGCCGCTTTCACTACCCTCCCGGTGATAGCCGTGCCTATCATGACCAAGGCCCTCGGAGGCCTTGACTCCCTGCTCTCCATGGTGCAGATGCCCTCGGGCATTCCCGTGGCCACAGTCGGCATAGACGGAGCCAAGAATGCCGCTCTGCTCGCCGTCTCTATCCTCTCCGTGACAGACAGCAGGCTGAAGAGCGCCCTTGAGGAGTTCCGCGCCGAGCAGGCGAGGAAAGTGCTGGAATCTGAAATTTGACTGCAACGAAAACAATTCTTCTGAACCACCGGATGAACTACCGCATATTTGTCGAGAAAAACGGGCCTTACAGAGTTGAGGCCGAAAGCCTGCGCAAGGAGCTGAATTCCAATCTCGGGCTTGACATCAAGTCGCTGCGCCTGCTGTGCGTTTATGACCTTTTCGGGTTTGACGAGGAGCTTCTGGACAAGACCGAGAAGCGTGTCTTCGGCGAGCCGGCCACTGACACCGTGACGCGCGGTGTGGATCTCGAAGGCCTGCCGTATCTGGCAGTAGAATATCTCCCCGGCCAGTTTGACCAGCGCGCCGCATCAGCCGTGGATTGTGTCCATCTGATCGACCCCTCGGCTGAGGTCGAAATACGCAGCGGGCGCCTCATGGTGTTCGACCCTTCAGTGTCGCAAGAGGATCTCGAAAAAATCTCTAAGTACGTGATTAATGCCGTCGAGTCCCGCAAGAAGGATCTCGGCAGGCTTAACCCCCCTGAAAGAGCGGTGGCCAAGCCCGTTGAGGTGCTCGAGGGCTTCCGCGAAATAACTGCCGAAGAGGCCCCTGCGCGCTGCAAGGAGTGGGGGCTGGCCATGAACGGCGATGACCTCATGGTGACAGTCGCCTATTTCAAAGAGGAGGGACGCGACCCAAGCGAGACGGAGCTCCGCATACTTGACACATACTGGAGCGACCACTGCCGCCATACGACCTTCATGACCGGGCTGGAGAACATTGATGTTGAGGATGGCCCCGCGTCGGAAGATATAAAGAAGAGCCTCGAAATGTGGCATTCCATCCGCAAGGAGTTAGGCAGGGAGGAGAAGACGCTCTGCCTTATGGATCTCGCCACTGTCGGAGCCCGTTATCTCAAAGCGCACGGCCTTCTTGACGACCTCGAGCAGAGCGAGGAAAACAACGCCTGCTCGATATTCATAGATGTAGACATAGAGGGTGGGGAGACTGAGAGATGGCTGCTCCAGTTCAAGAACGAGACACATAACCATCCCACGGAAATAGAGCCCTTCGGAGGCGCCTCCACATGCCTGGGCGGCGCGATACGCGATCCGCTGAGCGGACGCAGCTACGTCTACCAGGCCATGCGCGTGACCGGAGCGGGGGATGTGTGGCAGCCCATATCGGAAACCCTCGCGGGAAAGCTCCCGCAGCGCGTCATTTCGATTCGCGCAGCCGAGGGCTACAGCTCGTATGGCAACCAGATCGGCCTTGCCACGACTCACGTGCGTGAGATCTACCATCCCGGCTATGTGGCCAAGCGCCTTGAGGTCGGGGCAGTCGTGGGAGCAGTCAAGGCCGATGATGTAAGGCGCGAGCGCCCCGAGGCGGGAGATGTCATCCTGATGTTCGGAGGGCGCACCGGCCGCGACGGAATAGGTGGGGCCACCGGCTCCTCGAAGGAGCACACCACAGCCTCGCTCGAGGAGTGCGGCAGCGAAGTGCAGAAGGGCAACGCACCCGAGGAGCGTAAGATTGAGCGTCTGTTTCACCGTCCCGAGGTGACGCGCCTCATCAAGAAATCAAATGACTTCGGCGCCGGCGGCGTAAGCGTGGCCATTGGCGAGCTCGCTGATGGACTTGACATATATCTGGACCGCGTGCCGGTGAAATATGACGGGCTCAATGCCACGGAGCTGGCCATAAGCGAGTCGCAGGAGCGCATGTCGGTAGTGGTGGAGCGCAAGGATATGGAGGAATTCATGAAGTATTGCGCCGAGGAGAACCTTGAAGTCACCCATGTCGCGGATGTCACTGACAAGGGCCGCATGCGCATGTTCTACGGCGACAGGATTGTCGCCGACCTGTCGCGTGAATTCATCGACTCCGCAGGCGCGCAGCGCCACACTTCGGCTGTGGTTGGAAAAATAGGGGAGGAGAATCCGTTTGTGCGTGTGCCCGAAGGGGGCACGCTATCCGAGCGGATTCTGAGCCGTCTGGCCGAGCCCAACGTGACTTCGCAGAAGGGTCTCATCGAGATGTTTGACTCGAGTATCGGAGCCTCTACTGTGCTGATGCCCTTCGGTGGAAGGACTCAAGGCACCGAGGCACAGGTGTCTGTTCAGAAGATTCCTGTCGGCAACCGTCGCACAAATACCGCCAGCATGATGGCCTTCGGATTTGATCCGCTCCTCTCATCTTGGAGCCCCTATCACGGCGCGGCATACGCTGTGGTGGATGCGGTGGCCAAAGCGGTAAGCGCGGGGGCCGATTACAGGAAAATGCGTTTTTCCTACCAGGAGTATTTTGAGAAGATGTCCTCGCCCAAGGCCTGGGGCAAACCCCTCGCAGCCCTCTTGGGAGCGCTGCGCATGCAGGTAGAGTTAGGACTTCCCTCAATTGGAGGCAAAGACTCTATGAGCGGCACCTTTGCCGATCTCAATGTGCCTCCCACTCTGATAGCCTTCGGCATAGCCCCGGTCGACGCCCGCGAAGTCATCAGCCCGGAGTTCAAGATGACCGGAAGGCGTATCGCACTGCTTCGCCATAAGCCTCTTGACACGCTTATGCCTGACACAGCAGCCTTGAAAGCCTGTTATCAGGCTTACCGCCAAGCTTTAGCTGAGGGAAAGATTTCCGCAGCCTACGCCATAGGGGGAGGGGGCGTCGCCGAGGCTGCGGCCAAGATGACATTCGGCAACCGTATAGGCGCCGAGATTGAAGTCAATGAGGATGACCTGTTCTCACCCGGTTACGGGTCAATTCTCATGGAGTGTGATAATGACCTTGACTTCGAGGGCCTTGAGACCATAGGGCGCACCGTGGCAGACACATCACTCACCGTTAACGGCGAGAAAATTGCAATAAGTGAATTGCAGAAAGCCAACTCCGGAAAATTCAACGCTGTCTATCCTGACCGCAGCGGAGTGAAGGGGAGCAGCATCAATTCCGAAGGAAAAGGTGAGGCAAGGAAATATGAAGGCGAGGCGATAGAGCGTCCCCTTGTGTACCTGCCCGTATTCCCCGGCACCAACTGCGATTATGACATGGAGAAGGCTTTCCGCCGCGAAGGGGCCGAAGTGGTTTCGACGGTGTTCCGCAACATCCGTCCAGAGGATGTAGACAGTTCTATCGACGAGATGGTGAGCCATATCGACAAGTGCCAGATTCTCGCTTTCTCAGGAGGTTTCTCAGCGGGCGACGAGCCTGACGGCAGCGCGAAGATGATTGCTAATGTCATCATGAACGATAAGGTCAAGGAGGCCATTGAGCGTCTGCTCAATCGCGGCGGCCTTGTGCTTGGCATCTGCAACGGTTTCCAGGCACTGGTCAAATCCGGACTGCTGCCGTTCGGAAAGATAGGCGAGCTTTCGGCGGAGAGCCCGACACTCTTCCGCAACGACATCAACCGCCATATCTCCCAGATTGTGACCACACGCGTGGGGACGGTAGCCAGTCCCTGGCTCGCAGGCTTCAAGGTCGGAGAGCTGCATGGCGTGGCAGCCTCTCACGGCGAGGGAAAATTTGTAGCAGGAGCCGCACTGGCTGAAAAGCTGATGCGCGATGGCCAGATAGCCTTCCAGTATGTCGATGAGAACGGAGAGGCCACCATGACCTCCCCCTTCAACCCCAACGGCTCCACGCTCGCCATCGAGGGACTGGTATCGCCTGACGGACAGATTTTAGGCAAGATGGCTCACAGCGAGCGATATGAAGAGGGGCTTATGAAGAATATCTCCGGCAATAAAGACCAGAATATCTTCAGGAACGCCGTCAACTACTTCAGAAAGAAATAATACCATAGATATTGATAAAAAAAGATTATGGCAAAGAGCTATGAAGACTCCGGCGTAAGCCTGGAGGCAGGCTACGAGGTTGTCAGCCGCATCAAGAAGCATGTCGCCTCCACTGCCCGCAAGGGCATGATGGGCGGAATCGGCGCTTTCGGAGGAATGTTCGACCTCGGGTCGCTCGGATACCGCCACCCCGTGCTGGTGAGCGGAACCGACGGCGTGGGCACCAAACTCAAAATCGCTTTCGCCACCGGCAAGCATGACACCATCGGCATAGACGCCGTGGCAATGTGTGTCAATGATGTCCTCGCGCAGGGAGCCGAGCCTTTAGTGTTTCTCGATTACGTAGCCGTAGGCAAGAATCATCCGGAGACCGTGGAGGCGATTGTATCCGGAGTCGCGGAAGGCTGCCGCCAGGCCGGGTGTGTTTTGGTCGGCGGAGAGACAGCCGAGATGCCGGGCATGTATGGCGACGGCGAGTACGATATCGCCGGTTTCACTGTCGGCGCCGTTGAGAAAGATAACCTGATTGACGGCTCAAAGGTGGCTGTCGGTGATTTGCTGGTAGGCATACCCTCGACAGGAGTTCATTCCAACGGCTTCAGCCTCGTCCGGAAGATTGTGGCCGACAATGGCCTCAGCTATGACGACAAGCAGCCCGAAAGCGGAGATCAAACGCTCGGGGAGATGCTCCTCACGCCGACACGAATATACGTGAAGCCTGTGCTGGATGTCATATCGCAGGTGGATGTGCACGGTGTGGCCCACATCACCGGGGGCGGCTTCGATGAGAATATTCCCCGAATCCTCACAGAGGGCATGGGCGTGGAGATTGAAGAGGGCAGCTGGAAAATACTTCCGGTCTTCGCGATGCTCGAGCGCCTGGGCAAAGTGCCCCACCGCGAAATGTTCAATATCTTCAACATGGGCATAGGCATGGTGCTTGCAGTCAAGCCCGAGGATGCGCAGAAAGTGATTGAGATTCTGGCCCGTCACGGCGAGCAGGCCTCTGTCATCGGCAAGATAACACAAGGAAGCGGAGTCACAATCAAGTAAGGCACGGGATGACGAACTTAGCAGTTTTTGCAAGCGGCAACGGAAGCAATTTCGAAGCTATTGCCCGGGCCTGCCGAGAAGGGCGCATAGATGCGCGGGTAGCCGTGTGCGTGTGCGACAAACCCGGAGCCGGGGTGGTGAAACGTGCAGAGCGTTTCGGAATCCCGGTGCTTGAGTTCAGCCCTAAGGATTACGCGTCCAAGCGCGACTTCGAGCGAATGATTGCCGACCGGCTGGACAGTGATGCAGTGCAGCTCGTGTGTCTCGCAGGCTACATGAGGATTGTCGGAGAGGAGCTGCTGAGCCGTTACGGAGGGAGGATACTGAATATCCACCCCGCGCTTCTGCCGGCCTTCCCCGGGGCGCATGCCATCAGGGATGCCTTTGAATATGGCGTCAAAGTCTATGGAGTCACTATCCACTATATTGACGAGACAATCGACGGCGGCACAATCGTCAGCCAGGCAGCCGTGCCATACGAGGGGCGTGATATTGACGAGCTGGAGACGATGATCCACCGCACGGAGCACAAGCTCTATGTGGACACCATCGCACGTATAATCAACGGGGAGTGCTGACGGGCTGCCCGAAATAAAATCAGACACAGTTATTCAGACACAATAATAATGAGAGCATTAGTAAGTGTAAGCGACAAGCGTGGAGTTGTGGAGTTCGCCACAGCCCTGAGCAACCTCGGATGGGAGATAATCGCCACCGGAGGCACCATGAAGGCCCTGCGCGACGCGGGGCTGAAGGTCACTAACATCAGCGATGTCACAGGTTTCCCTGAAATCTGCGAGGGTCGCGTGAAGACGCTTCATCCCAAGGTGCACGGCGCCCTGCTCGGATGCCGCGACAAGGCGGACCATATGGCCCAGCTCAAGGAGAACGGCATCGAGACCATCGACATGGTGTGCGTGAATCTCTATCCTTTCGAGGCCACTATCGCTAAGGAGGGGGTGACAATGGAGGATGCAGTCGAAAACATTGACATAGGGGGCCCCTCCATGCTCCGCAGCGCGGCAAAGAACTTCCGCGATGTCACAGTGGTGTGCGATCCCGATGATTACGATAAGATAATCTCTGAAATCCGAGAGACCGGCAATACACTGCCACAGACACGTCTTGAGCTTTCAGCCAAAGCCTACACCCATACGGCGGAATATGACTCTCATATCGCCGCATACATGCGCAAGGCGGCAGGGCTTAATGAGAAGCTCTTCCTGACCTTCGATCTCGCCCAGGGACTCCGTTACGGCGAGAACCCCCATCAGCAGGCCTCGTTCTACCGGGCTTCGCAGGAGGTGCCCTATTCAGTGGCCTTCGCCCGGCAGCTCGGTGGCAAGGAGCTGTCTTACAACAATATCCAGGATGCTAACGCGGCCTTGAGCATCGTGAGGGAATTTGACAAGCCCTTCTGCGTGGGCCTCAAGCACATGAATCCGTGCGGTGCCGCAGAAGGAGAGGACCTCGCTCAGGCGTGGGGCAAGGCATACGAGGCTGACAAGGTGAGCATCTACGGAGGCATAGTGGCCATGAACCGTCCGCTGACAGGAGAAGTGGCAGCCATGATGAAGCCTATCTTCCTTGAGATCGTAATGGCTCCTTCGTTCACCGCCGAAGCCCTGGAGGTGCTTGCATCCAAGAAAAACCTGCGTCTTCTCGAGGTAAACATGGAGCGCAGAGACGAAGTTTATAAGCAGTACGTGGGTGTCACCGGCGGCCTGCTCGTGCAGGATGCCGACACTCGCACCGTGGAGATTACGGATGCCATGACAGTCACCGAGCGCCATCCCTCGGAGAGTGAGCTGAAAGATCTCAATTTCGGCTGGAGGATAGTGAAACATGTCAAGTCAAACGCGATTGTCGTGGTAAAGGACGGGGCTACGCTGGGCGTGGGCGCGGGCCAGATGAATCGCGTAGGCTCAGCCCACATAGCTCTCGAGCAGGCCAAAGCGGCCGGAGCGACCGAGGGTCTGGTGCTTGCCTCAGACGGCTTCCTTCCCTTTGACGACACCGTGGAGCTCGCCTCCAGATATGGCGTGGCAGCTATCGTGCAGCCCGGCGGCAGCATCCGAGATGAGGATGCCATCCGCAAGGCCAACGAGAAAGGCATTGCCATGCTCTTCACCGGAATGCGCCATTTCAAGCATTGATCGCCATGACCGGAAAGAAGGATGATAACAAGGTGCTGGTAGTAGGCAGCGGCGGACGCTGCCATGCCATCGTTGAGGCACTGTCACGTTCCGGACGTGTAGGAAAAATATACTGCGCTCCCGGCAACGGCGGAATATCGCGCCTGGCCGAATGTGTCGGAATTTCAGTGACAGATGTGCCTGCTCTGGTCAAATTCGCCGGAGATAACAAAATCGATATGGTGGTCATCGGTCCGGAAGCCTCTCTTGAGGCAGGACTCGCGGATGCCCTCATCGAGGCAGGTATTCCGGTTTTCGGCCCTACACGCGCCGGAGCCCGGATTGAGAGCAGCAAGGAGTTTGCCAAGGAGCTCATGATGCGCCACGGCATCCCCACCGCCTCCTACCGCTCGTTTGACAACTATGACGAGGCCGCTGCATACGTGAAGGCTCACAAGCTCCCTGTGGTAATCAAATATGACGGCCTTGCCGCCGGCAAGGGGGTAGTGGTGGCCATGACAGCAGAGGAGGCTGACGCCGCTCTGCGCGACATGCTCCTCGACTCCACCTTTGGCAAAGGGAAAGTTGTCGTGGAGGAATTCCTTGAAGGCCCCGAATTTTCATTCATGTGCATCGTATCTGGGCGCAAGGTTTACCCGCTTGCCATAGCCCAGGACCATAAGAGGGCATTTGATGGCGACAAGGGCCCCAACACGGGGGGCATGGGTGCTTACAGCCCGGTGCCCTTCATCACTCCGGAAATAGAGGAGCAGGCTCTTAAGAGCATCATGCAGCCTGCCGCCGACGCGCTGGCGGATGAGGGCATACCTTACACGGGAGTCCTCTACGGCGGCCTTATCCTCACCAATGAGGGCCCGAAGGTGATTGAGTTCAACGCCCGTTTCGGAGACCCTGAGACCGAGGTGGTGCTTCCGCGCCTTGAGAGCGACATCTATACGCTCTTCGAGTCTGCGCTCGCCGGCGAGGAGTGCGCGACGAAATGGAGCGATGACTTCTGCCTTGGGGTAGTGCTCGCAGCCGAGGGCTATCCGGGCAGCTACGCCAAGGACATCAGTCTCGGCACCCTCGATGCGCCCGGGATATGGCACATGGGCACGCGCCTTGAAGATGGAAATTTCCTGAGCGCGGGCGGACGTGTCCTTATGGTCACCGGCCGCGGCAAGACCCTGGCGGAGGCCAACGCAGCCGCTCTCGCAAAGGTAGCTGAGGTCGATACAAAAGGTCTCTTTCACCGCACAGACATAGGTCACCAATCTTTATAAGAGCATGGATATAGATGGAAAAGCACTGGCAGGGCGCATCAAGCGCGACCTTGCAGCGAAAGTAAAAGATGGCATAGCGCGCTCCGGGCGCGAGCCTCAGCTGGCCGTGATACTTGTGGGTGACGACCCTTCGAGCGTGTCATACGTGGCCGGAAAGGCGAAGGCATGTGTGGAAGTGGGGATCAAGAACACCACAATCCGCCTGCCGGAGAGCATCACCCAGGAGGAGCTGATCGCAGAGATTGAGCGTCTTAATGCAGACCCTGCCGTTGACGGAATACTGGTTCAGCTCCCTCTGCCCAAACATATCCGCAAACGCCAGACGCTTGCCCATCTGGACCATCGCAAGGATGTGGACGGCTTTCATCCGCTCAACGTGGCGGCAATGTGGCAGAAGCTCCCCTGCATTGAGGCCTGCACGCCCCGTGGCATAATCACCATGCTTGATGACAACGGCATACGCATCGACGGCAAGCACGCCGTGGTGGTGGGCCGGAGCAGCCTTGTGGGCTATCCGGTCTCCAAGATGCTTCTTGACCGCCATGCCACGGTGACGGTCGCCCACAGCCACACACCGGATTTAGGCGAGATAACCCGTCAGGCCGACATACTTGTCGTGGCCATAGGGCAGCCTCACCTTATCAAAGGTGATATGGTGAAGGAGGGGGCCACGGTGATAGACGTAGGCATATCGCGGGATCCTGAGACCGGAAAGTATGTAGGTGACGTGGATTATGCTGAGGTCGCTCCGAAGGCCGCCTTCATCACTCCGGTGCCCGGAGGCGTGGGCCCGATGACAATAGCGAGCCTGATGCAGAATACAGTAGACTGCTATCTGTACCATATAGATCCGCACACGGATGACGACCGGGATATTTACACGCAGGGTTTCTGACCGGATTTGCACGCATGGTTTCTGACCCCGCATTTTTAAACGAAAAAAACATCAATTGAAATGATAGAGAGATACGGACGTGACATCATGCGTGATGTCTGGACCGAACAGAATAAGTTTAATGCATACCTGAAGGTAGAGCTCCTCTCCGCCGAGGCTTGGCGCGAGTTAGGCGTGGTGCCTGCGCAAGACATCGACCTGCTGTGGAAGAAGGCCACTTTTGACATCGACCGCATCAAGGAGATAGAGCTTCAGACGCGCCATGACATTGTGGCCTTCACACGCGCTGTGAGCGAGTCGCTCGGCGAGGAGCGCAAGTGGGTGCATTACGGGCTGACGAGCACCGATGTAGTGGATACGGCCAACGGCTACCTGTTCAAGCAGGCTAACGACATACTGCGCGAGGACCTCAAGCAGTTTGAGGCGATGCTGGTGAAACAGGCCCTCCGTTTCCGCAACACCCCCTGCATCGGCCGCACTCACGGCATACATGCCGACATCACCTGTTTCGGCCTGAAATGGGTGCTCTGGCTGGAGGAGATGCGTCGCAACATCGAGCGGTTTGACCGCGCTGCGCGCGGGGTCGAAGTGGGCAAGATCAGCGGAGCTGTCGGAAACTTCGCCAACATCCCTCCCTTCGTCCAGGACTACGTGTGCGAGCATCTCGGCATTGACTCCTCTAAAATCTCCACGCAGGTTATCCAGCGAGACCGTCACGCTTATTACATGGCCACTCTCGCCCTGATAGCATCGTCGCTCGAGCAGATGGCTCTCGAGGTGCGCAACCTCCAGCGCACGGAGGTGCATGAGGTGGAGGAGGCTTTCGGCAAGGGTCAGAAAGGCTCGAGCGCGATGCCCCACAAGCGCAATCCGGTCAGCAGCGAGAACATTTGCGGATGCGCCCGCGTGATGCGCGGATACATGGTGACCGCATACGAGAATGTGGCCCTCTGGCATGAGCGCGACATCTCCCATTCAGCCACCGAGCGCATCATCATGCCCGACGCAACGATTCTGCTCGACTACATGCTTAACCGCATGAAGGGCATCCTTGAGAACCTCGTGGTCTTCGAAGACCGCATGAAGCAGAACATCTACATGACCAACGGGGTGATTTTCGCCCAGCGTGTGATGAACGCCCTTATCGACAAGGGTTTCTCACGTGAGAAGGCCTACGACACCGTGCAGCCGGTGGCTATGGCCGCCATGGCCAACGGCCTCAATTACCACGACCTGCTCAAGCAGAATGAGACCGTGATGGGCGTGCTGACTGAGGAGGAGCTCGATGCCTGCTTCACGCTCGAATACTACATGAAGAACGTTGACTATATTTACGAACGCAATAACCTCAAAGAGTGATGTCGCAAAGATTAGTTGTCACCGGCTCCCAGTGGGGAGACGAGGGTAAGGGAAAGATCACTGATTACTTCGCGTGCCGCGCCGACATGGTGGTGCGCTACCAGGGAGGCAACAATGCCGGGCATACCGTAGTGTTTGACGGTCACAAGTACTCCCTTCAGAGCATCCCTTCGGGAATATTCAATCCCGCCACGGTCAATGTGATGGCCAATGGCATGGTGGTCAATCCCGAATCAGTAGTTGCCGAGCTGGAGCGCCTGCATGAGCAGGGCATAACTGACTATCAGCTGTTCATCTCCGACCGCGCTGCCATGGTGATGCCCTGGCATTCCGCCCTTGACGGCGCCTATGAGGCCATGAAGGGGGGGAGCAAGATCGGCACCACCAAGAAGGGCATCGGTCCGGCTTACAGCGACAAGTACAGCCGCCTGGGGCTCCGCATGGGCGACCTGCTCGAGCCGGAGTATTTCGCTGAGCGTCTCCGCGCGGCTCTGGATGCCAAGAACATCGAGCTCCGGAGCCTGGGACTGCCCGAGTATGAATTCAAGACGGTCTATGACCGCTACATGGAGCTTGCCGCTATTCTCGGCCACCGCATCTGCGACACCTCCGCGTTGATCAACAAATATCTGCGCATGCCCGACAAGAAGATTCTCTTCGAGGGGGCGCAGGGCATGATGCTCTGCATCGACCACGGCACTTATCCCTTCGTGACCTCCTCCACCCCCTCGGCGGCAAGCGTGCCCGTGGGGGCCGGCATATCTCCCAAATGGATAGATGATGTGGTGGGCGTGGCCAAGGCATACTGCACACGCGTAGGGGAGGGCCCCTTCCCGACAGAGCTTCACGGCGAGCTCGCCCATGAGATTCGCGAGCGCGGCCACGAATACGGCACCGTCACGGGGCGCCCGCGCCGTATCGGATGGTTTGACGCCGTTGTGGCGCGCTATACCGCTCAGCTTGCCGGAATCGACCATTGGGCGCTGATGCTCTTTGATGTCCTTTCAGGCCTGGACAAGGTCTGCATCTGCACGGCATACGAATGTGACGGCCAATTGCTTGACACTCCTCCCTCCACCATCAGCAAGCTCTCGCGCTGCAAGCCGGTGCTCATAGAGCTCGAAGGTTGGAAGGAAGACCTCACCGGCGTCCGCCATTTTGATGAGCTTCCCGATGCAGCTAAAGCGTATGTGAGGAAGATAGAGGAGGTGACCGGGGTTGGCGTGGGCATCATTTCTGTGGGCCCCGACCGCAACCAGACTATCATCACCGATGAAAAGCTGCGCAATTTCTAAAAATCCAAGTCTCCGCAAATTCTGTAAAAGCAAGAATATATGTCATTTATAGATGAAAAGATAGTGCAGGAGGGCATGACGTTTGACGACGT
>CAZWVY010000028.1:0-30114 GCA_964637105.1 uncultured Sangeribacter sp. | reverse complement strand
TTAGACCCCGTCCCACAAAAAATGTTAAATTCCGGGCGGTGAATTTTCGAGGGAATTTTGTCTATCTCGGAGGGAGCAATGCGAGCATTGTGACTGGAGAGATGGGCAAAATTCACCGAAAAGGCACCGGGAAGCGGTAATTTTCAGCCCCGTTCCGAACCACCTTATCCATTACCGAATGGTTAGGACATGACGGAGGCTTTCCAGAACCCTCGTTCACTCCATGAACGGAAATGATGATAGACAATCTTGGAAGGAGGATAGTTGGCCGGCAGCATATTCCATTGGCATCCGCTTTTAAGGACGTATAGGATAGCACACAATATTTCGAAGAAGTTACCCCCGTCTCGCAGCTGCACCCCGCCTTCGGCCTTTTGGTTCAGTCACTTAGCTCGCTAAGCTCCTTCACCTGCAAGGCCAAATTCGGGGCACATCTGCGACCCGGAATTTAACATTTTTTGTGGGACGGGGTCTTAATTTTTTTAACGTTTTGTCGCATCTTAAGGCTTTTTGCAGCGTTGAAGTGTTATAGAATCATAATGAAGCACTCTCAACTTCAATAACACACCCCTCAACATGAGCCATGACCATCCATCCGACCCCATGATGTCCTCCGGGAGTTTCTCACCCGAGGCTCCGCAGCCCTCCGCGCGGCCGCGCAGACGCTGGTGGAAAATCGTGTTGTGGTGTGCCGGAGGCTTCATCTTCGCCATCGTGGCTCTGCTGACAGCCCTGACGTTTCTGCTCACCCCCGACCGCCTCTCGGAAATAGCCGAGCGCGAGGCCTCGCAATATTTCAATGCCGATGTCAAGGTGTCGAATCTGAGGTTCACTCTATGGTCCACTTTCCCCCGCCTCTGCCTGCAGGCGGATTCCATTTCGGTCATCTCCCGCTCGCTTGACAGCGTCTCACCCTCCCTGCGGGCCTCGCTGCCCGAAAACGCCTCCTTCTTAGGCTCAGCCGGGTCCTTCAAGGGTGGCGTCAACCTAATGCGTCTCCTCAGCGGACGCATACGCCTGCATGATGTGGAGGTCCGCAACCTCAACATCAATCTGGTCAATGTCAATGATTCCGTCGCCAATTATCTCATCCTGCCCCCTGACAATGCTCCGGCGCACAGTTTCCCCGAAATATCGGCCAATGACATTCGCATAGCGGGACACGGCTTCGTGAGCTACTGCTCCGCCTCCTCGGGCCTGGACGCAAGGCTGGCCTTGAAAGGGATGGACCTCCGGGAAACACGGGGCAAGGAAAAGGGTGAGGACAATTACCGCCTCACCGCTTCGGGACAACTGTCGCTGGCTACTGACTCGGTGACCCTACTGGCGGGATTCCCTTTCGGGCTTGACGGACGCATAGGCGTGCGCTATAAGCCGTTCGGACTGGTGCTCAGCGATTTCGGCATAGACTTGGCCGACCTGCGCAGCAGCATGAACATGAATCTGTATGCGGGAAATTCAGTTAACGTCAACGATTTCTCGTATAACATCGCCTCTTTCCATCTGATGCGCCTACTGGAATACCTCCCCTCGGCATGGCTTCCCGACATGGAGGGCGTGACGGGCGACATGACCGTGAATGTGTCAGCCCGCCTTCTGTCCCCCTTCAATATCACCTCAGGGACGCTCCCCGATTTCATAGTCAGCCTCAATGTGCCTGACGGTGACATCGGATACCGGGCGCGCGGCATACCTCCCATCAACTTGCGGCATGTCGGCTTGAGCGCAAGCCTAATGTTTGACGGGGCCTGCCCCGACTCCTCATACGTGGAGATTCCGCATTTCACTCTCGCAGGAGACGGCGTGACGCTCGGCGTGGAGGGCCGCGTTACCGACCTGCTGTCGGGCAACCCCCGCGTGCGGGGCACATTGGATATGAAGAGCGACATTGCAGGGGTGGCCGCTCTCTGGGAACCCCTGAAGGAGATGAGCCCCCAAGGGACCCTTGCAATGCAGGCCGATATGGCCTTCACGATGCCCTCCGGCTCGACCGAGCTGACTGATATGGCAATTGACGTGAAGGGGAGTGTCGACAAGCCCGGTGTCAAGTCCGGCACGCTGACCGCCGATGCCGATATGCTCACCTTCCGCCTCGGCTCACGCGCTGCAATGGCCTCTCCGCAGGCCCTGCGCGAGGGCATGACCGACTTGGGGATAGATGTGTCCGGTCTGCGCATAGCCGACGGCTCTGTCAAGGCCGGAGCGCGCTCACTCTCGCTCAGCTCGTCGGGCAAGGACTCGCTCAACATTGCAGCCGGCTCAGCCACGGCTGACCTGCTTCTCGAGGATGTCACGCTGCGCACTGCCCACACTGCGCTCGACCTTGACAATCTGCGCCTGATATGCGACCTGCGCAAGGATGCACGTCCCATGCCGGCGCCATACGCACCTTTCGCAGAAGCTGCCCAGCCCGACAGCCGGTGGCTCAAGCAGTATGCCCACACGCCCCTGTGGCTGGTATCGCCCCTCGGCGAGGGGACTAAGAAATATCTGGCGGCCCATGACATCACCCTCCGCCTGATCTCCTCAGGAGGCCGCATGGCCATCAAGGGATACGGGCCCCGGTTTGATTTCTCTAAGACGCAGCTGACCCTCAGCAATGATTCAGTGACCATCGACCGCTTTGGCTTCCGCTCCGGAGGCTCGGAGCTGCGCATGCGCGGCCGCATCAGCAGCCTGCGCCCGTGGCTGCTCTCCGCTACGCCCCAGCCCCTGGTGTGCGACCTGAGCGTGAATGTCGACACCCTCAACATCAATTCCCTCGCCCGCGCCCTCGCTCTGGCCTCAGGAAAGAAGAAATCCGCCGGCCATGGCCAAGAGGAGGGGAGCGCGACTGAGCACAAGCAGGAAAAAGGGCGTCCCCACAAGACCTTTATTATCCCGCGCAATATCCGCGCCGACATACGCCTGAGGGGCGATGAGGTGATATACACCAACCTCAACCTCACGGACATGGCTGCCAACATACATGTAGCCGATGGAAACGCGGACATTCCGGACCTCAGGCTCACTTCCTCATTCGGCGGAGCCTCCATGGGGGTGGGATACGAATCTTCGGATATCGAGAAAATCCGGCTCAATCTCAAAGGGGCCTTGACGGATATCAATCTGACAGGATTCTTCAATAAGTTCGAGTCCCTGCCGCGCCGCTGGCCCTCGCTGCGCAACCTGACCGGCACCGTGTCGGCCGACGTCGCCCTCGGGATGCACGTCTTCCCCGACATGGAGATAGAGATGGCCTCCCTTGACGGAGATGTGAACGTGTCTGCCCAAAACCTGGTCTTGAAGCAGAACGACTTCATCCATCATATAGCCTCCATGATGCTCATACATACCCGTAAGCCTATCCACATCGCCAACATCAACCTGCATGCGGCGGTCCATGACAACCTGCTGGAGGTCTACCCCTTCACATTCCAGTTTGAGCGCTACCGGCTGATTGGCGAGGGGGTCAACAACTTCGCAGGCGAGCTGGACTATCATATCGGAGTGATGCGCTCCCCAATCCCGATACATTTCGGAATTGACATCAAGGGGATGTTCCATAATCCGAAGGTGCGGTTCGGACGCGCAGGGTGGGACAACCGCGATGCCCTGAAGGTGACCGGCAAAGTGGAGAAGTCGTTTGACATCAACCTGGTGCACGACGCGACCGTGCTCGGCACCAAGTTCATGCACGAAGGAGCCGTCTACCCGGAGCAATAAATCAAGACAAGACAACTCAAGATTAATCAAGACAAATCATGATAACTCATGATAAAACATGATAACTCATGATAAAACATGACAACTCATGATTAATCATGATAAAACATGACAAATCATGATTAATCCCGAATTTAAAATCCCCAATCATGAATCTCCAAAATATCAAAGCCGCCCTGATAGATATGGACGGCGTCCTGTATGACTCAATGAAATACCACACCCTCGCCTGGCAGAGGATGATGGCCGAACACGGTGTGGAGTGCGACCGCGACGAGTTCTATCTCTACGAGGGGATGACCGGAGCGGCCACAATTGACCTCATCTTCATGCGCGAGCTCGGCCGGAAAGCCACCGAGGAGGAGATACGCAGGATGTACAGGCGCAAGACCGAGCTGTTTAATGAGCTGGGACGCAAGGAGCTCATGCCGGGAGCCCGTGAGATGGTGGACCTGCTCAGGAAAGCGGGCGTCACGACAGTGCTTGTGACAGGCTCGGGCCAAGGCTCGCTGCTTGAACGCCTGGACACGGATTATCCCGGAGCCTTCCCGGAGGAACGGAGGGTGACGGCGCGCGATGTCACTCATGGCAAACCCGACCCGGAGCCCTATCTGCGCGGGCTCCAAAAGGCCGGGACAGCGCCCGAGGAGACTATCGTAATCGAGAATGCCCCATTGGGCGTCCGCGCGGGGGTAGCCTCCGGATGCCGCACTCTCGCCGTGACGACCGGCCCCATTCCCCGCGAGGCTTTCGAGGCCGAGCGTCCTTACGCCATCTTCCCCTCCATGCATGCCCTGCGGGATGCCCTAAAGGAGGCTCTGAGTGGAAATATGGCGGATATGCCCGGAGAGGATGCCCCGGAGGGCCGGGATGATGCCCCGGAGGCCCGGCATGATGATTCCGAAAAAGCAATGACAACCCGATAAACGGCACTCTATGAATAATCTGAAATCCGTCTCGGAACGCCTGGGCGCTCGGGGCCAAGTGTATGTGATAACTGATTCCAATGTGGAGCGCCTCGTCCTGCCGAGGCTCGCTGAGGAATGGCCGGAGCTCATGGCTCTCCCCCGTTATGCCGTTCCTGCGGGCGAGCCCAACAAGACTATCGCGCAGATGACCGCCATCTGGACATTTCTGGCCGAGGCCGGGGCTACACGCAACGCCCTGCTGCTCAATATCGGCGGCGGGATGGTGACAGACATGGGAGGATTCGCAGCTGCGACCTTCAAGCGGGGCGTGAGGTGCGTCAACGTGCCCACTACATTGCTGGGGGCCGTCGATGCGGCCACGGGAGGCAAGACCGGAGTGGACCTGCTTAGCTACAAGAATGAGGTGGGAGCCTTCCACTCTCCCGAGGAGGTGATTATTGACTGCCGTCTCTTTGACACGCTCCCGCGCGCGGAGCTGCTATCAGGATACGGGGAGATGCTCAAGACAGGCCTGATCGCAGACGCCGGGCTTTACGACCGCCTTCTGCACGGCAGCGCGGGGCTCGAGCGCCCCGGGACGCTCGAGCCGGAGGTAATGCGGTGTGTGGAGATAAAACGGGAGATTACCGAGGCCGACCCCACGGAGAAGGGCCTGCGCAAGACGCTCAATTTCGGCCATACGGCGGGACATGCCATGGAGAGCCTGTGCCTTGAGAAGGGGGCGCCCGTGCCGCACGGCGTGGCTGTGGCCCACGGCATACTGGTGGCGCTCATACTGTCGCACCTCGTCCTGGAGATGGACTCAAGCCATATCTACGCATACCGCGATATGCTGCGCGCGCTATACGGGCGCCTCAACATAGCCTGCTCCGATGTGCCCCGCCTGCTTGAGCTTATGGGCCACGACAAGAAGAACAGCCGGGCCGGGATACCCAATTTCACACTGCTGCGCGCTCCGGGCATCCCTGTGATTGACTGCCTTCCCCCGGCAGCCGACATACGCGATGCCCTCGACATCTACTTCACTGAATTATAAGTAGCTTTCAAAATTAATGATGGCTTAGCCCTGCGAGGCGGTCATGAGCCGGGCGACGCGACGCGCGGCATCCTCAGTGCCGAGGCGGCGCCGCATGCTGCGGTAGCCGCTCAGCTGCCACTCGCGCTTGGGCGAGTTGAGCAGCAGCGGGGACAGCTCGTGGGCGATGCTCTCGGCGGTGCAGCGGTGGAGCAGCAGCTCCGGCACTATCTCATTGCCCATGATAAGGTTAGGAAGCGAGACATATTTCACCTTGAGCACGCGCTTCATCAGGTCATACATCCATTTGCGCCCGCTCGCCCGGTAGCAGACCACCTGCGGCGTGCCGACCAAGGCCGTCTCCAGTGTGGCAGTGCCCGAAGTCACCAAAGCCGCGCGGGAATATTTGAGCAGGGTCACAGTCGACCCGAAAGCCAGTGTCAGACCGGGATCTTGGGCTATCTCACGGTAGAATTTCTCCGGTACCGAGGGGGCGGCGGCAACTATGAGCTGGTAATCGCCAAACCGCCGCGCGGCCTCAAGCATAAGTGGCAGATTCGAGCTTATCTCGCTGCGCCGCGACCCCGGCAGCAGAGCGATGATGGGACGCGTGTCAGTGACGCCCTGCCGCTCCAGGAAATACTTGAGCGGCGAGAGATGGCCCAAAGCGCGGTCAATCTCCCCCACTGAGGGATTGCCCACATATACCGCCTCGTCATAGTCGTGACGCTTGTAGAAGGGTATCTCGAAGGGGAGGATGCAGTACATGCGCGACACCACCCTCTTGAACGCGCGCACGCGCCACTCTTTCCAGGCCCATACCTTGGGCGAGATGAACCACTCCACTCTCACCCCCTTGCGGGCCGCGTAACGGGCCAGGCGGAGGTTGAAGCTCGGGTAGTCCACGAGCAGCAGCACATCCGGCCTCCACTCCCGCACTATGCTGCAGGCCTCGCGCAGGATAGAGAGCAGCCGGGGCAAGTGGCGGACTACCTCCGCAAACCCCATGACGTTCATGCGGTCATAATGGATCTCGGGCTTGCGGCCTGCTGCCGCTGCCATCAGGTCGCCTCCGAGAAAACGGATGTCGGCCCCCGGATCCAGCTCGCGGAGACAGGTGATCACGTTGGAGGCGTGCAGATCGCCGGAGGCTTCGCCGGCCACTATCATGTACTTCATGCTTGCTTTGGATATGTTAGTGGAGTGTGGAAGTTTACAATATTTACGCGCAAAGGGGCGTTTTTCGTATAAAGCCCGCTAATAATTAATATGAAGACCTTACGCCTTCTCCCGGCCCTCCTGCTCGGGATACTGATGGCCCTTGCCGGCCAGTCGTGCATAAGCGACAGCTTCACCACCTCCCCCTCGGATGTGCTGACCTTCTCCACGGACACTCTCAGCTTCGATACGGTATTCACCGACCTGGGCACGCCGACTGCCCGTTTGCGCGTCTACAATACCGCCTCGAAGTCAATCAATATCTCCTCGATACGTTTCCGCCAATCCCCCTCGGTGTTCTCGCTCAATGTCGACGGGGTCTCGGGCACAGTCTTCGAGAATGTGGAGATCCGCCCCAACGACTTCATATATGTCTTCGTGGAGTGCCGCATAGACCCCACGGACGCTTCGCAGCCCTTCCTGGTGGAGGATGCGCTCGACTTCGTGACCAACGGGGTGCAGCAGTCCGTGGTCGTGGAGGCATACGGACAGAATGTCACGCGCCTTTACGGCGAGACGCTCGCCGAGGATGCCATATTCACGGCCGAGAAGCCATATGTGGTCTATGATTCGCTGGTGGTCGCCCCCGGGGCCGTGCTGCGCCTCGAGCCGGACACGCGGCTCCTCTTCCACGACAAGGCGCGCCTGATAGTGCGTGGCCGCATTGAGGCCGCCGGACGTCCGGGCCATCCGGTGCAGATGCGCGGCGACCGCCTCGACAACGTGCTCCCCGATGTGGGCTACGACATCCTGGCCGGACAGTGGGCAGGGGTGACCATCGCCCCGGAATCATACGACAACCGCCTGGAATATGTCGACATGCGCTCCACTTCCCACGGGCTCCGCGTGGATTCGGGAGGCGCCCTCGACCGCCGCAAGCTGCTGCTGGTCAATTCCTGGCTCCACAACTCCCAGAGCACTGTCCTCTCGGCTGCATACGCCAAGGTCGACGCATACGGAGTTTGCTTCTCCGAGGCGGCCGACGCGGTGGTGGAGCTCGCCGGAGGCGAACATTCCTTCTCGCAATGCACCATTGCCAACAACTACCTCTTCGCCATCCCCTCGCGACCCCTGCTGACACTGCTTCACTGCCTCCCCGACCAGCCGGAGGAGGGAGCCGGTGAGCTGCCGCTGATGCGGGCCTCCTTTGAAAATTCCATAATCTACGGCATGGCCTCAGACATCAACACCCCCGACCTGGAGGGCTCGGACGTGTATCTGCGCAATGTGCTGCTCAAAGCAAATGTGGAGAATGACGACCACTTTATCGACTGCATCGGAGGTGAGGACCCCCTCTTCTATACAGTGCGCTCCGAATATTACTTCAACTACCGCCTCCGCCCCGACTCCCCGGCCATCGGAGCGGGCAATCCTGCTTACGTCAACTCGTTGACCCTAACGGATATGGACGGACTCAACCGCCTGGCCGACGGCAATCCGGACCTCGGCGCATACGTCTTCATCCCTCCCGCCGAACCGGAAAAATGACCCGTCGATGAAACAGAACGAAGGATTTTCCTGGAGGGCCCGTGGACGCTCTTTCCGATATGCATGGCAAGGCATAGCCACGCTCGTGCGCGAGGAGCACAACAGCCGCATACACCTGTGCGCGGCCGCCGCCGCTATCCTGGCGGGCATCTGGGTCGGCCTGGAGCGATGGGAGTGGGTGGCCGTGGTGATGTGCATAGCCCTGGTCATCGCCGCCGAAGCCTTCAATTCAGCTGTCGAGGCCGTCTGCGACCGCTTCGGCGCGGAGCGCCATCCACTGATCGGGAAAGCCAAGGACACCGCCGCAGCCGGAGTGCTACTGACCGCCGCCGGGGCTGCCGTAACGGGCGGAATCATCTTTATCCCCCCACTTTTGAAAAGAATTATGGAAATTTTTCCGTAATCGTATGATTTTTTGAAAAATTATCACTAATTTTGTAAGCAAAATCGGGGTGCCCGATTGTTTATATAGGTGACCGGAACCATATTGCGGAGAATCCGCAACCCGCGCTTCGCGCCCCTTCCGGCCAGAGACAGGTAAAAATAAGGTTTAATCAATACAAATTCTTTAATCGCACCAAACAGATATGGCAGAACTCAATCTTGCCCAGTATGGCATTAAGGATGTAAAGGAAATCATCCACAACCCCAGCTACGAACAGCTCTACAAAGACGAGACCAACCCCGCCCTCGAAGGCTACGAGAAGGGCATCAAGACCGACCTCGGCGCTGTCGACGTGATGACCGGCATCTACACCGGCCGCAGCCCCAAGGACAAATACCTGGTGAAGGACGAAGTCACCGAGAACACCGTATGGTGGACCACCGAGGAATACAAGAACGACAACAAGCCCATCACTACCAAGGTATGGGACGAACTCCGCGAGAAGGCTGTCAAGGAGCTCAGCGACAAGGTGCTCTATGTCGTTGACTGCTTCTGCGGCGCCAACCCCGCCACACGCCTGAAAGTACGCTTCATCATGGAGGTGGCATGGCAGGCTCACTTCGTGACCAACATGTTCATCCGCCCCACCGAGGAGGAGCTCAAGGACTTCACTCCCGACTTCGTTGTCTTCAACGCATCGAAAGCTAAAGTGGAGAACTACAAGGAGCTCGGCCTGCACTCCGAGACCGTCGTGGCCTTCAACATCAAGGAGAAGGAGCAGGTGATCCTCAACACCTGGTATGGCGGCGAGATGAAGAAGGGCATGTTCTCGATGATGAACTACTTCAACCCCCTGCGCGGCATCGCCTCGATGCACTGCTCGGCCAACACCAACATGGACGAGACCGAATCAGCAATCTTCTTCGGCCTCTCCGGCACCGGCAAGACCACCCTTTCCACCGACCCGAAGCGCAAGCTCATCGGCGACGACGAGCACGGCTGGGACGACGAGGGCGTCTTCAACTACGAGGGCGGATGCTACGCAAAGGTTATCAACCTCTCCAAGGAGAACGAACCCGACATCTACGGCGCAATCAAGCGCGACGCGCTGCTTGAGAACGTGACCGTAGTTGACGAGGTGCCCGATTTCGCCGACAAGAGCGTGACTGAGAACACCCGCGTCTCCTACCCCATCTATCACATCGAGAATATCGTGAAGCCCGTCTCGAAGGGCCCCGCTGCAAAGCAGGTCATCTTCCTTTCGGCTGACGCATTCGGCGTGCTTCCTCCCGTAGCCATCCTCAACGACGAGCAGGCACAGTACTACTTCCTGAGCGGCTTCACCGCCAAGCTCGCCGGCACTGAGCGCGGCATCACCGAGCCCACGCCCACATTCTCCGCATGCTTCGGCGCAGCCTTCCTTTCGCTGCACCCCACCAAGTACGCAGAGGAGCTCGTGAAGAAGATGAAGGCCAACGGAGCCAAGGCTTATCTGGTCAACACCGGATGGAACGGCACCGGCAAGCGCATCTCGATTCCTGACACCCGCGGCATCATCGACGACATCCTCGACGGAGCTATCGAGAAGGCTCCCACGAAGATCCTCCCCTACTTCGACTTCGTCATCCCCACCGAGCTGCCCGGAGTGAACAGCGCAATCCTTGACCCGCGCGACACCTACGCCGATCCCAAGGAGTGGGACATCAAGGCCAAGGAGCTTGCCGAGATGTTCATCAAGAACTTCAAGAAGTTCGAGACCAACCCCGTCGGCAAGGAGCTTGCCAAGGCAGGCCCCCACATCGACTGATAGCACGCCACTGCCGTCCCGACGGCAGCGCACATACCACAAGCGGCGCCCCCTTTCCCCCCCGAAAGAGGGTGCCGCTCATTCCTTCATATCCTTTCAAAGCAGAACTCATCAAAGGAATTTAGGAATTTTTAGGGGGGATTTCGGCCTAAGTGCTTGCAAGTTCGGATTCTTTTGCCTAACTTTGCGCCCGCGGGCAGGTATGCCCGCGTCTTTAACTGACAGAATACATCAACTAAACATGACGATATGAAGAAACTTTTACTCTTATCAGCACTCGCGCTGGGCATGGCTTCAGCCCAGGCAGACGACTTCAGCAACTACTTCAAGGTGACTTTTGAAGGCAACGAGGTCAAGAACGGCCAGACCGTATACGTTCCCGGCGATTTCCTGGATATTGATATTGATCCGAACCATGAGTTTGGCATCTATTACGCCGGTGACTTCCATATCGCCAACCTGCAGGACACCCCCCGCCCCGTATACGCAGAAATCGTCCCCGTAAAGCCCACCGAGGAGGAAATGAAGGCCAACAGCTCATTCTATGGCGGCCTGCAGCTCTGCTACCAGGGCGCGTTCGGCATGGCTGACAACTGCCTCTCAACCCCCTATGGCGTGGCAAACGTGCCCGCAGCCGGCAATGACCAGTTCAAATGGGTAATTGACCTCAACGCTGCCGATGAGAAGGCTGAAGTGACCGTGCGCTTCACCATGATCGCCTGCACCGGCGAGGCCACAGGCAGCTATGACGTGATCGACGGCGCCGAATTCACCACCACCCTCGTATTCACCCAGGAGCAGGACTCCGTCGAGGGCATCATCGCCGACAGCGCCGAGACTGAATACTACACTCTCCAGGGCGTGCGCGTAGCTAACCCCGACAAGGGCATCTATCTCGTCAAGAAAGGTTCCAAAGTCAGCAAGCGCGTCTTCTGAGCAAGGCCCGGCCCTGACCGGAGAGCAAAAGACATCGGGAGGGTGTGTCGGGAAAGCCGACACATCCTCCCAATCTATCTGAACCTATCACCCCCGGCTTATGGATCTCTGGATAAACATTATCGGCACAGCCGCCGCTGTCTGCATGGTGCTGGGCTACCTGCCCCAGGCCATCTACACCATCCGCACGCGCGACACCGAGGGAATAGCAATCCCTACCTTCCTGCTGATGGGCATAGGAGGCCTCTTTTTCGTGATTCAGGGCATACTGACATCCAACTGGCCCCTGGCGATCACCAATATCATCACCACCACCTGCTCGGCAATCGTCTTCGGCATAAAAATACACAACGATCTCCGCAAGAAAAAAGATACCGGCAGCAAGAAATGAGCCATTCTGTGACACACATACTCCGCAATACACTCCGGAGCGCGGCCTCCCTCGGCAAATGCCTCCTGCTCTCACGCGCACCCTCGCCGGCAGAGAGGCGACCGGACGGCTCTGCGCTTATCATCATGGGAAACGGGCCCTCGCTGCGCGAGACTCTGGACACGGAGAGGAAGTCCCTGGAGGCCTGCGACCTGATGGCCGTCAATTTCGCTGCGAACACCCCGGAGTTCTTCGAGCTCAAGCCGGAATATTACGTGCTCGCCGACCCTCACTTCTTCACCGGAGCTGACAGAGACCCTAATGTGGCGAAACTGTGGAGGGCCTTGGAAAAGGCCGACTGGGGAATGACACTCTTCGTGCCCTGCCGCCAGCGCAAGATTTTCACCGCCTCATATTCCGAGGCATTGCACAGGGCCGGCATCCGGGTCAAATGGTTCAATCTCACCCCCGCCGAAGGGCTCCCCTCGGTCAGCCACCTGCTCTACCGCGCCGGGCTGGCCATGCCCAGGCCCCGGAACGTGCTGATAGCCTCAATCATGCTGGCCCTGCGCGAGGGATACCGCAAGATTTTTATCGCAGGGGCCGACCATACCTGGAGCCGCTCGCTGTGGGTCGACGAGCAGAACCGCGTGGTGTCGGTGCAGCCGCACTTCTACAAAGACCGTCCCGCAGAGCTCGACCGCGTAGCCAAGGAGTATGAGGGGTATCATCTGCATGACATCCTCAACTCGCTGACGATAGCTTTCCAGAGCTATTTCGACATCGCCCGCTACGCCCGGTCAATCGGAGCCATAATCATAAACTCCACTCCCGGCTCAATGATAGACGCATTTCCACGGGGACCACTCCCGGCAGCCAAAAAGAAATAAATCAACTGAGTATATGGATAACAAGAATTTCAAACGCACCCTCATCACCACGGCGCTCCCCTACGCCAATGGCCCGGTGCACATCGGACATCTGGCCGGCGTGTATGTCCCGGCTGACATCTACGCCCGCTACAAGCGTCTGCGCGGCGAGGAGGTGCTTCTCATCGGAGGCTCCGACGAGCACGGAGTGCCTATCACCATCAAAGCCAAGAAAGAGGGCATCACGCCGCAGGATGTCGTTGACCGATACCACAATATAATCAAGGACTCCTTCGAGGAGCTCGGCATCTCCTTCGACTATTACGGCCGCACCACTTCAGACACCCACCGCAAGACGGCTTCCGATTTCTTCCGCCGCCTCTACGACAAGGGGGAGTTTATCGAGAAGAGCTCCATGCAGCTTTATGACGCCGAGGCCAACCAGTTCCTGGCAGACCGCTACGTGACCGGCACATGCCCTCACTGCGGCAATGAGCATGCCTACGGCGACCAGTGCGAGGCCTGCGGCACATCCCTCAACGCCACCGACCTCATCAATCCCCGCTCGGCAATCACCGGCAACGTGCCTGTGCTAAAGGAGACCTCACACTGGTTTCTCCCCCTTGACAAGTGGGAGCCCAAGCTGCGCGAGTGGATTCTCGAAAACCACAAGGAGTGGAAGAGCAACGTCTACGGCCAGTGCAAGTCATGGCTCGACATGGGGCTTCAGCCCCGCGCCGTGAGCCGCGACCTCGACTGGGGCATCCCGGTGCCCGTGGAGGGAGCCGAGGGAAAGGTGCTCTACGTCTGGTTTGACGCCCCCATAGGCTACATCTCCAACACTATCGACTGCGTAGGCGAGGGATGGGAAAAATGGTGGAAGGATCCCGAGACCCGCATGCTCCACTTCATCGGAAAGGACAATATCGTGTTCCACTGCATCGTCTTCCCCTCTATGCTCATGGCCGACGGCACATACAATCTCCCGGACAACGTCCCCGCCAACGAGTTCCTCAATCTCGAAGACGACAAGATATCCACCTCGCGCAACTGGGCCGTATGGCTCCATGAGTACCTGCGCGAGCTGCCCGGCAAGCAGGACGTGCTCCGCTACGTCCTCACAGCCAACGCCCCCGAGACGAAGGACAACAATTTCACCTGGAAGGACTTCCAGGCACGCAATAATTCGGAGCTCGTGGCGATCTTGGGCAACTTCATCAACCGCGCCGTGGTGCTCACCCACAAGTATTTCGACGGTGTCGTGCCCGCTGCCGGGGAGCTGACCGAGGTTGACCGCGCCCTCATCGATGAGATACTCCGCCTGAAGGAGGAGATGACCGAGGCCCTCGAGACCTTCCATTTCCGCGAGGCGCTGCGCGTGGCTATGGACATGGCCCGTGCCGGCAACAAGTATCTCCAGGAGACCGAACCGTGGAAGACGGCCAAGACCGACATGGCACGCACCGCCACGGTGCTAAACCTCGCTCTGCAGACCTGCGCCAACCTCGCAATAGCCTTCGAGCCCTTCCTCCCCTTCATGGCCGCCCGCCTGCTCAAGATGCTCGGCGGCGAAAAAATCACATGGGACATGCTCGGATGCTTCGACCTCATACCGGCCGGAGCGAAAATCGGCGAGCCGGAGCTCCTCTTCGAGAAAATCGAGGATTCTGTGGTGGAAGAGCAGATGGCAAAGCTGCTCAGGGCCAAAGAGGAGAATCTTCTGGCAGCCTGGAAACCGGCCGAGGTTAAGGAGACTGTGGATTTCCCCACTTTCGAGAAAATGGACATCCGCGTAGGCAAGGTGCTCGAGTGCGAGAAGGTGCCCAAGGCCGACAAACTGCTCAAATTCCGCATTGACGACGGCATGGGCGGACGCACCATCGTGAGCGGTATCGCCAAGCATTACAAGCCCGAAGACCTTGTGGGCAAAGAGGTCTGCTTCATAGCCAACTTCGAGCCCCGCAAACTGAAGGGCGTGGTGTCGGAAGGCATGATTCTCAGCGCGCAGGATGCTGACGGGCGCCTCGTGGTAATCGGCCCCAACGGCGAAGTGCGCCCCGGCAGCTCCGTAGGCTGACCCTCCGTCCCCAAGACCTGACTCTATCCAAAAAAGAGGAGCCGCAGCTCGATTGAAAAGCACTCGCGCTGCGGCTCTCCTTTGTTGACCGGCTCCCCCATCCGCAGGCCTTTTTGTAAAAGGCAGGTCGCTTCAGCGGCCTGCAAAAAGGCAGGTCGCTTCAGCGGCCTGCAAAAAGGCAGCTCGCTTTAGCGCCCTGTAACAGCCAGCTCGCTCCGCAGGCCTTTTTGTAAAAGACCTGTCGCTTTAGCGGCAGGTTAGCGGCCTGCAAACGAGGCCAGACGGTCAAAGAAGCTCGGGTCCTCCCCGGTGGTCAGGTCAACCAATTTCCCTTCGGGATTGATGATAGCCTTGGTGGGGAAACCCTCTATGCCATATTCCTCATACAGCTTGCGGTCCATGCCGTTGTAGACGTTGATCCAGGGGAGCTCATGCTCCTTGACCCCCGCTTTCCAGTCAGCTTCAGACTCATTGCAGTCAATGCCGATGACCACAATCTTGTCGCCATACTGCTCGTAGGCTTTCTTCAAGGCCGGGAAACCCTTGACGCACCAGCCGCACCAGCTGCCCCAGAAATCGAGCACTACCCATTTCCCGCGGAAATCCGAAAGGCTCACTTTCTTGCCCTGCAAGTCAGGCAGAGTGAAGGCCGGGGCCTCTATCTTGCCCGAGGCCACCTCAGCCTGCTTAGCCTGCTCGGCCGCGCGGTCGTCAAGCATAGACTGCACCTGCTTGTTGTAGGCCTCGGCGAAGGGCATGAGCATAGAGCTCTTGGCCTTGGGTGTCAGCTTTTCATACATCACCTTGAAGTCATCGCCGCTGAGCTCAATGATAGCGAAGGGCACCACGGGGCTGTCAGGATGATCAGCCACGAATTTCTTCACAGCCGCGTCATAGCGGTCCATCACAGCCTTGGCCGCTTCGGGAGACACGTTCTCATTATTTCTCACAAGCTCCGCATATTCCTGCTGTATGGCTCCGGTTATGGCGAGATAAGCGGTCATGTCATCCATGAGCTCGGAGCCCTTCACTTCGTAATCCAGGGGATCAAAACTTTTCACGGTCACTTCGAGGCGGTCGCCGGGAGCAGCATAGAATTCCGGATCAGCCATAGCCGCCGAGGGAGGATTGATGTCGTAGCGGGCATTCCCTGCGGCATCGAGCCTGAGGGTCGCCACGCCGTTCTTCACTTCCAAGGTGTCATACATCACCTTGAGGTCATCGGCGCTTTTAGCCGACATCATGTTGTCGATCGTCACATGGCTCACCACGAGCGTCTTCGCGTTGAAGCCTTCGGGCAGCTTGATGGTCACCTCCCCCTCCTCTTTCGAGCAGGAAACGACAGCGAGCGCAACGGCCGCCAGCATCCATAAGAGCAGTTTTTTCATCTTTCTAAATATTCAGATTAAAATTTCAAAGGCGCAAATTTGGATAAAAATAATGAGAAAATCAAATTTTTAATTAAATTTGCACCCAATATCGTCAACTTTAAAATCTTACCACATGAAAACAATCCTGACTTTTGCCCTCGCTATTCTCGGAAGCGCAGCCGCTATGGGAGCTGACTGCTTTGTGGAGGGTGCCCAATGGTGGTCAAAAGAATATGGGGCGCCAATGCCCAACACCCCCTTATGGGAGCGGGTCGTGACGCTCACTGGCGACACTGTAATCGGAGAGCATGATTGCATGAAGATGTGGATTCAAGAGCTGGACCTGCCTACGCGAAGCCCATCATCCATAGACGGGCAGACACTCGCCACCATCATACGTGTCGAAAAGCAAGCAAACGGCGACAGGATATGGTTTCTGCCTAACGAAGGTGCCACCGAATGGCTGCTGATGTATGACTTCTCCCTGCTCCCCGGCGAAAGCTGCACTGTATGGATGGTGCCCGGGGATTTTTCCACCGCCGGCGGCAGCCCCTACAGCAAGAAGATGATATGCCGGGAAATCACCA
Organism: uncultured Sangeribacter sp.; assembly: GCA_964637105.1. GTDB lineage: Bacteria > Bacteroidota > Bacteroidia > Bacteroidales > Muribaculaceae > Lepagella. Next base: position 13,358 of record CAZWVY010000028.1, on the reverse strand, counting down.
CCGATGAGCAGGGACTTCAGGTAATGACCATGGCCGAGGAAGAGACCTATGTCGATCCAGAAAGTTGGCGAAGTGTGCAGTGGATCCGAGGAGGAGGCTCACTCATGGGCGTGCTGCGCAATTCCACATTCAGCCTCGATGGAAGCAGCTCCGGGCAATTGATCACACTCACCCTGCCGGACGGAGAAGTAGTGTACCGAAACGACGCGCTCGCCGAGGTGCAACAAGTGGAAAGCACCCTGCCTGAGCCCACTCGAATCTGCACTCTGCAAGGAGTTCCTGTCAGCGCCCCGACATCCGGAGAAATCTATATTGTCAACGGCAAAAAAGTACTTATCAAATAATACCGCACTTGCTGAATGGCAAAAATAATAGTTCAGACAACTGAATACATTGCAATTTTTCATGAAAGCAAACTTTAAGATTTTTGCGAGGATGATGGCGCTGCCGGCGCTCATATTCTGTCTGGCTTCGGCGCATGCCTCCACCCACTATGTCGGAGGCGACATTTCGCTCCTGCCTGAATATGAGGAGGCCGGGGCTGTGTACAAGGACCACGAGGGCAAACCCATTGCGGAGGTGCTCCCCTGGTTTCGCGAGCAGGGCATGAACGCCATGCGCGTCCGCCTGTTCGTCAACCCTGACCGATATAAGGAGCTTCATCAGAATGACTCGGACCCCGACACCCGCTATGACCCTAACGCCTGCCAGGACATGGAGTACATTCTCCCGCTCTGCCGGAGAATCGTAAACGCAGGATTCGACCTGATGCTCGATTTCCATTATTCCGACACATGGGCCGACCCGGCGAAGCAGTGGACGCCCGTTGACTGGCAGGACCTCACCCAGGCCGAGCAGCTCGAAGCGATATACGACTATACCTTCACCTCCCTCACCACCCTTAAGGAAGCCGGAGTGGTGCCCGCTTTCATCCAGACGGGCAACGAGATAAGCTACGGCATGATGTGGGGCGAGACGGGCACCGACAAGCCCTTGAAGGTCTATCCCTCGTCGGGAGCCAACTGGACAAGGTTTGTCAAACTCTTCAACAACGCGGCCAAGGCCTGCCGCGAGGTTTGTCCCGAGGCGAAAATCATCTGCCACACCGAGCGTGTAGCTAATCCGCAGTATTTAGTGGACTTCTATAAGAAGATGGATTCTCTCGATGCCGACTACGACATCATCGGCCTTAGCTATTACCCCTATTTCCATGGCGATCTGACGGCCCTCGACGCAGCCCTGAGCGCCCTCGAAGAGAACTTCCCGGCACGCGACATCATGCTTGTGGAGACCGGTTACTCATACAAGTGGGCCGTGCCGGGCACTACCCATGACTATCAGTCGCAATGGGCATACAGCGACGCAGGCCAGGACAAGTTCGCCCGCGAGCTCGTAGCCACGCTTGAGAGCCATCCCAACTGCACCGGGCTCTTCTGGTGGTGGATGGAATACAACGCCTTCGGCACCTCCCTCTCGGGATGGTATAACGCGGCGCTGTTTGACAGCACCACAGGGCGCGCGACATCCGCGCTGAAGACCATCTGCTCATTCGCATCTGAGTCAGGCGTCGGGACTACGGACTTCGACAGAGCCCCGGGCAGCTGGTATGACACCTCCGGGCGTCCTGCGGGAGATATCCGGTCTGCCGCACCGGGCCTTTATATCGGGCCGGAGGGGAAAATGCTGGTGAGGTGAAAGAGCCTGCTATACGATATGGATTGAAAACATTTTATTGCAAAATCATGTTATAAAACATAAAAATTCAAATTTTTTATCATATATTTGAATTTTTAATATTGTTTTGCTAAATTTGCAAAGTAATTCAATAAAACATCTAACCACTATTTAATCGCACCGCTATGAGAAATCATCTACTCACTGCCGCAGTCGCCCTCGTCCTTCCGATGAGCGCCCTTGCACAGCACTCTCCCGTGCCCGATGTGGAAATCATGCCCCTTCCCGACGGAGTCACTTCCGTCACACCCGGACAGGGCTATGTGGATCTCGCCGCCAACATGAATCCTCTCGGCGTCCAGGAAATTACCGTAGCCTTCAGAGTGGCCCCCGCTTTGAATCCCGACTGCAAGGAGATGGCCGTCTGCTACTACAACGGCACTGAGGCAGCCTCGGTCACCAATGCTTCCAGCTATATCGACTCCATGGGAGCACCGACGGCAGGCATCAACTTCGGCAAGAACCTCACCGCCCCCGGCACCTACAATGTAGTCATCCCCGAGGGATTCTGGCTGTACAACGGCATCGACTCGCCTCGCATCGAGCTTAACTACGAGATTTTCGACCTTTACCGTCTCTCTCCCGTTGCAGGCCTGCATGACTCCCTCACGGAAATCGTGATGGACTTCCCCCTGGCAGATGAAGTGGTGGTGAAGAATCGCTCATCAATCGAGTTCTTCCGCTCGCTCCCCACTGAGCTCGTATACGGACTCAAAATAGATGTGCGCGCCAATGACACCGACGGGCGCCGCAACAAGGTGGTGATGAGCTTCATGGACAGCTCCACGGCCAGCCTCTTCTCAAACCTCTCTCAGGCCGGCACATATACCTTCCACTGCGTCACGGGAGCCTTCGCAGCCTATATCTACGGCCCCAACCACGATTCCGACCCCACGGACTACACCGAATGGACCACTCCCGAAATCCTCCGTATATACGAAATCACTGACTGCCCGGCCCCCGTAATAGACCCGGCCGAGGGCACAGTGGAGAGATTCACCAAGTTCACTCTTGACGTCCCCGCTCCCTTCCAGCTCTTCATGGTCGATGACCGCAACAACAAGAGCGCCATCTATCCTGTCAATCCCGACGGCAGCCTCGCTGCTGACCCGGTCTGCAGGCTCAAAGCCGAGCGCAACTGGGATGTGGAGAACCAGTTCTTCCTCTATGTGGCCGACAGCCGCGGCGTAGTCATCGAGGAGGGCGTGCAGCCTGAAAACGGCGACTACATGCTCGTGCTCGCATCGAGCCTCTACAGCGGAATGTTCAACGGCCAGTTCGTCAACTCCGCCCCCTACCAGTACGCATACACCGTCTATAACGAGTCTGTCAAAGTGGAGGGCCTCGGAGCCGATGACGACAAGGTGACTGTCTACAACCTCGCCGGCGTGCGAGTGCTCAACGAAGCCGACCCCGCAGCTGTGCGCGCTCTCCCCGCAGGACTCTACATCGTCAACGGCCGCAAGGTAGCCGTCCGCTGAGTCCCGAGACGCAAGTTTCACTGATTTTCGAATAAAAAAATGGACCGCCAATAATGCGCGGTTCATTTTTTTTTGCTATCTTTGCGGCGCGAACCGGAAGCGGACCGCGAGTCCCTCCGCGCAGTGGAGAAATTTGGCTGCTTGCAACCACTCGAAAAAATGCTAAAACTGCACACTGTCGGTCATCCCCCCTCCCCCGGCAACGCTCGTCTGACGACACCGCAACCCGGCAAGACCGACACAGCATGATAGCGTTTGACGGCGTTTTCCCACTGCCGCAGACGCTAATTTTTTATACGCTCTTCCCCGCCGCCGCGCATAGCTTCGGCTGCCGGAGAGCACAAACACAAACAAAAAGAAAAACAAACCGTAATGAGCTATTTTTTCACTTCCGAATCCGTCTCTGAAGGACATCCCGACAAAGTGGCTGACCAGATCAGCGACACTCTGCTCGATGAGTTCCTGGCCCGCGATCCCCACTCGCGCGTAGCCATAGAGACCCTCTGCACCACCGGCCAGGTGGTAATCGCAGGCGAAGTAACATCCGGAGCCTATATCGACATCCACGGAGCCGTGCGCGACCTGATCAATCATATCGGCTACAACCGCGGAGCCTACCGCTTCGACGGCGACTCCTGCGGCATCCTCTCCACCATACACGAGCAAAGCGGAGACATAGGGCGCGGCGTCACCCGCGCCGAGGAGGCTCCCGACAATGCCGATGAGGAGGCAATGCAGGGGGCCGGTGACCAAGGGATGATGTTCGGATACGCCGTAGACGAGACCGAGAATTTCATGCCCCTCACTCTCGACCTGGCCCATAAGCTGATGACCGAGCTCGCAGACATCCGACGCGAGGGAAAGCAGATGACATACTACCGCAAGGGAAAGCTCACCACCTACCTGCGCCCCGATGCGAAAAGCCAGGTGACAGTGGAGTATTCCGACGATGGCACCCCGCTGCGCATCAACACCATCGTCATCTCCACCCAGCATGACGACTTCATCCAGCCCCTCGACAACACAGAGGAGGCCCAAAAGGCAGCCGACCGCGAGATGCTCGCCCAGATCCGCAAGGATGTGGAGGAAGTGCTCATTCCGCGCGTGATCGAGAAGCTCCCCGCAAAGACCCGCGGCCTCTTCGACAAGGGATACACGCTTCACGTCAACCCCACAGGCAAGTTCGTATTAGGAGGTCCCCACGCCGACACCGGCCTGACGGGCCGCAAAATAATAGTCGATACCTACGGCGGACGCGGAGCTCACGGCGGAGGCGCCTTCTCAGGCAAGGACCCCTCCAAAGTGGATCGCTCGGCAGCATACGCATGCCGCCACATAGCCAAGAACCTCGTGGCCGCCGGAGTAGCCGGCGAAGTGCTCGTGCAGGTGGCCTACGCCATCGGAGTGGCCGAGCCCGTAAGCATATTTGTCAACACTTTCGGCACATCCAAAGTGGGGCTCACCGATGCCCAGATTGCTGAAAAGGTGAAGAAACTCTTTGACATGCGTCCCAGAGCCATCGAGAAACGCCTCAAACTGCGCGAGCCCATCTACCGCGAGACAGCAGCCTACGGCCACATGGGCCGCGAGCCGCGCAAAGTGGTCAAGAAATTCGAGTCACGCTACGAACAGCAGCCCCTGGAGCGCGAAGTCGAGCTCTTCACTTGGGAGAAGCTCGATATGGTCGATGCTGTCCGCAAGGCTTTCGGACTCTGAAAAATCTGAAAAAACATTAAAAAATATGCCGGAAAGACCCTTTTTCGGCATATTTTTTAATGTTTTAATGCCATGCAGTTGGCTATGTGGGCCAAAAGCGTTATCTTTGCGTACCCAAATCACCGCCTCTGACTTTCATCCCCCCGGAGATGAAAGGCCGGAGCGGTGAGTCAACACGCAGAAATAATTAAAACAACAACAATACCCAGCTTTAACAAAGAATGGCAACTTTAGAGAAGATCAGAAGCAAGGGAGCCCTCCTCGTCATCATCATCGGTGTGGCCCTGCTTGCCTTCATCGTCGGTGACGCCCTCACCAACAGCCGCAATCTCTTTGGCGATCACACTACGGTGGCCAAAGTCGGCAAGGAGAAAATCGACTATCACGAATATCAGCGCAAGCGCGAAGAGCTCAACCACCGCTTGGAGACAGCCCGCGCGCAGAATCCCGCGCAGTACGCCAATTTCGATACACAGCTCCTGGGCCAGATGGCTATCGACGAGCTCATCGGCACCGCCCTGCTCGACCGCGCGGTGAAGCGCACCGGCATCCGCACCACTCCCGAGCAGCTCCGCTTCTACGTGCTTGAGAACCCCGTGAACCAAGAGGCCCTCGGCACCATCATCCGCCAGCTCAATGCCTCAGGCCTGAGTGTCACAACTCCCGCACAGGCTTACGAGGTGATATTCAACCCCAAGCGCAACAACCTCACCGAAGAGCAGATGGCCCCCTTCCGCAACGCATGGGTAGCCATGGAGGAGGAGACCAAGCAGATGATCGCCCGCAACTCCTACCAGCGCCTGCTCTACGGCACTGTCAAGGCTAATGACCTCGACAAGAAAGCCCTCTATAACGATTACGTGGCCACCCGCTCCCTGAGCCTGGCCTACCACCCCTACGGCCAGCTCGACGAGAAGGAATATCCCGTCTCCGAGGCTGAGCTCAAAGAGGCATACGCAGCCGAGAAAAACAACTTCAAGGTTGACGAGGAGACCAAGGAAATCTCGTTCATCGCCGTCAATGTCGCTCCCTCTCCGGCCGACCGCGCCGAGGCACAGCGCATAGCAAAAGCCACAGTGGAGGCTCTGCGCGACAGCGCAGGCTCACTCACCCCGGCCCTCAAAAAGGATGGCGTGGCCACCCAGCGTGTCCACAAGCGCCTCAGCGATGTCCAGGGAGGCCCGGTGCTCAACTACGTCAAGACCGCTCCCCGCGACAGCGTCAGCCTGGTGGTCGACAACATGCGCGGCTTCACTGTCATCAAGATGGGACGACGCACATCCGAAGTTGACTCCATCCAGCTCAACCTCGTGCAGGTGGCCGGCACAGCTCTCCCCGCCAAGGTGCTCGCACGCCTCAACGCAGGGCTCGCCCTTGACAGCCTCTCGACCGCCTTCTCTCCCGACAGCGTGATCGGACAGGCCGAGCAGTGGATACCCCTCTTCACCCGCGATGGAGCTTCAAACGCTATCGAGCCCGCCCAGCTTGACACGCTGCGCGCCGCCGCAGGCCGCTATGTCTCCATCCTCTCCACTCCCCAGGGCGCCCTCCTGGCCAAGGTGGTCAAGCAGTCCGCCCCCGTGGAAATCGTGGAGTATGACGAGTACACCTACGCGCTCAATCCTTCCACCAAGACCGTGGCCGACGAGCGCATGAAACTTGAGAAGTTCCTCGCTGAGAACGCCACCGCAGCCAAGTTTGCCGAAAACGCTGCCAAAGCCGGATATACTGTCCAGAACTTCGCCATCACTCCCTCCACTCCCGCTATCCCCCGCATGGCGGGCTACAACCAGTATTATCCCGAGAGCCGCCAGGTGGCCCGCTGGGTTGTCATCGACGGCAAGGCAGGCGAGGTCAGCGGCATCTATGAGGCTAAGGATGCCACAGCCCCGGCCCTCTACGCCGCAGCAGTCGAGGCTGCCTATGAGGACTTCACTCCGATGACCAACAAGGATGTCAAGACTTACCTCACCAACAAGGTGCGCCGCTCCAAAGCCGGCGATGCCCTCGTGAAGAAGTATCAGGGCGCCGGCAAGGATATGGCCAAGGTGGCAGCAGCCATGAATGTCGAGCCCCGCCAGATTCCCGCATTCCGCTTCGGACGCGGCTCGGGCGTGAGCGACCCCGCCGTGATGGGCCGAATCGCCGGCTCCGCCCCCAAGGGCGCGCTGACCGTGGTCAAGGGCGACGATGGAGTCTACGCCTACATCATCGAAGGCACCTCCACGGAGGCATTCCCCTACACGGACGCCTCCTATGAGCAGCAGTACTTCCAGCTCATCCAGCCCCAGATGGACCAGATGCTCCGCGGAGCCATGAAGGTTAAAAACAATTCCTATAAGTTTGAGGCCGGAGAGTAATCTCCTGCAATAATATCCCGCGGCGCGGAGCAGCATGAATGTCATTCAGCTCCGCGCCGCGTTTATTTGCCCCGCTCCTACCCCCCCCGGGGGTTCAGGGGCTTAATATCACACGACAATGGCAGATACCGAAAAACTTCCTCTCATCGGCATGACACTCGATGATCTGCAGGGCGTATGCGCGCGCGGCGGAATGCCCCGTTTCGTGGCCAAGCAGCTCGCACAGTGGCTTTATGACAAGAAGGTCACCTCCTTCGATGAGATGGCCAACATATCCAAGAAAAACCGCGAGTGGCTCGCGGACAATTATACGATTGGCCGGGAAAAACCCGCTTCTCATGTCCGCTCGGCTGACGGGACAGTGAAATATCTCTTCCGTGTCGGACCGGGCCGCAATATCGAGTCGGTCTACATACCCGACAAGGAGCGCGCCACGCTATGCGTCTCCTCGCAGGTGGGCTGCAAGATGAACTGCTATTTCTGCGCCACCGGCAAACTCGGCTTCAAAGCCAACCTCACCGCAGCGCAGATAATGAACCAGATACTGTCCATCCCCCCCGCCCCTGACAAAGGCCGGGAGCCCATGAATCCCCTGACCAATGTGGTGTTCATGGGAATGGGCGAGCCCCTGGACAACTGGAAGGAGGTGCACAAGGCTATCGAAATATTGACCGCCCCCTGGGGAATGGCCTGGAGCCCGAAACGCATCACCGTCTCAACCGTCGGCCATATCGGCAATCTCAAGGAGCTGCTCGAAAAGACACAGGTGCATGTGGCTGTCAGCGTCCACTCTGCCGATCCGGCCCAGCGCGAGTCAATGATGCCGGCACAGAAGGCCTTCCCCATCCAGAGCGTGATGCGCCTTCTGGCAGGTTATGACTTCAGCCACCAGCGGCGCCTGTCGCTGGAATACATAATGTGGCGCGGAGTCAATGATGACATCACCCACGCCAACCAGCTGATAAAGCTAATCGGCAATCTTCCGGTGCGAGTCAACCTGATCCGATACCACGCCATCCCTGGCATCGACCTGCATCCGTGCAGCGAGGAGAGGATGATAATGTTTCGCAATATCCTCAACAACCACGGCATCACAGCCACTATCCGCGCCTCCCGGGGCGAGGATGTCCAGGCCGCCTGCGGCATGCTGGCAGGAGGCCGGAAAGCATGATAAACCGGATTTCCTCACAATTATCCCATATTCTCCACAATAACCATGTCTAAACCTATCTGCGTGGGCATTACCCACGGCGACTATAACGGCATCGGCTATGAGGTGATACTCAAGGCCCTCGCCGACCCCGAGATGACCGGGCTCTGCACTCCGGTCATATTCGGCAATTCAAAAATCGCAGAAACCGTGCGCCGCGACCTCAAGCTCGATGAGGTGAAATGGCGCTCAGTCTCCTCAGCGGCCGAAGCGGCCGAGGGTGAAATCAGTATCGTCGATGTGTGCCCGGCCCCCGAGGCTATCACTCCGGGCCATCCCTCGCCCGAAGCGGGGCGCGCGGCCGCGGCTGCCCTTGAGGCCGCGTGCAAGGCCCTCGAAGAGGGAGAGGTAGACGTGCTCGTGACAGCCCCCATCAACAAGCGCACCATCTATAATCCCGACACCTTCCCCTATCCGGGACATACCGAATACCTGGAGGCGCGTATAGGTAAGGGGGCCAAGGCCACCATGATACTCTTTGACGACAACCTGCGCGTGGCCCTGGTCACCACCCACAAGGCCCTGCGGGATGTGCCGCCGGCAATCACCCGCGAGAGCGTGGCGGAGAAAATCACAGCCCTCAACGACACTTTGCGCCGCGACTTCGGAATGGACCGCCCGCGTATCGCCGTATTCTCGCTCAATCCCCATAATGGCGACAACGGCCTGCTTGGCAGCGAGGAGATCCAGATTATCACTCCCGCCATTGAGGAATGTGTGGAGAAGGGCATCCTCGCTTTCGGCCCCTACGCGGCAGACGGATTTTTCGGCAACGGGACTTTCCGCAACTTCGACGGCATCGTGGCGATGTATCACGACCAGGGGCTGGCCCCCTTCAAGGCCCTGGCCGGAGAATACGGCGTCAACTATACCGCCGGACTCCCCTATGTGCGCACCTCGCCGGACCACGGCACGGGCTACGACATAGCGGGCAAGGACATGGCCGATCCGGCCTCGATGCGCCAGGCTATCTTCAAAGCCATTGACCTGAGGCGCAACCGTGCGGTGCATGACGCGATCTCGGCCAATCCGCTGCATGTGTCACGCCAGCAGACTGAACGGTGATGAATTTCGGAATTATAGCTGCCGGCGAAGGCTCCCGCCTCGTCAGCGAGGGGGTGTCCCTCCCTAAGCCCCTGGTGGAAATAGACGGACGCCCCATGATCGGGCGCCTTCTCGACATCTTCATTTCCTCAGGCGCAGGACGCATCGCAATTGTGATAAATGAGCAGATGACAGAGGTGCATGATTACCTGGCCTCCTGCGCCGACCAATCTCCGGTCCCTGTCGACCTGCGCGTGAAGACCACCCCCTCGTCAATGCACACATATTGCGAAGTGGCCGACATGCTCGCCCCCTACGGGCGGTTCATCACCACCACAGTCGACACAATCTTCCGCCCCGAGGAGTTCCTCCGGTATTCGCGCGCATATTCCGAGGCGCCGGACAATGTGGCCGGAATGATGGCCGTGACATCATATATAGATGACGAGAAGCCACTCTATGTGGCCACTGACGAGGCGATGCGCATCACAGGATTCTATGATGCTCCGCACCCCGATACCCGGTTCATATCCGGAGGAATATACGGCCTCGATGCCCGGGCGGCCGCAGTGCTCAGGGAGTGTCTCGACAACGGGGTGAGCCGGATGCGCAATTTCCAGCGGGCCCTCGCGGGCCAGGCTCCCGACGGACACCGTGTGAGCCCCGGTCTCGACATCCGGGCCTTCGACATGGGCAAGATAATAGACGTGGACCATGCATCGGACATCGCCGCCGCCCGTGACTTCCTGGCATCCTGAGCAGAGCGCGCAATACCTCAGCTAAATACAATGCCTCTTAAAACTTCCACTATTGACTCATAAAATATCCACCCTCCCACAATGCCGAACATAAAGATTGCAGGCGTGCTGCGCGCAGGCGCATACTCGCCCAACCACATAGGCAACGATGCGGCCATCTTCCACGCGGCCACGGATGAATTGCGCCGGCGCGGCTGCGAGGTGACCATCTACAGCGAGGAGCAGTTTAACACCTCCGAAATCACTGAGGATGTCATCCTGGCCATGTGCCGCGAGCGGGATTCCATCCACAAGCTCCAGGCTCTCGAGGAGGAGGGCCGGCTCGTGATCAATTCCGGTTTCGGAATCGAGAACTGCATCCGCGAACCCATGACCCGCATTCTGCTCGGAGCCGGCATCCCCTATCCGGACTCCATCATAGTCAATACCAACGAGAATATCCGCGAGGCGCTCGAAAAGGCCGGCATAGAGCAGTGCTGGATCAAGCGCGGAGACTTCCACGCGATGCATAAGGAAGACGTCTCTTTCTGCCGCCATCCCGAGGAGGCGCAGGAGGTGCTTCACGAGTTCTTCTACCGCGGCATACCGCGTGCTGTCATCAACCGCCACCAGCCCGGCGACCTCATCAAGTTCTACGGCATTCTCGGGCAGCCCTTCTTCTATCACTTCTACCCTTTCGACAGCCACCACAGCAAGTATGGCGATGAGGCGGTCAACGGCCACTCCCGTGGCCTGGTCTATGACGAGGGACTGCTGCGCGACATCTGCACCCGCGCTGCCGAAGTGATGAATGTCAAGATTTACGGAGGTGACTGCATCATCGATCCCGACGGCACTATCCGCATCATCGACTTCAATGACTGGCCATCGTTCGCCCCCTGCCGCCGCGAGGCGGCCCCTTACATCGCCAAGTGCGTACTCTCCGAAGTCAAGCAACGCCGCCGCGCAGCCAAATGACCACCGCAATGAAAAAAATTGACCGACTTAAAGCTGAATACCGATCCTCCTTGAAGTCCATGGACACCGAGGAGACCTTTGACCTTATATTCTACCGCCCCCTCGGCTTCATATGGGCGGTGATAGCGCGGCGCCTCGGCATCACGCCAAACGTCATCACGATCGCCTCCATCATCCTTGGCATAGGGGCGGGCGTGGCCTTCTATTTCGACAATATCTGGATCAACGTGATCGGAGCTCTCCTGTTAGTGTGGGCAGACTCCTTTGACAGTGCCGACGGCCAGCTGGCGCGGATGACCAAGCAGTATTCACGCATAGGGCGAATACTCGACGGCCTGAGCGGAGATATCTGGTTCGCAGCCATATATGTGGCGATATGCCTGCGCGAGAACGTCACTTCAGAATTCTTCATGGCCCACAAATGGGTTATCTGGGTCATGGCCGTGGTCACGGGCCTATGCCATGCCACCCAGGCCTCTATGGCCGATTATTACCGCCAGTTCCATCTCTTCATAGTCAAAGGCAAGGAGGGAAGCGAGCTGGAAAATTCAGCCGACCTCGAGGCTAAGCTCCGCGCCCTCAAGGAGAGAAAGGCCTTCTGGCCCGCGCTGACTCTGACTTTCTATCTGCGCTACACCAGAGGCCAGGAGGCCCGGACACCCAATCTGCGCCGGCTGCGCGCCATGCTGCGGCGCACATACAGCGGGCAGCTCCCGGAGAAATTCCGCGCATCTTTCCGCGCCGCCAGCCTCCCGCTGATGAAATACACCAATATCCTCTCATTCAATACCCGATGCTTCGCCCTCTTCGCGGCCATACTCATCTTCCGCATGCCCTGGCTCTATTTCGCCTTTGAGCTGACGGTGCTCAACGGCGTGCTGATCTATATGGTGTGGCGCCACGAGCGGATTTCAGCGCGCTTCTGCCGTGAATTTGAGGCCGACACCAATAACTGAAACACTATTATGGACTATTCCGGAGTAAAAGGCATTATTTTCGACTACGGAGGCACCCTTGACTCGGGGGGCGACCACTGGAGCGAGGTGATATGGGACGCATGGAGAAAGACGGGCATCCCTGTCAGCCGCGAGCAGTTTCGCGAGGCATACGTGTATGCGGAGCGCGAGCTGGCGCGCACGCGCCATATCCTGCCGCATCATAACTTCGCCGACCTCATGCTCATCAAGATGCATCTCGAGCTGGGATACGCGGCCGACCGGGGATGGATTCCGGCCGCGGGCACGCAGCAGCAGGCTGAGCGGGCCGCCCGGCTGTGTGATGAGTCCGCACGCCGCCACGTGGAGGCCGCAAAGCCGGTGCTGGAGCGCCTGCACCGGGCTTATCCTATGGTGCTGGTCTCTAATTTCTACGGCAATGTCAATGCCGTGCTCCGTGCTTACGGGCTCGACCGCCTCTTCATGGCCGTGGTGGAAAGCGCAGTGGTAGGCGTGCGCAAGCCTGACCCTGCTATCTTCCGCCTCGGCGTCGAGGCCCTCGGGATGAAACCGGAGGAGGTGCTCGTGGTGGGCGACAGCCTGCGCAAGGACATCCTCCCGGCCCAAAGCATTGGATGCCCCGTGATGTGGATCAAAGGCAAAGGATGGACCCCGGAGGAGGATGCAGCCTCCCACCCCTCCCAAATTCCCTCATTGCAGGCTGTCCCCCTCCTCTTAGGGTTGGAAAATGCCTGAGCCTAAATTACAAAATTTAACTGTTTTCCCTATTTTTTCTTAAAAATTAACCGAATTTAGCTAAATATTAAAACAGTTAACATTTTTTAATAAATCAAAAGGTGGATTTTGTGTTAAAAAACTTTGTGAATTGCAAAATCCGTTATACTTTTGCCCCACTAAATACGAATTTAACTAAACAACACATAAAACGACACTGACAACTATGGCAAACAAAGCTGCTAAGCCCAACGGAAAGTTAGGCGTTATGGTAGTCGGCCTGGGGGCTGTGACCACCACTTTCATGACAGGTGTGCTTATGGCCCGCAAAGGCCTGGCGAAGCCCGTGGGTTCCATGACCCAGTATGACAAAATCCGCGTGGGCCGTGGCGAAGATAAGAAATATCTCCACTATAAGGACATCGTGC
>CAZWVY010000027.1:0-32033 GCA_964637105.1 uncultured Sangeribacter sp. | reverse complement strand
TTAAAATTTGTATTCAATTGTTAATTTAGTTAACATTTGGAGAGAGCGGTCTGTGTGATGCAGGTAGGGGCGCGATATATCGCGCCCGGGATGGAAGTGCCCGGGAATTTATCACTTTTTTTGATTTATGTTCAGCGGAATACTGGTTTTAGTGTCTAATTTTGCCAAAAATCATTATTCACTTTTCATAATTCAATCAATTATGCGCAATTCCTACTCATCTTTCTTGCTCGGAGCCCTGATATTCTCTGCTTCAGGCATAGCCGCAGCCTCCCCCGGAGCACCCGCACAAGCCTCCGTCAATGCAGCCGTCGACTATCTGTCCGCTCCGGATGTAGTCGAAATCTCCGGAAAATTCCTCGTGGAGAACGGTGCCCCGGTCATCTCAGGCTCCATTTCAGCCCCGAAACGCACTACAGGCGACTGGTATTATGATATTCCCTCTCAGGATATCACCACTCCCCTCACCCGCCTCATGGTAGTGCGATATTCCGAAACTGATCCCGACCTCCCCGAGAAGGTTATCCTCGACTATCAGGATGTGGCCCCGGGCTCCATATATACATTTAAGGATACGGATGTGTCAGCAGGGGAGTCATGGAGCTACCGCGCCACGGCCTGGCTCGGCAAACTCAGCTCATCCAACGACTGGGGCCAGGGATGCGTGACGGTGCTTGCCGGATACCGACCCAAGGCTGTGGAGAATATGAAAGGGTCCGCAGCCTCGCTCACGGGCCCTATCACTATGACCTTCTCTGCTTCTGACGGCCTGGAGGAGGAGGCGGACATCACATTCGTGCCCGCTTCAATATGGGTGACACGCACGTTCTCCCCCCTCGATAATGAGTCGGGAGATGACGATGACGACTATGATTTCGGACCCTCCAATGAGGCTGTGGTAATATGGAGCGCGGAAAACCCGGCTCCGGGTCAGGAATACACCGTAGTGGATGACAACGGCGGCAAGCCTATGCCCGCGGGGACATATACATATATGGCCTTCACTTCATGGGAATGGGGCACAAGCGCTACTCCCTACGATCCTCTGAGCATCGGCCTCTTTGAGGACCGTCCCACTGCGCCCTCCAACTGCCGCGCTTCCCTCACTGACCGTGGCGCCCTCATATCATGGGAGGCACCCACTCAGGGAGCCGGCTATCCTCCGGGCTTCCTGGATCCCGCCAAGTTGCGATACGACGTGTATCGTTATGAGAACTATTCTGAAACAGTGCTCGTAGCCGAAAACATCTCCGAGACTTCCTGCATCGACCCCCTTGACGACATCGAGTCGCTCCAGCTTATGACGTGGCGCGTCATCGCCCATAACGACCTCGGCAGCTCCGTCTACGGCGGCACGACCACACCTATTCCCGTGGGCCCCGCCCCTGAAATGCCTTTCATCGAGACCTTCAGCAAATATTCCTACGGCTATTCAGCCGACAATCTATGGAGCGTGGAGCGCATGAGCGACACTGACGCGATGTGGTACGTCTCGGATACGGCATACGGCAGCAATCCCGAGACCTCCTGGATACAGTTCCATCCCGAAGGGTATCCGGACAACTGCAACCACGGCATGGCCTACACCTCCTTCAGCGAATATGAGAATCCGGGCACCGTGGCCTACGTGAGCTCCCGCCTTGATTTCACAGGCTACTCCAACGGTGAGCTGACTTTCCGCTACTTCACACATCCCGAAGCATCGGGCGTGCTCGGTATCGACCTAACCTTCTTCGGCAGCCTCGAGCCTATGACCCTCTGGGAGGGCAGTACGCGCGGCGATGAGGAAGCATGGGTAGAAAAGACTGTATCATTCACCGGCCTTGACGAGGTCGACATGCTGCAGCTCCGGCTGCGGGCCACTCAGGAGCGCCCTGCCAACGGCTGGTATGTGCCCGTGATGGTGGACTATATCAAGATGGAGGGCAAGCAGTCTGTGGGCGTCAGCTCTGTTGTCTCCGATGCTGTTTCTGTTGATTACTACAACCTGCAGGGCCTACGTCTCGAGAATCCTGCAAAGGGACAGATTGTGATCCGCCGCGTCCTGAACGCTGACGGCTCTGCAACTGTCTCGAAAGTCCGCATGTGAAATGAGAAACAGAGGGCGTGCCGGCGGCACGCCCTCTGTTTCTTTATATATAAGGTGTCACATGCCGGCCAGGCGGCGACGCACCCGGCTCAGAGTCTGAGGTGTGATGCCGAGATAGGAGGCTATGTACTGCAACGGAATCTTGTTGAGAATCTCAAACGTGCGCATCCGCTGCAGGTTTCTGTAGCGAGTCATGGCATCTCCGTGGCCGAGGAAGGTGTACCGGCGTTCCAGCACATACAGGCCGTCGCTAAGATAGCGGAAGCCCCACAGCGCCCACTCATGGTTTTCCTCCACAAGCCGCTTCACATCCCTGATTTTGGCCTTGTACATCTCCACATCTGTCAGAGCCTCGACCGAAGCTATAGCGGGCTCGCCCATAACGAAGGAATACATCGAAGCCACCAGATCGCCATCAGTTGCGAACCAGCGTGTATTCTCGCGGCCATCCTCCTCAAGGGCGAAATTGCGCAGGCATCCCGACCGGATGAAGTAGAGATAACGGGACGTGACCCCCTCCTTGATAATCATAGTGCCTGCCGGCACAGACTCGGACTCAAGGAGCGGCTCAAGAAGAGAGAGGCCTTCATCGCTCATAGGGGCCACCTCGCGTATCATCTCGGCAAGTGTCATAAGCGGTAGTCTTTATACTGGAACACAAAAGTAATAAAAAATATTATCTCACAGAGGAAAAGTGGGGAATCGCTTTAATCGATGCGGCGGATGACGCGGCAGGGGTTGCCGACAGCCACCGAGCCGGCGGGGATGTCGTGCGTGACGACGCTGCCCGCGCCTATGACGCAGTTGTCGCCTATGGTGACACCCGGAAGCACGCATACCTGCGCGCCAATCCACACATTGTTTCCCACGGTAATGGGACGGGCATATTCGAGCCCTCTGTTTCTCTCCACCGGGTCGATGGGATGGCCTGCGGTGTAAAAGCCGCAGTTGGGAGCGATGAACACGTTGTCTCCGAATGTAACTGGCGCCCCGTCAAGGATGACCAGGTTGAAGTTGGAGTAGAAATTGCGGCCCACTCTGATATTGTAGCCGTAATCGCAATAGAAGGGCTGCTCTATGAGCAGGTCTCCGGCGATATGGCCGAGGATGCGGTGAAGCATCTGGGTGCGCGCCTCCATATCTTTGGGACGCAGGTCATTATAGTCTCGGCAGAGTTCCTTGCAATCCTGACGCTCCGCGATAAGGTTCGGATCGTAGTTGGCATCGTATATCTCGCCGGCAAGCATTTTCTCTTTTTCAGTCATAAGTAACCTTCAAAAATTAAACGATATTATTTTTTATCTAAGCAACTTTATCTTGACTCATAAAACTTGCTGTTTTTGGCCGCTTCGGCCTTGTCGCTCAGTCGAATACGTGCGTATTCTCCCTCGCTCCGCACCCGAATCGCCTCAAAAACATCTAAGTTTTATGTAGTCATTAATTTTTGAAAGTTACTTAGCAGTAATTGTTAACGTCCCACAAAGTTAGCAACTTTCTCCCAAGCCTGCAAATCACCCCTTGCATGCCCGCTCGTCCTCCGCGCTATACGACCAAGCCCTATCAGCCTATGAACTCGGGGAATAGTACATGTTAACCTTTTATCATCAAATCAGGGTCTAATAAGAAGTCATATAGACCTAACACCAATATTCCCTCCTCATTCCGATAAGGGGTTATATTGTCCTTGATGATGAGAACCCTCTTGAATGAATCGTCAATATTGTGAAAGGAATTGGTTTCCTGAATCATTTTTTCGTCATCAGGAATAGCATAGGCCGATTGAATATAGTATCTTGAGTCGGTATCATTGGCAACAAAATCAACCTCAAACTGCTTTCTTATCGACTTACCCTTTTCATCTTTCTTGACAGTTTCCACTACACCCACATCAACGGAGTAGCCACGGTAAAGCAATTCATTGTAGATGACATTCTCCATAAGATGAGTCTGCTCCAACTGCCTGAATTCCAGAAGTGCATTACGAATCCCCGTATCGGTAAAGTAGTATTTGGCCAAGGTGTTGATATACTTCTTTCCCTTTATGTTATATCGTAATGCTTTCTCAATAAGGAATGCATCACTTAGATACTCCAAATATTTCGATATCGTCTTATTTGAAATGACAATCTTTTTAACACTCTTGAAGGTATTTGACAATTTCAAAGGGTTGCAAGGGGAACCGATGGAGGAAGCCAGTATATGCAGCAGTTCATCGAGTTCGGGCCTGTTCCTTATCTTGTGTCGCTCCACGACATCTGCTGTATACACTGTTTCCGCCAGATGAGCAAGGTAATCCCTCTTGGTCTTCGCATCAGAGAGAAGCAATGTCTGGGGCAAGCCGCCATAAGTGACATAATCCCTCCAGCTTACGGTTAAATCACCTCCCACCGCAGAATAATATTCTGAAAAAGATAACGGATACATGTGAATATCCTGTCCCCTGCCTCTAAATTCTGTAACCACATCTTTTGACAAAAAACGTGAATTACTTCCCGTTACGTATACATCAACGTTACGTTTATGCAGAAGGCTGTTCAGTACTCCAGCGAAATCATCTATCATCTGAACCTCATCAAGCAGAACGTAGTATTGCTCTTGATCCTTAATCTTTTCATGGATGAAATCAAGAATATTGTCAGGATTTCGCAAGTCTGCATTTGCGCGGTCGTCAAGAGCCGCTTCTATGATATGATCCTCCTTAACCCCTTTTGAAATAAGATGGTCATGAAAAAGATCAAAAAGAAGGAATGATTTTCCGCATCGGCGAATCCCGGTGATAATTTTTATCATGCGGTTGCCCTCTGAGGAAATCAGCTGATTCAAGTATGTTGGACGTGGTATAATCATATTACTAAAATTTGTAGATTTCTACATTTTTTGGTAATACAAAATTATAAATAATTTCTTTTACTTCCAAATCTGAAACAGAATTTGTGAAACGAGTATGAAAGCCGGTAAATTCATCCTGCTTCCTTGTAATGCTTTATGCCATACTCCGTATAACCATCCATGAGGGGCGAGTGTTATAACAGCAGAACAAATACAATGAATTTATGGACAAAGCTATAGAAGATATCATGGCCGCCAATGCGGCCTACCGCAATATAATAGAACGAACCAGCGTGAGGAGATTCACGCAGCAGCCAGTGCCAGCCGACCTGCAGACGGCCCTGCTGTATGCGGCCATGTCGGCCCCTTCGGGAGTAAACCGCCAGCCATGGGAATTCGTAGTGATCGATGATCCTGCCATCCTCAAGCGTCTTGCCGAAGAGCTCCCTTACGCCAAGATGACTGCTGAAGCACCAATGGCCATAGCTGTGTGTGGCAACTCCGACAGATTTCTTGACGGCGATGATTCCACCCTTTGGGTGCAGGACCTTGGCGCAGCCTCCGAAAACCTGCTTCTTGCCGCACATTCACTCGGCTTAGGTGGCGTATGGACCGCCCTGTATCCCCACGCCGACCGCATGGCGACCGTCCGAAGCATCCTCAATCTGCCCGAGACACTCATCCCCTACAACCTCATCCCCGTCGGCTACCCCGCCTCCCACCATGCCCCGATGGACAAATGGCATCCCGACCGCATCCACCTCAACAAGTACTCGCCCCAAGGGTAATCAAAAAATCTCCTCTTCGAGATACCCGTTCAGACGGCGGGCCTTGGTGTCGAAATTTGCGCCGATAAGGATAATCTGTTTACCGGCAGGGAGATGTTTGAGCCAGTACTTCTTTTCGCGAATCTGCCTCATCGCTTCGTCTGCTGAAGAATCCACCTTGAATTCAAATATGTAGACGTAGCGCGAGGTTTCGACCGTGAGGTCGATGCGGCCGTCGGATGTGCGGTCTTCGATTCTTACATACTGCCCCATGAGCGTGAAGAGTATGTATGCGGCATTTTGGAAATGGGCCTCGGCCGAACCCTTCTCCGAGTAAGGGACACCGGCAAGCATGCTCTCCAAGAGCATCATGAAAGTCCGCGTTTCCCCCGAGGCAAGCGCGTTCACGAAACGTTTAATGGAGAACGTCCCCGGTTGACCCGACGGCTTGATGTAGTAAGGCACAAGGAAGGACATAAAGCCGTGGCGCACTTCGAGGTTGGGGTAATCCAGAGTGTAGGTGCGGAACACGCGGTCGTAATCCTTGATTGTGAGATAGCCGGTCTGATAGAGTGAGGGTATGGGGTCGGCGGACTGTATTCCCGCAGATTCCAGCGCGCTTGCCTCGATCTCGATGGGGGCAAGGTCGCGCAGCAGCCACTGCTCACGCTCTATGAGCCGGATCAGATGTGTGGGGGTACCGTATTCAAACCAGTAAGGGCCCACGCGCATCTTTGCGAAGACGCTCATGAGGGAGAAGGGGTTGTAGATGTCTGGAGAGACGTCGGAGAAATGATAGCCGTCATAGTTCAGCCGCAGCATCTCCCGTGTCTCCTCTCGCGTCTTTCCCTCCTTTTCAGCTAATTGGGAGATGCCATCGGAGAAACAGGCGTCGAGTTCCTCGGAAGTGATTCCGCAGATTCCGGCAAATTTTTCCTCGAAGGAAATGTCGCGGAGGTTGTTGAGGTCGGAGAAAATCGAGACTTTGCTGAACCGGGCCACCCCGGTGAGGAGAGCAAGCTCAATGTACTCGTCCATCGACTTGAGATTGCTGTATACCGTTTTAAGCACTGTGCGGAAACTGTCGGACAACTCTTCATCTCCAACGGAATTCAGAAGCGGCTTATCGTATTCATCAATCAGTATAACTACCTTCTTTCCGGTTTTCTCATAAGCCCTTTTTAGCACATTTCGCAATCTTATGCTGGGGGATTTGGCTGAATTTAACTGAGGATCAGCATTGATGTCAAACTCCGTTTCCCACTCACGAAGATTGGAATCCAGTATTTCATACAGGCCTTCAATGTTCCGATAGCTTCCGCTGTTCAGGTCAAGATGCAGCACTGGATGGGGTTCCCAGTCATCGGTAAGAGAATCGAGAGCTAATCCTTTGAAAAGGTCGCGGCGCCCCCGGTAATATGCCTCTATTGTAGAAATCAGCAGGCTTTTGCCGAAACGGCGCGGACGCGAAAGGAAATAATAGCCCTTTGTCTTGATCAGCTCAAAAATATAACGAGTTTTATCCACATACATAAAGCCTCCCTGTATAATCTCAGGGAAGCTCTGTATGCCCACCGGATATTTTATTTCTCTTGCCGTTTCATTCATACTGCGAAGATAGTAAAAAATAGAAAGAATCAGCGTAAACTACCGCAGATTTTACTATTTTTTGTGAAAATCTTATTGCCAAATACAAAAAAAATTGTAATTTTGCATCCGCAGACCGTCTTGCAGAAGCCCCGGTCCGGGGTTAAGCGGTGCGGGATGTAGTGAACATACATAGAAAGCGTTTATCCGCGCTGATTCTTGACAGTCTTAAATTCTCGCAAAATTTATGTCAAAGTCAAGGATTGAGCAACGGTAGATGCCCGTGGATATGTGATTATCTTGCTCCGGGGATGATATTTCGTAAGAAATATAACCCGATGCTATGATTGCATATACAAGCGTGGGCTTCTGCGTTGCCGTCCGACTTTGACAGGGCAATGCGAGAAGCCTAAGACTGTAGGACGGCAACCGATACAGATTCCTACGCTTTTTCGTGCAATAACTAACGCCAACGAGAGGATGACCGCGGCAAAATTTTATTATGTTTAACAAGACGTTTTTAATTGTCTCGTTATTCTGCCTCACTATCTTAACTGGATGCAGCTCCTATCGGCCCTGCACTGGAATAGGTTATCTTTCTATAAGACCTACTGAGGTCATGGACGAACATGAAAATCCTATTGAGGATGCTTCAATTGCTATCTACTCCGTAATAAGTGTCTCAGGTGATTTCGATGTGATAGTACAGAATCTTACCGATGACGTTTTGACCATTGACCAGACAAAATCATTCTTTATCAATCCTGCTAAACAGTCTATATCCTACTTTGATCCCACCATAAGAATTCATAGCAAAAGTACGTCTACTACTTCCGGGTCCGGCAAAACATTTAATCTTGGAGGGCTTGCGAATGCCTTTGGTATTGGAGGTATCGCAGGATCATTGCTGAATGCCACAACCATAGGAAAATCCAATTCTACTACTAATGAATCCGTCTATACCGAAGTAGTGGCTAACTTACCCCAAGTGTCGATTGGGCCCCGCGGCAAAATGGCTCTGTCCAAGACTTTTAAAATTGACTGGAGTGATTCACCAACCTTTATAAATGCTACCCCCGACGCATCTCCTGTTACTTTTTCTGTGTGCATAACATATTCATTTGATGATGGAGTTACTTATGATAGAATCATCAGTGATTTTTATTGTAATTCTAAATTATATGAATCAGTCGCAAACCGGCGAACTAATGACGCAGTAAGAAAAATAATTCAAAACAAACCTAATGCTACTTTGGAGCCGTGGTTTATGCTCTATTCAAACCGGTCTTATCATGGCATTTATAATTTAAGCACATTTATAAAATACCAATAAAATGAAAACAGGTAATAAGACAAGAAATACCATGATATGGGTGTCACTGACAGTGTCTATATTTGCTTTTTGGGGATGCTCAGGAACAATGAAATGTGTCGTAAATGGACAGCCTGGTGCAGCCATATATGACTCTTACGACAATATAGTAGGGGTCATTGGACCAACAGGGACAGGAGAAGTAAAACTCAATAGAGCTCAATCACACGATCTTCTCTATACTATGGAGAGCGATACTTCCCCAAAAATCCCCTTAGGCTTGAATTATGGTAGAAGGCGCAACGGATTTAGACAGTTTATGGGAGGGCTATGTGCGCCTCTGACTTTTTGCTATTCGATATTAGCAACGGTTGGCTACATCTATAATAACGAGGATGTGTCTGATGAACTTAAACTTAACAAGAGGCAAAGCTCTAATACAGATTTGACATCCGTAATTCAAAATTCCTCCAACCCTATTGATGAAATCAAAGCTTATAAACCTAAAGCACGCAAGGGTGCCACCTCGATTAAATCCAATAATACTAGCAACACTTTATCTTGGATTAACGAGGAAGGAGAGGTTTCAGAATTAAAATCGATTAGCCTAGCAACTATCATTGAGGAGAACACGCAACCCTTTACGGGTACCATCAGTTTCTATTATCCGGATATAGCTAACGATAATAAATTAAGGATTAGAATCCAAGGAATATTAGACGGCTCAGAGTTTAAGTATTCAATTTCCTTGAAAACCCCATTTAAGAAAATGAACGGGGGATATGAAGCAACGGAAAAAGAAACAGATTCTCCAATAAAAATATCTCTATTAAAAGATGGATTAGCAAAATTATCTTTTAACTATGAGATATTTGAAGTGGGAATTATTTTTAATTCATCCTCTTTCAATAAGAAAGAAATATCTCCTAGCAAATATGATTATTTAGAAAGGCTACTTGATGCTTTTGAATAAGATTTATGAGCATAGGCCATCGGTTATAGCTTTTATGGCGCAATAAAATGTATTAATTTATAATCGACAGCTATCTGAGGGGGTGTAAAGGAACGACTCACCACACCCCTTAGTCCAGTGATAATCTTTATCCTTCCGCTATGTCTGTGCAAAATGAATTTTTGCAGGTACAAACGTCTTTGGATTATCATAATATTATTGTCAAATACTGTGCCGAGTCACACGGATTGACAATGCAGGGATAGTAAAAAAAGGAATAGGTTATGCCACCCTTCCGGTTTCTATTTCGGATTTTAGGAATTGGAAAATATAGACTGCGCCTTGATAATAGAGGCCACATTCAGGGTCGTTAAGCTTGGCGAAAGTGGCTGATGAATAAAGTTCGTCAAGGGCACGGTGTATGCCCCAGCCATATTCTGCCATCAGCATTTCAGCGAGTTCAGCCGCGAGGCATTCTATTTGAAACTGAATGTCTTGTGTCATAATTTGATACATTTTAAAAATTTTACAGCCTTTGGAGTGCCAAAAAAGTATTGGACTGCATGGTCACCCCTGAATTTCAGTTCTTCAACCAACGCTGATGCCGAGAGGTATCCCATTATGAAACGGCGAATCTGAACGCCAACTGTATCATCGGCAATAGGCCCTATGACAATATCATAAGGATGAGCTTGAACATCGGAGTTATTCTTTCGGTTCATCACGACAAATTCGGCCCATTCCTCGGAGTAGTCAGCAAAAATCTTTATTCTCAAACCGCTTTTTGCAGCCTCGCCCTCATCAAATTCAAAACAAGATAAAGTAGGAGTTCCCTCATTGAGAAATCGAGTAGTTCGAGCAGCCATATCCATAGCCTGAGTGGGATTTGCATTGAGATAGAAACCCTGACCGAAATCTTTACCCCGCTTACTGCGTGATAGATCTATCCGTTCAATAGCTATGTTCGAGCCATGATAGAGTTTAATCATATCCGTCCTCCTTCCCGTTGACAGATAACTTGAAGATCAGAAACCGCATCGTCAATAGATAGGGTATGCTCCGCAGCATAACAGTCGAGAAGAAAATCTATGCCTGTAAAACGGCGCAGATATGCGTATGCCTGCATGTTGGAGAGGTTGTATCGCTGCGCGAAAGCTCCAACACACGCTACTACATATTCTATTCTGTCAAATATCTCTTTCTTATCCATGTTTGGTCGTTTACATTCCAGACTTTAGACCCCGTCTCATAAAATTTTTAAGTCTCAGGGGCGGTTTTGGGTGAGGGATTTCCGCGAGTTGACGAGGGAGCAATGCGGGCATTGCGACTGAGGAGACTTGGCGGAAAGCACCGCCCAAAACCGGACTTTCCTTTCTGTCTCGCCTCCTTGGGCTCTTTTTGTCCTTTGGCTCAGTCGCATAGCTCGCTATGCTCCCTCCCCTGCAGGCCAAAAATAGCTCCAAGGAGGCGACCCCTGAGACATAAAAATTTTATGTGACGGGGTCTTACTCTAATTCATTTAAACTCATTTACAAATTTACAAAAATTTTCGGACTTCATCGGCGTGGTTGGCATTTTTTTGCTTAACTTTGCCTCTGCCGGTGGATGCACCGTCCCTCAAAAGAACACAAATGACCGTACGCATGAATACATTACGTCTCTTCGCTTCGCTGAGATTCCTTCCGCTCTTGGCAGCGATGCTCACCGCAGTTCCGGCCCGGGCCGAACTGCCCAAATACGATGTTGTCACCTCCTCCGTGCCCGTTTCGCAATACGGCACCATCACGCGACTCTCCGTGATGTCGCAACAGCTTCGCGGGAAGGTGACCGTGGATGTCTGGACACCTGCCGGATACAACCCCGAAGCCAATCAGACCTATCCTGTACTCTATGCACATGACGGCCAGAATCTCTTTGACGCGAAATTCACTTTCGCCGGGGTGGCCTGGGGAGTCGACAAGGCCTGCTCACAGTTAGCCTCCGATCCTGACTTCGTCATGCCTATCGTGGTGGGCATCAACAATCGCGGTGCTCAGGGGCTGCGGCCCAACGATTACTTCCCGGAGAAGGCTCTCGGCTATATAGCGCCCGACCAAAAGGATGAGACCTTTATCTACGATACATGCAAGGATATGTTTTATGGCGACGAGGAGGCCGCTTTCGTGGCCGACGAACTCAAACCGCTCATCGACACCTTGTACCGGACGGCTCCGAGGATGGAGACCACGTTTGCCATGGGGTCGAGCATGGGAGCGCTGGCTTCGATGTATCTGCTCTGCGAACACCCGCAGGTCTTCGGCGGAGCAGCCTGCCTGTCGACTC
Organism: uncultured Sangeribacter sp.; assembly: GCA_964637105.1. Lineage (GTDB taxonomy): Bacteria > Bacteroidota > Bacteroidia > Bacteroidales > Muribaculaceae > Lepagella. Next base: position 20,175 of record CAZWVY010000027.1, on the reverse strand, counting down.
ACTGGATCGGTTCGCTGAATCTCAACCCCGACTATACGATGAACGATGACGAGATATGTGCCAACGCCATCCTGGAGTATTTAAGCGACAACATTCCCTCCGATGGCCTGCATCGCCTCTACATGGACCAGGGCACTAAAGACTGGGATGCCGGGTATCTCAAATATGAGGTGGCGGCCCGCGAGATCGTGCGCGACCACGGGTACTCGGAAGAGGAAGGCACACTGTACGTCTACGATGCCAATGGCGCAGGCCACAACGAGTGGTACTGGCAGCAACGTGTGAAATTGCCCCTGAAATTTCTCCTCTCACGCTCCACCATAGACTCAGCTTCCGTCCCTCTCCTGCCCGACGCCCTCCCTGCCACCTCCTCCGACCTCATCTACGACCTCGCCGGCCGCCCCTGCTCCCCTGCCCTCCTCGACCATCTCCCCTCCGGCCTCTACATCCACCACGGCAAGGTCCGCATCAAGCGGTAAAAGTTCAAAAGCAGAACCACGTTTTCAAGGGGTACGACACCCGTATATGTGAATTCAGGGGAGGCAATCCGCTCGGATTGCCTCCCCTGAATTCTGTCAGGAGGGTGGCGTTTTGTTACTTCACGATCACCTTGAGGGTGGCGCGCCCGATGGTGACGGTGTACACGCCCGGGAGGACGCTGATGCGCTCCTCGGCGGAGGCGGTCAAGTCGGCGAGCACGCGCCCGGCTGTGTCGGCCACGCGGACCGTCAGGCCTTCGGCTCCCTTGACTACAATCGTGCCGGGGGCGGTGAAGACACGCAGGGCATCAATGCCGGCGACGCCGCTCACGGCGAGGCTTACACCGCGCGATAAGCGCGACTCGCCCTTGTCGTAGACTGCTGTCACGGTGTAGACATGCTCTCCGGCCGGAGCGGAGGCGTCAACATACTCAGTATCTGCCACAGGCTCCTCAACTGTCAGAAGCTCGCCGTCACGGTAGACGTTGTAGCCTACGAGCGAAAGCTCCTCGGGATAGTTGGTGAGGCTGACGAAGGTCAGGTCGTCCACCATGAAGATGTAGCAGTCGTCAGACACGCAGCGGATGGCGAAGTAACGGGCTCCCTCGGGAAGGTCGACGCGCACCTCATCCCATACAATGGGCGCGGAACGCAGGTCGCCGATTCTGATGAAGTCCTCAATGGCCGTGCCTCCGGTGGAGTAATAGACCTCATACTTCTCAAAGCCGTACTCGGCAGTGAGCGACTTTACATAGAAGCTTACTGTCTGGGCGATGCCGGGAAGCATCGGAGAGATCAGCCAGTCATCATTGGGACCGTTTTCGGAAGCGAAGGCCGCGAATACCTGGTCGCCGCTGCGGGGCGCCCAGGCTGTGGGTTCGCCCGCTCCATCCTCGACATCGATTCCTGCGGAGGCGGGATTGAAGACCATGAACGCCATCGGTGCGCCGGCATTGGGATAGCCGAGCATGCTGCCGCCGGGGCCGGCAATGCCGTAGGTGGTCTGCTTGTCAACGTCTACTGTGAGCCACTCGCCGATGTTGCGGATGGAGAATGTGGCGTAGTTCTCCACATCGTCAGTCACGGGGCCATCCTTGACCTCGGGCATCACGGGCTCATCCCATTCGAGGGCCACGTTGCCATTCTCGTCGACACGCCCTTCAATGTGCTCCACATAGGGAAGGGTCGGGAGAATGATATTCACGGCGACAGCGTTGGAGAGGTTGTCCGCCTCGTACTCATCGCCCTCATATTCGGCGCGGGCCTGGAGCACGACATCTTCATTCCACTTGAAGTCGGGGGTCACGGAGAATATGACTGGGCGCACCTCATCGGGCTGCATAGCGGGGATTTCCTGCGTGGCGATAACCTTGCCGTCGCAAAGCAGGTTCATCTCAAAGGGAGCGGAGGGGCGGACGCCTGTGTTCTCCACGTTAGTCTTCACCTCATACTCGGTATAAGCGCGCATGCGCTCGGGAGCGGTGAGGGTGCCTGCGGTGACATTGTTCTCGTAGCGGTTCTTGACGCGGATGTTGTCAAGATGGATGTTAGTGTAACCGAAGGCTGAGCGGGCCTCGAAGCTGAGCTGGATGAAGCTGCATCCGATAAACTTGCTGAGGTCTACCGAAGTCTTGCGCCAGCATGCTCCATCGGGGTTGGTGGAGAGGGCTGCGATAGCCATGCGCTCGGGCGTGCCGCCGTCGGGGATGACGTAGAGGGTGATGGTGTCGAAGGCATTCTCGGTGTCATACCACCAGAACTCGGCGAAGGGCGACGTGGCGCCGGTGAAGTCAATCATGCCGCTGGTGAGAGTAGCCGTGTCCTCTCCCTCCTCGGGCACGAACGACACGAGGCCTCCATCCGGATCCTGCGACTGCACATCGGGATACTCGCCTTCAAGGCGGAGCACCCAGTTGCCCTCCACATAATCGGGCTTCTGGACATCCCAGGGCTCATTTACGATAGAGCCGCCAGCGAAAGTCTCCACGAATGGCATCTCGAAGGGGTCGCCCATAGCCACGATATTGGAAATCTGGCCGTAGCCGTATCCTCCGGGCGACTCTGCGTAGATGTAGTAGCCGTAGAACTCCTGGCGGAAGCCGTTGAGCGGAGGATTATGGTCGGTGAAAGTGAGGTCAGTGAGGCCTGCGGCAAGCTCCATCTCATCGTTGGCGCGGAGCACGGTGTAGGTGAGGGCCGCCGGGTCATAGTAGCCGCCATTCTCGCTTCCTTCCGGAGCCTCCCATGTCAGGACAACATCGCTGCCGTTGCGCACGGCGCGCACATTTACAGGGATACCCGGGCGGTCATGGCCCACATATACCGTGGTCTTGGCCTCGAAGCCTCCGCCATTCTCATTAGTGCAGACCACTGCATAGGCGTTGTCGCCGTTATGCGCCTTGGTGTCGGTGTAGCTCATGGCCTTGCCGGGAGCCTCAGCCTTCAAGGTGGCGATCAGACGCTCATCGCGGTAAATCTCCACATTGTCAAGAGTCTCGATGGGATTGCCTGTTACATCAGTGGAGGGGAGAGTGAAGTCCAAAGTGGCCTCGAGCGCCCCCTTCTCGCCTGCAGTGGCGGTCAATCCGGCGGCGGCTGCGGGAGCGCCGAGCAGCGGGCCCTCCTCAATCATCACCTCATCAGCATAGAGATAGAACGTGTCGGCCTTGCTGCAGGCGTGGATGCCGAAGTAGTAGAGGCCCGGGGTCTCTACAGTCACGAAGCCCTCGAGCATGGGCATGCCATCCCAGCCGGCCACTACGGTCGGGGCGATGACGGAGAGAGTCATTCCCTCGGGTGTCGGAGCCGCGCCGGCCATCACCTCTATGCGCTCGGGATAGCTGACATCGTATGAGCGGGCACGCATCGTGAATCGGTACATGCGTCCCGGCTCAAGGGCGATGGCAGGCGAAACCAGCCAGTCGTCCATAGGCTCTGTCCAGTTGTTGGCCATGCTGTACTTGATACGGGCTGCGCCGGAGATGGTGTCGAAAATCCACGTCTCGCCATCCTCGTTGGCATCCACAACGGTGAAGAGCGCGAAGTTCTCCTCGTTGTCAAGGCCATTGTAGTAGGGGAGCCGGGCCACGCCCATTCCCACGCGGTTGGAAGTGAAGGTGTCCAGCGCTATGCCCTTGTAGAAGGGTGTGATCTCATACCAGTATGAGGTGAGCTCCGCGTAGGGGTCGACCTCATCGGTGAGGGTCGTCTCGGAAATGCCTTCAGCCTTGACCTCCCAGTCAGGCATGCGCACGACCGTGTAGGTCACCGCAGCCGCATCCACATATCCACCGTGGACAGTCTCTGCCGGGGCCTCCCAGGTGAGCACCATCGTGCCTTCCTCCGCGCCCTTGGAGAGAGCGGCCGAAAGGGGGGGGACGGGCAGGTCCTCGCCGATCCAGAACTGGCTCATCTTGATGGGAGAAGCACCGGCCTCATTAGCCACGACCACTGACACGCGGTACATTCCGGGGGCGTCTACAGAGACAGGCACGCTGACCTCCTCGCCGGGCCGGCCCTCCCCCTTGCCTTGCTCAACCTCGTTGACGGAAAGAGCATAGGAGAGCTGACCTTCGAGCTTGCCGCCGCCGAATCGGGCATCGGGAAGGGTGAACACCACATTTCCCGCCAGGGCATCCCCCTCGAAATCGATGTCGAGAGCCTGCACGGCCGCAGGAGCGTCATCGGAGGCCTCGGCCACGGGAATGAACATTCCGGTCATCTCCATGTTCCTGGCCACTGTGGTGACATATTCGGCCGCTCCCGTATCGGTATCCACAATGTATATGCAGGCCTTCGCATTGGCTTCGATACACTGCCAGTAGAATGTGTCTGTCTTTAGGTCGAAGCATCCCGAGGCGGAATACATCGGCTGGCGTCCGGTGTTGCCTACCAGCGTGCGCTCGCCCGTCTCCTTGTCGAAACGGTAGAGATTGCCGTCGATTCCTATGCCGTAGACCTCACCCTTGGAGTTGACGCCCACGCTGAGTATGATTATGTCAAGGTCCACGAGCTTGCGGCGCACGCCCGACTCCAGGTCGAGCACGCCCATCACCCATCCGTCGGCATCATCGTTCATGAAGCATCCGTAGACATTGCCCGTAGTGGGGTCGTATGCCATGTCCTGCGCGATTGAGCCGGGCTGCACAGGGAGCGCTCGCTCTATCTGCCAGTTGGAGATGTCGCAGGTGTACAGGTTGGCCAGCACCATTCCCATGAAGTTCATGTAAGTCACGAAATGGTATTTTCCGTTGGCATACACGCCTCCTCCGGTCACTACATAGTCGTCGCCAACGGCCTCATCGCGGAGAGTGGCGCCGTCGGTCTTCTCAAAGGAGTAGATGCCCACGGGCTGGTAATCGGTGGTCCAGTCATCGGCGAAGATGGCGCCGCCGTATATGCGGGCGGCCTCAGCCGAAGTGACCTCGGACTTGACGGGGAAGATGGAGGCCGGTTTCCAGGCGGTCTGCCCCAGGGCTCCGGGAGAGCGTGTTTCGGGGAACGTGCGGAAGTCGCCCTTATGGGTCTTCACGCGGGGAGCCATCAAGGCTGCCACGGGATCCTCAGCGGCCTGGCGCGCCTTTCGGGGCACGGACTTCTGCTTGGCGGCATCGTGGGGATGCACCCTGTCGTGCGCCGTCGCCGCTCCGGCGCTGCCCGCTATTAGCAGGGCGCTGATCGCCGTGAGGGAGAATCGTCTTAATGCGGTTAAATTCATTCTGATAAGTATTATTGGTAAATATTAGTTCATTTGAGAATCACCTTGACCGCGCGGCTGCCTATGCGCACGATGTATATTCCGGGTGCCGGTGCCTTGAGGGTTCCGGTGCCGGAGGCTACGGCGCGGCCCCAGAGGTCGCACAGAGTGGCTGAGGCGCCGGCGACATTCACCGCCAGGCCGCTTATGCTGACGCGGGCATCGGCTGCAACGCCTTCAATACCGCTGTTTGCAGTGGCGATGAAGCCCTCGCGCGAGAGCGCTGAGCGCTCCCCGGAGGCATCCACGGCGCAGACGGCATACCAGTAGTCGCGGCCCGGCCGGAGCCCTTCGACGCGATATTCAATGGCGCCTCGGGTGTCGCGCTCGTTATATTCGTCTGCATACTCGATTGCCAGCTCCCCTCCATGATAGAGAGTCACATCGTCAATGGCTATTGAGCCCTTGTCGGGAAGCTCGCCGATGATTCGCACCGCTGATACAGCAGCCGGCCAGGATGGGAGGGCATCGGCAGAATCCCATATCAGGCCTCCGGCCGCGTTGTCGACATCTATAACGGCCAGTTCGGACCATCTCACGCCATCGCCGCCATATATCCTGATTACGCTCCCCTCGCTTGCAGTGGCGCCGCGGTGCCAGAAGGAGAGGCCGCGGACCTCATCGTCATAGACCGGGCTCTCCAGGTACTGGCCCGTGACATTGATGCGCATGGCGGGAGCTGACTGGCCGCTGTAAGCAGCCGAGCCGTAGGTCTGGCGCGAAGTGGAGATCCATCCTTCGGGCATCGCGGAGTAGCCACCCGTGAAATCCAGGGTCTCGGCCTCGGAGGCGCCGAACTGCTTGGAATAGACGCTTAGCAGGTAGGTCGCTGCGCCCTCCACAGGCTTCCAGCGGGCTGTGAATGAGGTGTCGCCGGTAATCTCAGGGCTCTCCAGTTCGGGGCTGAGATGACGGAATTCGGGAGGAAGGGTGGTGACAGCAGTCTCGTTGGAGGAGACGCTCTCAAGCGAGCTTAGAGGATCGACCACCCGGACGCTGTAGCGGTATTCGGTGCCGGGACGCAGGCCGGTGACCGGCCATGACACAGAGCTGCCGGTGTTGAGGTCGTGATAGCCCTCCGCATAGCTCACGGTGGGTCGGCCTGTGCCGTCGTCAGCCGTGGTATAGACCGACAGGCGGTATTCGCAACCCTCGTCCCCTGCTGTCCAGCGGGCGGTGAAGCCCTCTGCATGGATATCCTCGGCAGGGAGCGTGGCGACAGGCTCTACTATGGCTTTGCCCCCGCTGACGCTGAAGTAGATGTAGCCGTTGCTCTCGCGTATGTCGGTGACGGGCTTGCCCTGCGCCGAACCGTCCCACGAGCGCATCGAGGGGGTGGTGTCATCGGTAAAGGATGTGACGTTGGCCAGGCCGGGGAAACAGTCGCCCTCCACCGAGGTCTCATGCTGCGTGCCGTCGGCCTCCTCTATGTCGACATACTGGTGGGACTGGCGGTCATTGACCGTATTGTATTTCCAGATGTTCTCGTTGTAGTCAATGTGCCACACGAGCATGCCGTGATAGGGAATGTATTTGTCCCAGCCGGTCTGCTGGCGGTTCTCAAGCATGAAATACTCGTTTTCCTTGGCAGTGGAGATGCGGCATGCCTGGTTGGAGGCTATGGATTCGAGCTTGACATTTGCCGGTGCGCCGATTTCTCGCGGCGTGAGCCATCCGAGCGAGTAACGCTCGAAAGCGGAATAATAGGGAGGAGTGCGGCTGTTGTTGTTATATGGCCCTTCATCCATCACCGACCAAGTGCCCGGGGTGAAGGCTAATGAATAATTGGTGGCGTAGAGGTCGGGGAGTCCCATGACGTGTGAGAACTCATGGCAGAAGGTGCCGATGCCGTCCATGACGTTGTCCAGGTCAATCTCATTGGTGCAGGCGTAATGGTTGAGGCGCACGCCGTCATGCATATACGGGATGCTGGTGGCGTCCATGATGTCGTATGAGTGGGGCCATACACATTCCGTGCCGGCCGCCATGCCGAGATTCTCTCCATATCCGGCGTAGAATACGAAAACGTTGTCGATAAAGCCGTCGCCATCGCAGTCATATCTGGAGAAGTCCACCTCGTCATCGAGCTGCGCGCAGGCCTCTATGACCATATATTCGGCGCGTATGTCCTCGCCTCCCTTGTTGGCTCCGTAGTAGGCGCGGTTGTTGGCCAGGCGCACGGGGCCGTAGACATCAAACTCGGGCACGAACTGCCCCATGGAGTTGTCGATAAACCAGTCGCGGGCCGAACCGGTGCCTCCTAAATTGGAGTAGCGCGGCTCGTTGAGCATCCGCTCGAATTCATCGTGGGCATCGGGCACTGTGAAGTGGACATCACGATATTCCACCAATATGACGAGGCCCCGCTGGCTGCCGAGCGTGGGATAAGTGGCGGCGCGCCGCTTTTCGGAGCGTGCGCGGGCCTTCTTCACTGCCGGCTGCGACTGGCGGTCGATGACGGCGCGCAGGGACTCAAGCGGAGCGTTGGCATGGAGCCACGCCAGGTCAGCCGGAGTGCGCCGCTGCGCGTCGGCGGCGCGCAGCGAGCCGGGGCGCAGGGCCTCCTCGCCGTCTGCCACCGCGTAATAGAGATAGCCGTCCTCACCCTCCATGACGGGGATGTGGTCTTCGGTGACTGCATAATGGAAATGCTCATCGCCCACCAGGCGCGTCATTACGGTCGTGCCGTCAGGCTGTGCCGCCGGACGGGGCCGGGGATCGGCCTTCACCCCCCATGCGGAGGGGGCGGCTAAAAGCAGGGAACCTATAAGGATGTTGCGGAAAGATTTAGTCATTTATCCAATTTGTTTGTGTTATGTTTTCAAAGTAAGCACCCGTGTCGCAAATCATACTGAACATAAATCAAAAACGTATCTTTTCAGCCCGATTTTTAACATTTGCGCTGCTGCGCGGAGATATTTTTAACGCCAAAGAGCCTTTAAGACCCCATCTCATAAAATTTTTATGTCCCAGGGGTCGCATCCTTGGAGCTATTTTTGGTCTGCAGGGGAGGGAGCATAGCGAGCTATGCGACTGAGCCAAAGGACAAAAAGAGCCCAAGGAGGCGAGACAGAAAGGAAAGTCCGGTTTTGGGCGGTGCTTTCCGCCAAGTCTCCTCAGTCGCAATGCCCGCATTGCTCCCTCGTCAACTCGCGGAAATCCCTCCCCCAAAACCGCCCCTGGGACTTAAAAATTTTATGAGATGGGGTCGAAAATTGGAAAAACGACTCTTTTTGATTAATTTTGAGGATAATTTAACAAGTCTTCTCATGAAAGCTCCCATCTCCCTGATATTCGCCGGGCTCGCGGCCCTCTGCTTCCCGAATGTTTCATCTGCCGTTCCCTCTGACGCGCCCGACCGCCAGAGCTACAAGATAACCGTGGACTCCGAGGGGGTGATGCGCCGCTCCGACACCGGGGAGGAGGTCAGCTACTACGGCACGAATTACACCGTGCCCTTCGCCCACGCCTACCGCGCGCTCGGATACCTCGGCGAGAACCCGCGCGAGACCATCGACCGCGATGTCTATCACATGGCGCGCCTGGGCTTCAACGGCTTCCGGCTGCACCTGTGGGATGCAGAGCTTGCCGATGCCGAGGGCAATCTTCTCGACAACGAGCACCTCGAGCTGCTCGACTATCTCATCGCGCAGCTCGAGCAGCGCGGCATCGACATCATTCTGACAGCCCAGACCAATTTCGGCAACGGCTATCCGGAACGCAACATCGACACGGGCGCCTTCACCTACGATTTCGACAAATGCGACATCCATGAGAATCCCAAGGCGCAGAAAATCCAGGAGAACTATCTGCGCCAGCTCGCCTCGCACGTCAACCGCTACACGGGCCGCTCCTACGGAGGCGACAATGCCATCATCGCGATGGAAATTAATAATGAGCCCTGCCACAGCGGCACGCAGAAGCAGGTGACGGACTATATCAACCGCATGGCCAAGGCCCTGCGCAAGGGGGGATTCGACAAGCCTATACTGTATAATGTATCACACAACCCCGGCGTGACCCCCGCCTATTACGAGGCGGACATCCAGGGCACCACCTACCAATGGTATCCCACCGGGCTCGTAGCCGGCCATGAGCGCAAGGGCAATTTCCTCCCTTACGTGGATGCCTACCCCATCCCCTGGAAAGACTCGATGAAGAACTACGACCGGCTGGCCAGGATGGTCTACGAGTTTGACCCCGGGGATGTGCTAGTGTCATACCTCTATCCGGCCATAGCGCGCACTTTCCGCAAGGAGGGTTTCCAATGGATCACACAGTTTGCCTACGACCCCACTCCTCTCGCTCCTTATAATACGGAATACCAGACGCATTATCTCAACCTTGCCTACACCCCCTCTAAGGCTTTGAGCATGCTCATCGCCGGAGAGGTGGCCCGCAATGTGAAACGGGGAGCCGACTACGGCACATTCCCTGCCGATACCGTCTTCGAAGGCTTCACGCTCAGCGCGGAAAATGATTTCAGCCTGCAGAACGACGGCACGGCCTACCGCTATTCCAATTCAGTGGCCGTGCCCCCGAAGTCGCCTGACAAGCTGCTCCACATAGCGGGTGTGGGGTCGAGCCCGGTTGTGGCCTACGAGGGCACCGGCGCATATTTCCTTGACCGCACGGAGCGCCCCGGAGTGTGGCGCCTGGAGGTGATGCCTGATGTGATGCTGACTTCAGATCCCTTCGCCAAGCCCTCCCTCTCCAAGCGCGTCGGCGAGATAGCCTGGCGCCCTAACCGCATGATAATCGACCTGCCCGGCTTAGGCTCCTCTTATGCCGTGCGCCCCCTCACCCCTGACGCCTCCGCCCCCGACCATGCCGCAGGAGGCGCCATCACAGTCACGCCGGGAGTGTATCTAATAGGAGCTGACGGTGCGGAGGTCGCAGCTGTCGAGACGGCTGATTTCAAGGCCCCATTCGCCCTTGAGGAGTTCGCCGCCCCGGCGCAGTCGCTCCGGTGCCCCGTGGTTTCCCACATCCCCCCGGCGCTCGCCGCCCCGGGTGAGGAGATGGCCATCACTGCGCGGGTGCTCGCCCCGGCAACCCCGGCAAAGGTGGAGATTTATCCCTCGCACGTGTCATTCTGGCGCGAGGACAATCCCATTATCGCCATGACACCGGGCGAAGGGGGCGTCTACACTGCCACCCTGCCGGCCCCGGCGCATGGCGCGGAAACGCAATACAATATCGTGGTGACGGACGCGGAGGGAAATGCCCGCACGTTCCCTGCGGGTACCGAAGGGACCCCGCTTGACTGGGATTATACGGAATATGAATATTACTCCGTGCCTCTGATCGCGCCTCATGACGCTGTCGCGCTGCTGCCCCCGGCCAAGCGCGACGCGGATGTGGACGTGGCGATGGTGCCCGAGGAATATGCCTGGCGGCTGGAATACGCTCCCGCCTCATCGGAAGCCACCTCTTCCTACACTCTTTCGGCACCGGCGCGCGAGGGGAGCGAAGTGACAGTGCGCCGCTACGTGGGCGACCTTACCAAGGGCCTGGCTGAGGATGACTGCCGCAAGACACTGCGCCTTAGCATGGCCATAGATGCGGCTACGCTCGCCTCGATGAAGAAAGCCGGCGTGTATCCTACCGTAGGCCTGACAGGGCGCGACGGCATGACCTACGAGGCCGAAGTGCCATTGGAGAACTTCAACGCTCCGGCCGGAGCCGACTGGAGCGAGCTTACCGTGGCCTTCCCGATTGTCCCGGGTATGTTCACCGGAGCGCCCACGCGCATCATCCCGGCTCCCTATCCGACCTTCCTGCCGCGCAAGGCCGACACCGGAGCGACCGACCTCCCCGCCTCCTTCACCCCCTCCGACATCGAATTCGTCACCTTGACTCTCCCCCTGGCGCCCGACGCCCCCCGCACCCTCCGCCTCTACGGCCTCGACCTCATCCCCTCCCATCCCTGAGGAGACAGGCCGATCATTCTTCCTGCGGGTTATGAAATCAGAAAATTATTTTGTAAATTTGTACTCTGACACGCACCAGCACGGATTCCAATCCGCTTTAAGATGAACACTGACTTTGCCACAGACACCTTTGACCGCGCCAATCCCATGGCTATATTCAATTATAGCAGACATTTGATTGGGCAGTCTCTACATTCTTTGCTCGGCGATAAAGTTATTGAGCATAAGCGTAAAGGCAAAGGAGGACTCGGACAGATGGTGGAGGAGCTTTTCTTCAATTATGACGTGAACTCCAATCGGGAAGCTGACTTCGCCGAGGCGCATGTTGAGTTGAAATGCACTCCCTTGCTGAAATCCAAGTCCGATGATTCTTTCCGAATCAAGGAGCGTCTGGTATGCACTATGATTGACTATTTTGAAATTGTGAAAACTCCTTTTGAGGATTCACATCTGCTCTCAAAGTGTCAGTTAATGCTCCTGCTGTTCTATCTTCATGTCAAAGGTAACGCCATTTACGACTACGAATTCCTTTTTCGCATTCTTTGGCAGCTCCCTGAAAAGGACTTGCTTCTGATAAAGAATGATTATGAGACCATTGCGGATAAAGTCAGACGCGGAGAAGCCCATCTGCTCTCCGAGGGCGACACCTTGTATCTCGGCGCATGCCGAAAAGGACAGAAAGGTGACTCCCCGCAAGCTCAGCCCAACTCTGAAATTAAAGCGAATAAACGGGCTTTCAGCCTCAAACCGGCATATATGCGCTACATACTCAGCCAGGTGGCCGAATCCGGAAAAAATTATTACACCAACTACTTAGGCGAGACTGTACACCCCAAGTTTGAGATTGTTTCAAGCACCGAATTGAAAAATGACACATTTGAAGATGTAATCTTCAAACGTTTTGCCCCTTATATCGGCAAAAACTATCTTGAAATATGCGACAGGCTGGGCATACAGCCATACCAAGCCAAAAACAAATATGCTGATGTCGCAGCATTAATCGCCTCTGACTCTGCCAGTAAAAGGCTCGGTACCGCTGAGGAATTCATCAAGTCCGGCATTGTAATGAAAACAATCCGCCTTAATGAAACCGGGATGCCGAAAGAATCGCTGTCATTTAAAAACATAGATTATAGTGAAATCTATGACAACGATGAATGGACGGAGTCAGAAGCCTATGAAATCTTTACAAACCGTTTCATGTTTGTCGTTTTCAAACCTGTTCCCGGAGAAAAAATCAATGTCTGGAATAACAGCGCCAAACAATGTGTTTCGGAACAGTCTTATGTGCTTGACTCCGTATTTTTCTGGACAATGCCGCAGACAGACCTGGAAACCGCCAGAGAATACTGGGAAAATATTCGCCGGGCAGTGCTCTCCAATAATATTACCTCCAAGGCTTTTTGGAGCATCAGCGACCACCGTAAATTTCATGTCAGGCCAAAAGCAAGGGTGAAAAGCGACAAGGCAGTCAATCCGAACGGAGGCTTTTGTGACAAGTACTGCTATTGGTTCAATGCGGAATATGTGAAACAAATTATTGACAGCGAGAAAAACAAATGAGCGATTATACCGAAATATCTGATAATATTCTATGCGAGCCATTGGTGGCATACAGCCGCTCCTGCCACCAGCCCTCCCTGTTTCCCGATGAGATTATCGAGACATCCCAAGATGATATACGCGTGATAGAGCTGTTCGCGGGAGTAGGAGGTTTCAGAATCGGGCTTGAACGCGCATCTTCACGTTTCAAGACAGTGTGGAACAACCAATGGGAGCCATCTACCAAACGCCAGGACGCATCGCAAATATATTGCAAGAACTTCGGCCCCGCCGGTCACTCCAACATAGACATCGCGACCGTGCCTGTGGATGATATTCCGGATGCCGACATGCTGGTAGGCGGTTTCCCATGCCAGGACTATTCTGTGGCCACGACCTTGAAACGGTCAGGAGGCATCGAGGGTAAGAAAGGTGTCCTTTGGTGGCAGATACATCGGATATTGAAAGACCATCCCCATCCACCAAAATATCTGATTCTTGAGAATGTCGACCGGCTGTTAGGCTCCCCCGCCTCGCAGCGCGGACGGGACTTCGCCATCATTCTTGCCTCCTTGTCAGACTTGGGGTATTGCGTTGAATGGAGAGTCATAAACGCCGCTGAATATGGCATGCCCCAGCGTCGGAGGCGCACCTACATGTTTGCGTTCCGACAGGACACTCACTTCTTCAATGCAGCGCAAAGCCCCGCCAATTGGATATATCAGGATGGCATCATGGCAAAGGCGTTTCCTTTGGTCCAGTCAGGCAGCGCGCCGGTCGAATTCACTATAAGCGGCGACCTCCCGGCAGTATCCGAGTCCTTCAACAAGGGAAAGAGCGTCTCGCCTTTTAAAAACGCGGGGCTGATGGTGAATCGAAAAGTCTACACTGCTCAAACAGCGCCCGATTATCACGGCCCGTTCGTCACGCTGGGAGATATTCTTGTGCCGGAGGCTGAGGTGCCGGATGATTTCTTTATCAATGATGACAATGTAACCAAATGGCAGTACGCCAAAGGAGGAAAAACCGAAAAACGTGTCAACAAGGTCACCGGATTCGAATATAACTATTCGGAAGGAGCGATGGCTTTTCCGGACAGCACCGATAAACCCTCCCGCACCATAATAACAGGAGAGGGTGGCGCTGCCCCCTCCCGGTTCAAGCATGTGGTCTTGACGCCCAGCGGAAAGTACAGGCGCCTTATTCCTGTCGAGCTGGAAAGATTGAACATGTTCCCGGACAACCACACTCAAGGAGCTTCAGACATGCGCAGGGCATTTCTTATGGGCAATGCCCTAGTCACCGGCATAGTCGAGCGAATAGGACTGCAGTTTCTCAACCTTCTGTAATTTATCGCAATTTATCGCAAATTGCGATAAATTGCGATAAATTACGATATCCAAAAATACTTCCTACAAATTGTACCTTCGGAGGTACAATTTGATGTTTTGTTCCTCCGAAGGTGCAATTCTATAATTTAAGTCGTGCTCCTCACTCGAGTATTGAAAGACTATAATCTCACCAAAGAGATTCATAATACTCACTCAAGCTTTTGTATCTCTTATAAAAAGAAGTTATCAGTTCTGAAATCCTATCCTCTATCTTCTGCACTATGCTTACATTCCTAAGAGTAGTCTTAGCAACGCTGTCAATGGTGTGTAAAAGAAGTGCATGATAATTTTCATTCTCCGATACAAAATCCCATAGTTCTTTTCCTACTAAAGTTTTATCTTTCCAATCAGGCATATATTTTTTTAGCAGTCCAGCGGTCACGGTATTATCATTCTTTTTTCCGTATGCAATGCCGATATACCCTTTGTTTCCTCCCGCCTCCACCATCCTTATTTCATCGGCATAATGTCTTACTTGTCCTGCATCCATGTCATTAAAACCACTCTTGATTTCCAAAAAGGATTTTACCTGCCCAAGTCTGTCTATCACCAAGTCAAATTTAGTTTTATCTCCCTCAACATAGTTATTTCCTTTAAACACATATTCATTGGAGTATAACAGGAGATCTTCAACCATAAATCCCATGGATGTCACTATGCTTCTTCCTATGGCTTGATAGGCATTGTATCTCACGAACTCCTCCGGCGTCTTTAGGTTCAGAGCAGCACATAGTATAGGATTGGCATTGAAGGACTCAATAGTAATTGAAGAGAGCATAGTGATTTGCTTGCTGATAAAACTTTTAGTGAGTATCTTAATGAAGTTTTGCACTATGCTCTTATTCACCTCAATCTCTCTTTGGAAAGAAGTAATAGCGGCTTTCTCTTTAGTTGATAGGCTCTTAATGGTTCTGTCACCTTCTACGCTCCGAAGATTCATGATATCTTCCAGATGTACCCTCTTAAAACCCCGGAGAGTTGAGAAATGCGCAGCGATAATTTTCAGCTTGCTTTTGAAGGAGCTACTGGCAGTGCCCTCATAGGCTATCACACAGCCTTTTTCTATGAGATTCTGTAATGTCGCAGCCATTTAATCAAAATTCAATACACCATCCAGAACTGTTTCGGCCATGCAGATATCCCTATCTGTGGTATTGCTATATCTAGAATAAGGAATCTTATTGTACCTGTCCTCATCGCCGTTTAATTCTCCATTATCGAATCGGACAATCTGATTCCCTGCCATGTAGCCTAAACCTACAGGCACTGCATTGCCAATCTGCTTATAAATATCCGCTATCCTTCCACTGAATATCCAATTATCCGGGAACTGCTGAACCCGGGCGTATTCCTTGACTGAGAGAGGACGCAGCTGGGTAGGATGACAAATCAATGTCGCAGGCATGATAGGGCTCGTAACCAATGTGGGCGCAGGTTTATTATTCGACAATCTTCTGAGGAACCCGGTCTTACCTCCGGCTAAATCATAAGCCTTGCCCATAGCTGCCCTAGCCACTTCCGGCTCCAAGCTCGTCCAGTTTCCACCTTCCTTTACTAAAGGCATAAATTGAAGCATCCTCTTGCTCAGTGGGGTATATTCGGATTCATTTGGTTCAGGAAGATCACTGATTGCGTCACCTAAAGTCACCCATTTTTTCGTCCCTCCTACTCCAAGCTCACTATGAGTAGGCTGTGGCAACGGTATCCTCTTGTTTCCTAGAGCCCCAAAAATTATTACTCTTTCCCTAATCTGTGGAACTCCATAATTTGCAGCATTAAACAGGGCAAAACTGATGGTATAGCCCAGCTTCTTAAATTCCTTGGCCAGGAATTTAATCACACTGCCTTTTAAATCTTTTGTTGCCTCATATTCACTGTACGCATTCGGAACAGCGTTTAACTTGGCTGAGAGGATGCCTCTCACATTCTCCAAAATAAAATATTTGGGCTTAAGCTCAGAGACCACTCTCAGGTACTGGATAATGACATTGCCTCTGAAATCATCCAATCCTCTTCTGGCTCCGGCTGTGCTGAAAGCTTGACACGGTGGACCACCCACCACTAAATCCACCTCCCCGGCCTTTAATCCGGCCTCCGCAAGAATTTCAGCAGAAGCTACAGTGGTTATATCCCTATTGATAACGGGGATGTCAGTATTGGCGCGTATAGTTGAAGCTGCCTGCTTATTTAACTCTACACATAGTTTTATATCTATTCCTGCCTTTTCTATACCTAAATCCAGCCCCATTGCGCCGGAAAATAAGGATATCGCCTTTAGTTTGCCCATAGCTTCAAGTAAGGATGTATCAGGCTGCAAATTTACTGAAAAATTTGAGATATTTGACCCTATTGCCACAAAAAAGCATATATAAGATAAGGGGGTTTGATGATTAGCATTAAATTTTTAGTGGCGGAGGCGCCCCAGGAGGGCTGCGGCGCCGTAGAGGAGGACGAGGATGAGGACTATGGCGGCTGAGGCGGGCACGCCCAGCCAGTAGGCTGCTGTCAGTCCGCCTACGCAGCCCGCTAAGGAGAGCAGGGCCGAGCCTCCGAGCAGCGGCGCGTACCGCCGCGTGTACAGCTCTGCCGTCATCTGCGGCAGCGACATCAGCGACATCAGCAGCATGATGCCGATCATGCGGATGGTCAGCACTATGGCCACGGCCACCAGAACCGTCATGACTATGTTGACCGCCCGCACAGGCAGATGGCGCGTGCGCGCGAAGTCCTCATCAAAACTGACAGCTATCACCACACGGTGCATCAGCCCGAAAAGCAGCAGCGCCAAGGCAGTGAAACCCCCGAAAATCCACAGGTCCGATTGAGTGATGGTCAGCACGTTGCCAAACAGAAAGGTGTTGAGCTCCGGCACATATCCCGATGTCAGAAAGATGAAGAGTATGCCCAAAGCCATGCCAAGAGCCCAAATGACGGCTATGGCCGAATCCTTGCGCACCCTCCTCCCTGACAGCCAGTCGACTCCCAACGCTCCGCCAACGGCGAAAAGGGCGGCTGTGGCCAGGGGACTGACACCAAGCCAGTAGCCCAGCCCCAAGCCTCCGAAACAGGCATGGGTGATGCCCCCGGAGATGAACACCATCCGGCGGGTGACTATATATGTGCCGATTACGGCCGAAACCAGCGACACAATGACAATGCCGATCAGGGCATTGCGGAAAAATTCATATTGAAGAAGTTCAAACATTCCTGCTTGTATTAAGATAGCGCAACCTTGTATTCAGAATCTATTAAGACACCGTAACCAGAGCAGCTCCTGAAGAGAAATCGACATTATAGCCGCATTGCGCCAGCTGATGCCAGAAGTCCGGGAAAGATTTGTCCACACACCGGGGCTCACTGATATTCAGAGGCCCTGCAACCTTCGCCAAGGGTGCGAAAGCCATAGCCATGCGGTGGTCATCGTGCGGATTAAGCTCCACCGGAGAGGCGGTCTCGTGCCGCTCGCCGTCCCAGGCCAGCGAGTCCTCACCGGTGGCGAGCGCATAGCCCATCTTGCCCAGGTCTTCGGCAAGCACTGCCAGCCGGTCGGACTCCTTCACGCGCAGCGTGGAGGCCCCGCTAAAGCGGAACGGAACTCCGCAGCCGCAGGCCATTGCGGCCATGGCAGGAAGCAGGTCGGGTGTTCCGGCGAAGTCCGCTACCCACATCTCACCGGAGCGCATAGCCTCGCGGAAGATGTCCATAAGACACATGAGACGCGCGTCACCCTGCAGTGACTCCCCGGCAAGCCCGGGCACGAACCTTATCCGGGAGTTCACGGAGACGTTGAGCGCGGAGACCTCCATGAAGTAAGAGGCCGCGCTCCAGTCCGGCTCAACAGCGAAAGCCTCGGGAAGAGAATAACCGGAAGCCTCGACACGGATTTCCCCCTCGCTGACTGAGCCGCTCACTGAGGCACCCATCCGGCGCATCACCTCCGCTGTCATCTCTATGTAGGGCGCGGAAACCGGCCTGCCCTCCATCTTTAAGGTAAAAGCGCCGCTGCGCAAGGGGGCCGACAAAAGCAGGGCGCTGGCGAACTGGGAGCTGACGGAAGTGTCAACGCTCAGCATGCCCCCGGCGAGACGTTTGCCTTTAACATGCCAGGCCCGGCGCCCCTCGCCAGTGACCTCCTCTGCGATGTCGGCTCCCGAGCCGCGCAGGGCCTCGACCAGAGGGAGCAGCGGACGCTCCATCAGCCTGGGGCTCCCTGTCATGACTGCATCAGCGCCCGGCATAGAGGCGGCTAAAGCCAGGGCGAAGCGCAGTGTGGTGCCCCCCTCTCCCACATTGATATAAGAGGGCTTTCCGGTGACGGCCGAATTCTTGACAGCTTCCAGCACCCGCTGCATATCGCGGGTATCGGCACAGTCAGAGAGGCCGCTCAGCCGGCAACCGCCCCCTCCGGCGCAATCAGCTATGAGCACGCGGGCCGATATGCTCTTGGAGCCGGGAAGGCGCACTTGCGGCTCCCGGGGCGAGAGCAGGCAGGCATCGCCATAGGATAGGAACATGTAGTCACGCTCCAGGGCCTCGCGGTAGATTTTCTTCCATTGCAGGTCGCCGCGCTCCGGTTTGGCATCGCCGTCAAGAAACGAGGAGACGAGCAGCAGCAGAGTGGATTCGGGTTGATGGAAATTGGTGACCATGCGGCTCACCACTTTCCAGACGAATCCCGGAGCTATCATGATGGCCGTGGAGCCGGTCAAGGTTTCGGTCCGGCGCTCATCCATCCACTCGAGGAGACGCCTCAGCGCCCGGGAGCCCCGCACTGCCGCCACATCCCCGTCATACGCCTGCCATTGCCCGAGATGCACTCCGCCGTCAAGGGCTGCCGGGTCCAAGCAGAGCATAGAGCCTAACACGGCCAGGGATTCAAGAGTGCGCACTGTGGTGGTGCCTACTGCGCATACCTCCCTCCCCTCTTCGAGGGCTCGGGCCACATCGGCTATCACGTTCCGCTTGATGCTGAAGGTCTCCGTGTGCATCGGATGGTCGCCAATCGCCTCGCTCTTCACAGGCTGGAACGTTCCGGCCCCGACATGCAGCGTCACCTTGTCCACTTTCACTCCGCGCTCTTCGAGGGCGGCGAAGACAGCATCGGTGAAATGCAGCCCCGCAGTCGGAGCGGCCACGGAGCCCTTAACGCGGCTGTAGACCGTCTGGTAGTCATCGGCATCGCTCGCCTCAGACTTTCTCTGCAGGTAAGGGGGGATGGGTATGTAGCCCGCCGCCTCGATTATCGAGGCGAAAGTGACCTCGGAGTTGTCCCACGTGAACTCGATGTCGTGAGAGTTGCCCTCGCCCGCGCGCAGACGCCGCGCCGTCAGGGCAACCTCGCCGGCTATGCCGGGTATGCAGAGGCGTTTGACCACCGGCTCATCCTTCCACTTCTTGAGATTGCCCACCATGCAGCTCCACACGCAGCGACCGCGTGTCTGGAAAGTCAGCACATAATCCTCCGGCTCGACAGGTGAGAGGAGGAAAATCTCTATGCGGGCCCCCGTGGACTTATGAAACTCCATGCGGGCGTTGATGACACGCGTCTCGTTGCACACCATCAGAGTGCCCGGCGCCAGGAGCGCGGGCAGCTCGCTGAAGCTGCGGTGCTCCACGCGGCCATCGGGCAGGCTGAGAACCATGCGGCACCGGTCGCGCTCCGCGCGGGGGTGGCGCGCTATTCTTTCATCGGGGAGAGGATATGTGAAATCTGCTATCTTTATGTCTTTGACCATACCAAACTCAGAAAAACTGATTTTCTGACAATTTTTGTCGATTTTGCAACCTCCGAATTTTCAGCGCATTAGCAAAAATCGTCAAAAAAAGTGCGAATTTTTTCACAAAAATAGCAAAAAAAATTTGCACAGACCGAATTTTAGCCTTAACTTTGCACTCGCAATCGGGCGATTAGCTCAGCTGGTTTAGAGCGTCTGTCTTACAAACAGAGGGTCTGCGGTTCGAATCCGTAATCGCCCACCGATGCGGCCATGAGGGCCGCGCGACAACACAACAATGATTCCGGGCGATTAGCTCAGCTGGTTTAGAGCGTCTGTCTTACAAACAGAGGGTCTGCG
>CAZWVY010000026.1:7191-33828 GCA_964637105.1 uncultured Sangeribacter sp. | reverse complement strand
CCTCACCTGAACACGCGAAGCCTGGAATCAGAATAATGGTTTGTTTTCCATCACCCACACGTCGCACAGAAAAGGATTGGGCAAAGCCCGCATCAATGATTCCTGATAACACAACACACAGCAGGCCGACTTTGCAAATTAAATGCTTCATAAATTATTTTTCCCATTTAGATACACAACCGTATGAAATGTTACAAATCAAGCGTGTTTTCGCTCGGTGTTTTCCATAAAAATACAAAAACGCCCAACTTTACATTCTTGGGTGTAAAATTGGGTGTTACTTACTTAATCGATTGATAATAAAGCTCTATGGTGGAGAGAGGGATTCTTTGCTGACGCAAAGCGCTTCGCGATGACGAACCCGGGGGCCGAACCCCTCTATATGCAAAAAAGCAGCACTCGTGCTGCTTTTTGTGCGGAGAGAGAGGGTATATAACCTATATAGTCATACATTATTACATCATATCAATATACCCTTATAATTAGATACTTATACCATTTGATTAAAATATAATATTTTGAAAAATCATTGCATATCTCAAAAATTGGGTGTAATTTTGGGTGTAGGAAACGAAACATCACCTTTCAGCTTGAATCCCGTAAGAAAGACGGAAAGCCCATCATCGAAAACGTGCCTATAAGGATGATGGTAGTCTTCGGAGGCAAACGAATTGAGTTTGCTACTGGCTACCGGATAGATGTTGCCAAATGAGATAGCGATAAACAACGAATGAAAAACTTATGCACTAATAAGCTCAAACAATCGGCAAATGAAATGGGAGATATATGATGAGAATGGGCTACCAATAAATGCTATATCGCATTGACATCATCTATCCAAAGTATGAACTTCTCTGTACCCATACAGGAAGAAAAACCTTTATATGCAAGGCCCTTTCTTTAGGCATACCCCCCTAATGTAGTTATGAAATGGACGGGATATAGTGATTACAAGGCAATGAAGCCTTATATTGACATAGCAGATAGCATAAAAGTGGATGCAATAAGTCGTTTCGACTAAAAATCTATTTATTTCAGATTAAGGTCAGCTAATATACCCTCAAAGATGTATCTACCTCATAGGTTATATGCATAAATAATCTCAATAAATGTATGAGAAGTCTACATCATAATAATAAGTAAGTGAACGATTTCTATAATGTCGTTCACTTATTCTTTAAATATAATATCCCAGATTTTCCGAAATTTACTCCGTCTATCAGTAGTCTGGACTTTCGTTTCCAATTCCTTAAATGCCTTCTGGCTAATAATCTCATTAATTTCTGCCCGCGTTTTCTGCGCCCATGCCTCTAACGCTTCATAAGTGCCTCCAGCATCTTTTAAAACATCTTGACTATTTTGTCTTGTGTAAGTCAGTACATAGTTATTACCGCAATAAGGGAATACAAATGGAAACACAATGCCATCCAAAATTATTGTAATAATCATAGAGGCCTTAAGGAGCCATAAGTTTTCATTAAAGGGAATTAGCACACATTCAGGTGTCAATTGAGGAATAGAAACAATAGCTGTATACAATGTTGAAACAAATAAAATTCCGAGGAAATGAACGAGAAGGAACTTGTGTCTATATTGTCCTTGAACACGTCTAAGATTCGTGTGTTTATAAGCGACATAACAGATCGGCAGAACAACAGCAGACAATAATAGTCCACGACAAAACCATGTAAACAATCCAGAGGCAAAATGCTTAGAGAGAATTGTAAGTATTATGGCCACTATAAAAAATCCTACACAACAGCATCCAGACGCAATAGCCGCAGATTTTAAAGAATATTGTTTGGTACCTGCACTTGTATCTGTATTAGTTGAGTTGTTGGCATTTTCTGAAGAAACCTCGAAATGATATTCGTTGCAAAATTTGAGCCAAATTACCAAAAGGTAGACAAAGGTTATACTTGTGAAAATTGAAAGAAACGTTACCATAAGTGGTTTTAAATTTGCAAACCAACAAACGGTTTCATCACAAAGAAAGACAATCAAACAATATGCAAAAATAAATAGAGGAGAGAATGTCTGTTCCTTTGAGTGTTTAATCAATTTAATTTGATTGTAAATAGGAAGGAAATATTTATCTGAAAAGCTTAGAGAATATTGCGAAGTCTTCAACTCAAACATCATCTGCTGAGTCATTATCTCACTCTTTTTATTGGCACTGATTTGCTTGAACGAGTCGGCCTTCTGAATTAGTTCTTTTAAATCACTGTTTTCCCAAAATTTAAGTAAGCTAGAAATGGTTTCACGCACCTTATCTTGAATCGCGTGAATTTCAACCTCAGTACTTTCAATGATACTTTCAAAGATCTTGAAAATAAAATTCCCAGATTCAGTAACAACACACAGAACAACAACTGTTGTCAATACACCAATAAATGTCTGACTTTCTCCAAGTATACCTTCCATTATTATAGTAATACACGAGTATTAAGGGGAACGGATGTTCTCTCAAGTACGCTATAATTATAACTGATGATATTCTTCATGTCATTGGTAAGATTGACAGTACAGATTCCGCTATGTGGTTCCTGTTCGATCTCCATTCTTGCAATATCTCTAGATGTAAACGTGAAATGTGGCACACTTTGAGAAATAAAAAGGCGAGGATCTGATTTACGCAGAGATATCTTTCCTGTTCTTATGCCGGCTTTAAAAACAGAAGAAGAAATCAAATCTGATAAATATATGGTATTGAACTCTTCAAGAATGATATTCAATTTGGAATTGGCCTTATTGATGAAATTTGTAAGAGACTTCACCATCTCATTCTTAAGGTAAGTACCAAGTGAGTCATCATTATCTTCATTAATTCGATCATAGAATTTATCTCTGAAAATTGACATCTGACCGCAGAACATATTCACAGTATCCGATTCATTCAACATAAATCGGAGAATGGTAGAGTTATGCGCCCTATCACTGTTGGTGATACTATGCACCCTGCCTGAAGCAAGAAGGTCTTCCAACTGCTTATAATAGATTTCCAAATCTTTCTGTTTCATGGTGTGCAATCTTCAAATAAACCACATAAATAACGTATACGAGCCCCCTAACTAAAGTAAAACTTTAGCTGGGAGGTTTATATATTGATGCGTAAAATTACAAAATAATAATCATATACGCAAACTTTTTTACGTAGATTTATGATATTACCGATGGAATCTCAAATTATTCCCCAAAGCATACTTTTTGCAGAAATAATGTTTTGTCATTTCTTGACAACCACTGATACCACTCAAAAATATTTGAGTGGTATTTTAATTATCACTGATTCCCAAAAAATTAAAAAGATATTTTATTTAAGTATCCACCTCCTTGCCACTCCCTATCAGGAGTAATTTTGCAGTGTCGACAGCAATTAAAATCAACCCCCTTGCACCGGGATTAACACTTAATATTACTCTTCAATATGAAATTAGAAAATCTCTTGAACAAGCCCCTGTGGCAAATGACAGGCAAGGAATTTATGTTCCTCTCAAAGTCCGCTTCCGACGAAAGCAAGCCCAAGCAGGCTAATGTTGTGGTGGACGTTTACGCTCCTAAATATGTATATGGGCTTTCCGGCATAGCGCAGCTGTTCGGTTGCAGCATCCCGACTGCCAACCGCATCAAGAAAAGCGGAAAGATCGACAAGGCGATTAAGCAGATCGGGCGTAAGATAATTGTGGATGCCGAACTTGCCCTTGAACTCGCAGGACTCAAAACCGGAGGTAGGAAATGATGGGCTCTCCCGAGGGGCTCAGGGCGATGCCCTAAGACCTCGCAATGGCTCTGCCCTTGACCCGGTCGAGGCGTTTAACCCCCGACATCTCCGAGCAGGAAGTGACCCACTCCCGACACCCTCCGCTCAGATCCTTCGTCTGAGAACCTGCTGTTATAAATAACATTTTTCCATTAAGACAGTACTATCACGCCCACATAATAGTTAACTGGCTCGACCATTCGACCGGCAAGACCGTCAAGATCGACAAGGTGGTGTGCAAGGAGATACAGACACCTGAATATGACACACTCTCAAATAAATACCGCAGTCTTGAAAGGTCCTCCGCATTGAGGATAGAGAAGCTTGAACAGGAGAAGAACAACCTTCTTTCAAGGATAAAGGCAATGCTCGATATGCTCCATGAGAAGCTGAAGGAGGCTGCAAGGGTGTTTATTGAGTTTTCAAGGTCTGTGCTCAGGGAGTTCTCAATCATGCATCGTGACACGATTGTGGAGTACCTTGCCAACAGGCCCGATGTCCGGAACGCGGCACAGTCCATCAAGGTCTTTGTACGTCCCCTCCTTGATAACCGACAGTTCGACAAAGGAAGCAAGGAGTTAGACCGTCTGACCTCTAATTTTCCTTTTGTCGTGGAAGAAGTGAAACGGACGCAGAATAGAGGGTTCATGCGATGAGAAACAGCCTAAAATTCTTATCCTTTCTCAGAGTCGCACAATCTTCATACCCTCCTCGTTAAGAATGAGAACTGACACGGAGAAGCAAAGTGCTTGAAGCCTTGACAAAATGCCAAGAAAGTTAGCTGGCAGGTCGTTGGCGAGGATGAAGTCCTCGACTTCATCCTTGACTGTTGTGAAGACCACTTAGGTATCATACTGTAAGCCGGAGCCGCAGGAGACTTCAGCGTTGAAACATTGGCAGGTGGTTAATACTTAGTCTTTATCGATGAGCGAAAGAATGTCGAAAGACATTTGATTGTCAGCTCCCCACAAATATACGAGAGCCTATCGTCAATGGTAGTCGGCACAATATCCACATCCTCACGGAACACAAATTGCGAATTGACGGTAAATGCGGCACGAGCGTTGAGTCCGGGTAGGTCTTCAACGGAGTTAAAATTTAGAAAGTCCATAACTTGTGGTTTATTTCCCACAAAGTTATGGACTCAATATGCGGTGATGGTGTCAAAAGACGCTTTTAGTCGCAACTACGTTTTAGTTCAGTTATTAAATTCCTGAGTTTATAATGTAGTTTTGCAATCCCATCTCCAAAATGAGTTGGATATATTTCAGAGATTTGATACTGAACCCATGGATTTTTGAATTTCTCAAGGATTCTACGTCCAAAATCATCATCCGAACTTCCTACCCTGATTAAAATATAGCAATAATATGCGTTCTCTCTAACATCATCGGGAATAGTTTTCTCATCAAAATCTTCATTAACAAAAATAAATGGACGAGGATAGCCTGGACCATAGACATCTTCCCTTTTTCGGAAAGTATTCCAATAATTTATATTAACAGACTGTAATTCCTTACAAGATGTTAAATCTACAAACGGAATCAATACTCCTTGTAAATTTATTCTTTTCAACTTACAATCTTTAGGGAGTAATAAAGTTTGAAGAGAATGTGATGTAGAGAATGAAATTTCTTCTATAAGTGGATTATTTGAAAGGTCAAGAATCTTTAAATTATCTTGTCCGGGATTCACTTTTCTCAAAGATGGGAATTTGGATAGGTCTAAATTCAATTTGTCCATATTGACGCCCCACCATGAGATTTCTTCGATTTTTGAAGTATCACCCCATATAATATTTTCTAAATTATTATAATCTAGTGACACCTTCTTTAAATTTGGGAAAAGCGAAAAATCAAATTCTGTCAAATAGCAATCTCTTAAATTAATTCTTTAACAATGGATAAATCTCCTTTCAACGAATTATCGTCAAAAGAAAATCCATATTTTTCTTCAAGATATCGTCTTAGCGAGTATGTAAGTTTCATAAAACCTTTTATTAGTGGTACAAAGTTACGCATTTTCTGCGGAATACACAAATTATAGATGCCCTTCAAGTTCCTTTACTCAGAAGGTGTACCAATCACTGATTATGCGACATTCGCCCTATGTGAGGATTTTGACGTTGCGCCAACCTCCGTAAAACGAGTAACGGAGAGAAATGACGTTGCTGAGTTCGAGTATAGAGCCGTCGGACTTCCATACGGAAATATCGATATGGTCGCCGGAGTTAAGCATTGTTCATGCTGTGGAAATATGAATTTATCTTGCCATTAGAGTAAGTATGAAGTCTGAGCTATAAATGACGAAGTTATAAGTAGCGATAATCGAATGGAGAGGTAAATATGCCGCGCGAGCCAGAAAAGCAGACGATTGTAGTCCTATAATAAGAAAAACCCTTGATAACCTCCTTATGAGATGATGGCTGACAAATAAATAATCCAGTAATCGACATACTCTACAAGATGTGTTTTTGTCGGACATTAGCCATGCTTAATGCCGTGTAAAACACCTTTGAAAAGGGAAATCCCTCGACCCTATTTATGATGGCGACAAAGCACTTTATATGGTGCTGTCTCGTTATTGTTATGTATAACTGCGAATTTGATTATGACTGACATTTCTAAGTTCATACCCAATCTAAGTGTAATTTGCACGGTTTTTACCGGAATAATTTCCGGTAAAACATAAGTTGAGATGAAACACTTTCTATGGTTGCCAATGAGGAAGGCAGACGGCGCGGTCGAACTTGCCGCATGTGTCAACTTTTATTGACAGCTCGCTCAAGTATTCGCGCAGCACATTGAGCCGCGATCGGTAGGAGTCGCGCGTCTTTTTGCGGTCAAACTTATCGATGTGTTTCTCGTAGGAGCACAGCGCATCGGAGAGCGGCACGTCGGCGCGCTGCGCGCTGTCATCGCCCGCGGGGTCGATGCCGGAGGCAAGTTTCTGAAGCGGATTTTTTCCCGAAATGCAACGCGGTTTTTTAATATTTCGGACTCAGTCTCGTCTAAGTTCCGGATATGAGAATAGCCAATTTACCTATAAATCAAGGAAAATTGACTATTTACTCAATTTTGCGGAGAGAGAGGGATTCGAACCCCCGGAAGTTTGACCTTCAACGGTTTTCAAGACCGCCGCAATCGACCACTCTGCCATCTCTCCTGGCGTTTGTGGCTGCAAAGTTACTGATTTTTTCAGTAGTATCCAAATTTTTTTGGCCTATGAGGCCAATTTTTTGCAGTTCGTTCTTGATTCTGCACAATTTTTTGCGCTTCATCAGAATCTGGACGCCTGGTCAGTCGTCATAGCGCAGGAAGCGGCCGTTGAGGTCGAAACGCATCTCTATGCCGTTGGAGAGCTCCACTTCATATTTCTTGCGGTCCTTCTGAATGCCTACGATGTGCTGGCCTTTGTGATTGGCAGTGACATACGTCTCGATGGCTTTGGGCACGAAGCCCGTTGGCACGGAAGCGCCTACGCCTACTTCTACCTCCTTCCAGTTGCCCTTGGAGTCGAATGTCACCTCCGCCCCATCGGTCATGACTACTTCATACTCGCTCACACGGCCTAAATCCTTGTCAATCTTGACCACGCTCACTTTCGATTTGAAATTCTTGTCCACCACAGCTTTCGCCGCCTTGGGAAGCACGGATGCATCATGCGCATATGTGTCACGGGCCGAGGCTACGCCGGCCGAGATGAGAAGCACGAAAAGTGCGAGAATGAGTTTTTTCATGGCTATCTTGTTTTGGTGTACGTCTTTATAACGCCGGTTTGACCGGCGCGGTTCAATATGCTCCTGCGCATCCTTGATCCGAATTAAGCCAAAAACCCCCATTTTGTGAATATTTCACGATCCAGAGGGGGCGGCAGTCTTGCATTTTTGTTCAAAAAATATGGGTTTTACATGCAAAAACACACTTCACGCTCTTGCATGGAAGAAAAATAATTTATACTTTTGCACGTCATACAACACGGCGCGGATGCCTCCGCGCCCCTGCGCCGTGCGCGTTAAGACCTCATCTAATGAAATTTCAGTCTGACTCATATCAACTCATGGCTAAAGGAACTCCCTCTCACCCCTCCCCGCGCATGCTGCCATACGGAGGAATGTCTGTCTTCTTGAATATCGTCTTCGGAATCTGCCTCATGGCCCTGTTGTCCGCATGCTCCGGATCATCCCGCTTTGACCAGTCCAAGTATGAGAAAAAGTACGAAGGGCGCAGCGTGGAACAGCTTCAGGAGATAATCAACAATAATCCCGACAATCTGGAGGCCATCACTCAGCTGGCGCGCGAGTATATGGAGCTCGGATGGGCCAACGAGGCCAAGAAGGAGGAGTACTGGAGACTCGGCTTCGACAATTTCATGAAGGCCGCGCAGAAAGGCCACGTGGTGGCCCAGTATGATGTCGGGGTGAATTACGTCAACGGCTGGGGTGTGGAGAAAGATGCAAAAAAAGCCTATGAATGGTGGACCAAGTCTGCTGCCGAGGGTTATCCGAGCGCCGAGGCCGCCATAGGCAAATGCTATTTCAACGGATGGGGAGTAAAGAAAAACTATGAGGAGGCCTGCAAATGGTGGAAAAAAGCTGCCGAAGCCAACGACCTGGATGGCATGATCGCTCTGGCCTACTCCTATTTCAGCGGCACAGGAGTCGCCAAAGATGACGAAAAGGGCCTCGAATGGGCTCAGAAGGCCGCTGACATGGGTGACGACAGCGCCCTGGCATACTATAAATATGTGGTGATAGGGGAAGAAAACTAATCTCCCCGAAGGGGAAGCAGCTTATGGCAAAACAGACTTTCGGAAGCAAGGCGGGGCTTATCGCCGCCACGGTCGGCTCGGCCGTAGGCCTGGGTAATATATGGCGTTTCCCTGCCGAAGTGCAGGCCAATGGCGGGGGCGCGTTCCTTTTGGTATACATCTTCTGCGTATTCCTGCTCGGAGTGCCCGTGATGCTGGGCGAATTCTCCTTGGGACGCGGCGTCCGGGGCGACACCGTGACGGTCTACCGCAAACTGGCTCCCGGCACCTCCTGGTGGGTGACCGGAGTGCTGAGTCTCCTGGCGGCATACGCCATACTCGCCTTCTATCTGGTCGTGGCCGGATGGACACTCGAATACCTCGTATCATCCGTCACCGGCGACCTCTACAGCACAATTGCCGGAGACGCCCCCGGCTCGTCGGCGCAGTTCACCCACCGCATGGCTGAATATGTGGCCACGCCCGTAAAGCCGGTGCTCTTCACCATCGCCTTGATCCTCATCAACGCCGTTGTGCTGTTAGGAGGTGTGCAGAAGGGCATAGAGAAGATGAGCAATCTGCTGATGCCTGTCCTTTTCCTGCTGCTGGTGATTTTCTGCGGGGTGGCATTATCGCTCCCTGCCGCCGGGGAGGGGCTCGCCTTCTTCCTCAAGCCCGATTTTTCAAAAATCACCCCCGGGGTTTGCATAAACGCCTTGGGGCAGTCCTTC
This sequence comes from uncultured Sangeribacter sp., assembly GCA_964637105.1. Lineage (GTDB taxonomy): Bacteria > Bacteroidota > Bacteroidia > Bacteroidales > Muribaculaceae > Lepagella. Next base: position 24,588 of record CAZWVY010000026.1, on the reverse strand, counting down.
TTCTCGCTCAGCCTGGGGATGGGGACGCTGGTGACATACAGCTCCTATTTCCCGAAAGACACGCGTCTGGGGCGCACCGCCGTGACAGTAGCGTGGCTCGACCTGCTGGTGGCTGTGATGATGGGCATAGTGATTTTCCCGGCCGTGATGTCATTCGGTCTGGCAAACGAGTCTTTCGAAGGAGCCACGCTGGTGTTTGTCACCCTGCCTGAAGTGTTCCAGCAGATGCCCGGCACGCAGGCCTGGTCCATACTCTTCTTCCTGCTGCTTCTTATCGCGGCCGTGACGAGCACCATCTCTCTGGCGGAGGTGGCCGTTGCCTTCGTCAGCGACCGTTTCCTCAAAGGGGGCGGACGCAAGAAGGCGGTCATGCTGGTCATGCTGCCCCTGCTCGTGCTGAGCCCCTTGTGCTCGCTTTCCAACGGGGTGCTTTCAGACATGAAGATACTGGGCCATTCCCTGTTTGACTTCCTGAACCTATTCCCGACCAACGTGCTGCTTCCCCTGGGGGGCCTGGTGATGTGCGTGTATCTCGGATGGTTCGCCCCGAAGGGATTCCTGCGCAGAGAGCTCACCAACGATGGCACAATACGCTCAGTCTGGACCAATGTCGTGATAGCGCTCCTGCGCTACGTCGCCCCCCTGCTGATTCTCTTCATCTTCATCACCCGCTTCCTCTGAACGCCCCGGCGGCAATCAAAGGTCTCAAACCTCCGGCCCCGAATCTATGATTTTTTATGAACCGGAGCCACAGAAGCCTCCGCTTTTCTACGCCCCCTCCTCATAAATTTTTTATATCTCAGGGGTCTAAAAATTGCGGGGGTGTTGCACATTTCGGAATAAAGTCTTAACTTTGCGGTGCAGACCGTCTTGCAGAAGCCCCGGTCCGGGGATAAGAGAGGCGGGATGTGCAGACATACATAGAAAGCGTATATCCGCGCTGATTCTTGACGAACAGGAATTCTCGCAAAATTTCATGCAATAGTCAAGGATCGTGCAACGGTAGACGCCCGTGGTTATGTAATTTTTCTTGCTTGCGGTCACCATCTCGTGAGAGATGTGGCCGTTGGCTGGAGATTGCATATACAAGCGTGGGCTTCTGCGTTGCCGTCCGACTATTGCAAGGCAATGCGAGAAGCCTCTGTTCGTAGGACGGCAACAGATACAGATTCCCGCGCTTTCTTCATCAATTCTAACTGCTAATGCCGAGGAGGGGAATCCGGAGGCCCGAGTGAAATATGAGACAATTTAACCGCATGCTGCGTGTCGCAGCCCTGTTCGGGGCTATGGCCGCAACCGGTCTGCCCTCACTTGCTGCTGTTGACCAGGAGGAGGAGATGCCGGACTATGATCTGAGGTACACAGTTACCGACAAAACGAAAAAGACGGCGGAGGTGTCGGGAATCCTCTGCTACCAGCCGGAAGGTCCGGTGGAGGTGGTGATTCCGTCGGTCGCCGCTATCACCCTCATGGTGCCTGACGGGCATGGCGACACTATCCCGGTCACAAGCGACTATACCATCACCGCCATAGCGGACAAGGCCTTCATAAGCCTGCCGCGCATCGTATCGGCGGTCCTTCCCAACACAGTGAACCGCATCGGCAGAAATGCCTTCTCCCATTGCTCGTCGCTTAAATCTGTGACCATCCCCGCCTCTGTCGACACCATAGGCCGCGCGGCCTTCTACGGCTGCGCCTCTCTTGAGTCAGTGGCCCTCCCCAAGAATCTGTCGACAATCGAATCGGGGATGTTCTACAACTGCTCAGGTCTCCATACGGCGGTGCTTCCGGAGGCTCTCAAAGAAATCGAAGCCAAGGCTTTTTACGGCTGCGCCGCCCTTGAATCAATAGCCTTCCCCGCCGGCCTGGGCACTGTCGGCGACCGCGCCTTCGCGGGGTGCGCCGCCTTGAAAAGCGTGCTCCTGCCTGAATCAGCCGACACAATCGGAGATGCTGCTTTTGAAAACTGCACATCTGTGGAGAGAGCTGTAATACCCGCGGGTGTGGCTGCGCTCGGCAGCCGCGCCTTTGCCGGATGCGATGGCCTCAAGACAGTTTCATACATGACTGAGACTCCCGCGCTGTTCTCACGGAATGTATTCAGCCCGGCGACGTATGAGAAGGCGGAGCTGGAAATGCCCGAAGCGGGCATGACGCTCGCAAAGGAGGAGGCCGTCACCCCGTGGTGCCTCTTCGCCAACGTGCCCGAGATTCCCGTCCGGCCTGTGGAGCCCGGCGAACCTGTTGCGCCCTACACTCTGGAGTACAAAGTCATTGACTCCGTCGGTAAACTTGTCGAGGTTTCCGGCTTCTCTTGCTATCTTCCGGTCACTGCATCCGATGAGGAGGATGCATCCGCAGCTTTCGATGGCAATGTGGTCATTCCGGAGAGTGTGATGATAGAAGACCAGGAGTATACCGTGGCTCGCATCGGCCACGAAGCCTTCAAGGATGCCCATGAAATCAAGACGGTGGCTGTGCCGGAGACTGTATCCTCCATCGGAGTGCAGGCGTTTGACATGTGCACCTCGCTGACCGCCGTCAACATTCCCCAAGCTGTGACGGTCATCTCCAACGGCACATTCCACTACTGTCTTGCGCTTGAATCGGTTGCCATCCCGGACGCAGTGACGGTAATCGGAGACAAGGCTTTCTATCACTGCCAGTCGCTGACATCCGTGGCCCTGCCGGAATCCGTGACCTACATAGGCGAAATGGCTTTCGAGGCATGCCGCTCCTTGGGCAACCTGTCAATCCCCGGCACTGTCAGCAGCATCGGCAAGGCAGCTTTTGTCGCATGCGACGCTCTTGAAACGGTATCATATATGACCGAGGAGCCCAAGCCCTTCAATGAGAATATGTTCAGTGTCAAGACGTATGAAAACGCGAAACTTATCATGCCTGACGCCGGCATGGAGGCCGTAAAGGATAGCGGTATTCGCCCGTGGAGCCTTTTCCGCACAATCGAGGGAACGACTTCGGTGAGCGATATTGTGACGGAGACCCTCTATGATGTCTGCACGATTGACGGCAGACACATTGCCTCGGGCCTCACGCGCCCCGAAGCGCAGCGTCTCGCGCCCGGCCTCTATATCCTGAGGTCAGCGGCACGCTCGGAGAAGATGCTGGTAAAATGACGCTCTCACACCATCCTGCGTGGTGTCCTTGAGATGCCATGCAGGATAATCTATCTCGTGTATATATGCGGTCCGGTTAGGGGCCGCATATTTTTTTGCATCGGGGTCTATGGCCCCGTCTCATAAAATTTTGAGGCTCAGGGGCGGCTTTGGGCCGAGGCGAGGCTTTCGGCTATCATCCAGTCCAGGGGAGTGTCGAGGTCGGCTGAGCGCTCCTCAGGCATGGGAGAGGGTATGATGCGCCGGAAACTTGACATAGGGCCCTGCCGCAGGGAGGGGACGCTCATGACGTAGACGGCGCCGTTGTATTCCCATACCTTCGGGGCATCCTGGCGGCGTGTGTATCCGCCATCCCCTTTGGATATGTGCAGATACCCCTCGTCGTCCGGCTCGAATGCGTTGTAATATGGGTTGGTGCGCGCCTCGCGCACGCTCACCACCATGTCGCACTCCGGTGTCCATAGCGCGATGGCCCGGCGGATGTCCTCGGGAGTGCGGAGCGGCGAAGTGGGCTGGAGGAGCACGACCCTGTCATACTTCACTCCCTTCTCCTTTTCATGCCAGTCAAGTGCATGGAGTATCACCCCGTAGCTGCCCGCTGTGTCAGTGGCCAGCTCCGAGGGGCGGAGAAAGGGCACGGCGAGGCCGAATTTCTCGGCGGCCTCGCGAATTTCCGCAGAGTCTGTCGACAGGCAGATATCTTCATCCGGTGCGCCGGCAAGGCGCGCCTGCTCTATAGCGCGGCACACAAGAGGCTGCCCGCAAAACATTTTGAGATTCTTTCCGGGGATGCCTTTGCTCCCTGCCCGGGCTGTGATGAGATAAAGGGTACGCATAAAAAGCTGATATGATGATTCATTGATTGGCGCCGTCCCCTCCCGGGCTCCCCGACACGCCGGCATTGAGTGCGAACATGGCCTCCATTATATGTCGGTCGTTGCTCAGCCGGGGCACTTTGCGCTGGCCCCCGAGACGGTGCGTGCCCGCCGAGCGCAGCCAGTCGTCAAACAGGCCGCGCCGGGCGGTGGTGACAAGTGGCGGGTCCAGGAAGATGCCATGCGCCCTCTTGGCCGCGTAGTCGGAATTGAGTTCCTGCAGCGAACTGTCAAGTATGGCCGCGAAGGCGGCCGCGTCATGCGGCTCAGCATCCCACTCTATGAGCCATTCATGCCTCCCCTTCTTGCCCCCGGCCGCATAGACGGGGGCGGCCGTGTAGTTCGCCACGGAGGCGCCCGTGCGCCGCGAGGCCTCAGCTATTGCGCGCTCGGCATTGTTTTCCATCAGTTCCTCGCCGAATGCGTTGATAAACGATGATGTGCGCCCCGCTATGACAATCGACACAGGAGCGGTGGAGACCACCCTGACCGTATCGCCAAGCCGGTAGCGCCACAGGCCGTTGGCAGCCGTTATCACCAGCTCGTATGTCTCGCCCGGGACCACCTCCCATATCGGGCGCGGCTCCCCCCCCTCGACAGGTATGAATTCATAGAATACTCCCGCGTCCACGATCAGCGTCATAGCGCGTCCGCTGAAGGGGGTCTGCGTGGCGAAGAATCCCTCGGAGGCGTTATAGGTCTCAAGAAAGTGCATCTTGGCCGGATCGGTCAGCCGCATGTATTCCTCACGGTAAGGCTCGAAGGAGATTCCCCCGTGGAAGAACACCTCCAAGTTAGGCCACACCTCGCTGATGCGCTCCGCCCCTCTCATTTTGCATATATGGCGGATAACGCCTAAGAACCATGAGGGTACGCCCGAGATATTGGTCACATCACACCCTGCGGCTGCCTCGGCCAGAGCCGGCAGTTTCTGCTCCCAGTCGGCCATGAGGGCTATTTCACGCGAGGGCACGCGGAATGCGGACGCGGGCCAGGGTGTGCGGCTAATGAGCGTGGCGCTCAGGTCGCCGACACGCACGCGGGGATTGTCCGTCTTGAGCTGCGTGGCGAAAGAGCCCCCCAAGATGAACCCCTTGCCGCTGAACATACGGCTCGCCGGGTTGAGCCGCAGGTAATGCGCCACACTGTCGGCAGCCCCGGCGTAATGGTTGAGCCTCAGCGAGTCAGAGGTGATCGGGATATACTTCGAGCGGCCGCCGCTCGTGCCTGACGACTGCGCGAAATCACGGCATGTCCCGGGCCACAGCACGTCCTTCTCTCCGCGCACCATTCGCATGACCTCCTGACGGATATCCTCATAGTGCACCATCGGCACGCGGCTGCGGAAAGCGGCATACTCCCCGGCTCCCCCCGGCATTCCGGCGAAAGCGTAACGGCGTCCCTGCTCCGTGGCCCGGGCGCGCCGCAGAAGACGCGCCAGCACATCGCGCTGGATGTCTTCTGTCGCTGAGGCCCAGCGGTCCGTGCGCCGCGCGCGCCGGAGCATGATATGGCGTGCCAGAGGTGTGAGGTCCATGGTCATTGTAAAGCTGCTTTCAGAAATTGAACTAATGCCCCGAGACATGAAAATTTTATGAGACGGGGTCTAAAACCTTGCAAATTTAACAACAACGCATGTCCCTCACAAGTTTTTTTATTAATTTTGCATCCGCACTCATTATAAAACTTCATGAAAAGACCGCATTCCACGCCATATCGCCCCGGCTTCGGAGCCTTCATAGTCCTCCTCGCCATCATGACACTGGCGGCCGCGCCCGCCTCAGCCCAGTTCCTCGGCACGCGCGACCAGGAGGAATTCACCGACTCACTGACGCATGAGCTTGAATACGGGCCATATTTCGGACTGTACCGCGACAACTATTTCGTTGTCGGCACCACAGTAGGCCATAAGCCTAATTCGACCAACTCCGACGTCAAGTTTCAGATTTCCATAGCCCAGAGGCTCACCAAAGCCACCCTGCCATGGGGGACGTTCCTCTTCCTTATGTTTTCGGAAAAAACGCAGTGGAACGTCTTCCAGAACTCCATGCCCATGCGCGACCTCAACTTCAACCCCGGCATCGGACTCTCCAAGCCATTCTTCTCCAAAGGGCGCTACATAGGCAAGATGACTCTGCTCATAGAGCATGAGAGCAACGGGCGCGACGGCGAGGAGTCCCGGTCATGGAACCGCATCTCCCTCTCCGGCTCCACCCTCATCAACGAGAATATAATGGTCCATGCCAAATACTGGATTCCCATTGTGGACGGCATGAACAACAAGGACCTCCTTAAATATTCGGGCATCGCCCAATGGGGCACGGAGGTGTACCTGGACAACCGCAGATGGATCTTCGGCGCCACCTTCGTCAAGCGCCAGGGATGGAACCTCAACTTCAACACCACCCTCGAGGCCAGCTGGCTCGTATCGCGCAAGGCCAATCAATACCTGTACGTGCAGTATTACAACGGCTACGGAGAGTTTCTGCTCGATTACAACCAGTTCCGGTCGCGCCTGCGCGTAGGAATAGTCATCAAGCCCAAATTCTTCTCCGAATTCTGAAATATGACCAGCTATACAGACCTTTCTGACCTCCTCCCCTCCTGGCTCCCCTGGCTGCTGACAGGCCTGGCCGCGATAGCCGCCCTGTGGGTGGCCGCCATCGGCCTGCGTCCCCTCCGCCTGACAGCGAAAGCCCCGGACGGCACCCCCTCGGATGACTCAGCTCCCTCCGATAATTCAGCTCCATCCGATGACTCTGATAACTCTGATTCCTCTGATCCCTCTGATAACTCTGATCCCTCTGATCCCTCAGCTCCCCCCTATCTCTCAGTGATAGCCTACTCCTCGGATGCCGCAAGATTAGAGGAGTTCCTCGCCGCCATGGATAGCCAGACCATGACCGACCGGGAGATCATCATTGTCAACGACGCCGGCCAGGAGGCCACCGCCGCCTTAGCCGAGCGTCACGCCTCGCGCAAAGGGGTCTATTTCACCTTCATGCCGGTGGAATCGCGCAACGTCAGCCGCCTCAAACTGGCCTACACCCTTGGCATAAAGGCCGCGCGGGGGGAAGTGGTGCTGACCACATCCACCGACTGCGCCATTCCCTCCGACGAGTGGCTTGCCCTGATGGCTGAGCCCTTCCGCGCCTCGGAATTCACCGACATCGCGCTCGGCTTCTGCCGTTTTGACTGCTCGCGCTACGGCGCCCTCAGGTGGTGGAGGGAGTTTGAGGAGGTCTCCACGGCCTCCCAATGGATAGCCGCCGCCCTCGAGGGGCACCCCTACCGTGGCGACCGCAACAACCTTGCCTTCAGGCGCAGGCTCTTCTTCGAGCAGGACGGCTACAGCGCCACCAACCATCTGCACACCGGCGACGACGACCTCTTCATCGCCGCCATAGCCGAGGCCGGCAACACGCAGGTCGTCCTCTCACGCGGCTCCATGATTGAATACGAGCCCGAAACCGCATCATCAAAATTATGGATCGACCGCCAGATACGCTACCGTTTCACAGCGCGGTGGCTTCCGAGGCGCACATTCCGCATGGCCTCGTGCACGCGCTTCATGCAGTGGCTCGCCATATTAGGAGCCTTCGCGGGGGGAGCAGCCGGATGGTGCGTATGGCGTTCCCCCTGGGAAGCCTTGGCCGGAGCCGTCATGCTGCTGTGCCTCTGGGGCCTCAGCATAGCCGCCTACCGGGGCGCGGCGCGGAGGCTGGGCATGACGAGGCTGTGGTGGAGCGTAGTGCCCTTCATGCTGTGGCAGCCGGTGGCCGGGATGCTCTTCAGCCTCGCCCACCGCAGCGACAGAATAATAAATTTCACATGGCAGAAGCCCAGATAAGGGGCAGATTGTTGCAGAAACGAGGGGATTTTTGTAAATTTGCACACTCCATCCGCATGAATATGGAAAAAGTAATCGAGAAAGTTGATCGTACCCTTATAGCATCGGAGCTCACTGACGACAGACTTTTGCGCCATACTAATAAGGGTGACAACGAGATATACATCATTGACGCCCACACCGCGCCCCACACCATGCGTGAGATCGGGCGCCTGCGCGAGCTCGCCTTCCGCGATGCCGGGGGAGGCACGGGGCTGGAGTGTGACATCGACGAATTCGACACCATGCCCGTGCCCTGCCGCCAGCTCATAGTCTGGGATCCCTCCGCCGGAGAGATTATCGGCGGCTACCGTTTCATCCTCGGGCGCGACATCGAGATCCTACCTGACGGCACGCCGCGCATAGCCACCTCGCACATGTTCGGGTTCTCGGACCGCTTCATGTCCGAGTTCCTCCCGCGCACCCTGGAATTAGGCCGCTCGTTTGTCTCCTTAGGCTACCAGAGCAGCAAGGCGGGCACCAAGGCCCTGTATGCCCTCGACAACCTTTGGGACGGCCTGGGGGCCCTCACGGTGGAGTATCCCGAAATAGAATATCTGTTTGGCAAGGTGACCATGTATCCCCAGTACGGCACCTACTGCCGCGACCTGCTCCTCTGCTTCCTTCACAAGCACTTTCCTGATCCCGAGCGCCTCGTATGGCCTCTCGTGCCCCTCGAAAGCGACGCCGGCAGCGATGACCTGAAGGCCATATTCACGGGGGCGGACTTCCGCGAGGACTACAAGATACTCAATCACCTCATCCGCGAGCACGGGCGCAACATACCCCCGCTGGTCAACGCCTACATGTCGCTCTCGCCGACCATGAAGATGTTCGGCACAGCCGTCAACCGGGAGTTCGGCGATGTCGAGGAGAGCGGCATATTCTTCAAGATAAGCGAGATTTTCGAAGAAAAGAAACGCCGCCATATCGGCACCTACAAGGGCCACTGAGCCCCGGGCGCCCGCGATTCCCATGGCAGTAAAAATTGCATAACCACCACGCTGACTCATGAAAAAAGCCGTAGTCACCGGCGCCGACGGATTCATCGGCTCACACCTCACCGAGGCCCTTCTGGCCGAGGGGTGTGAAGTCACTGCCCTGGCGCAATATAACTCATTTAACAACTGGGGCCATCTCGAAGGCATCTCACACCCGGCCCTGCGCGTCGTCACCGGCGATGTGCGCGACCCCGGGTTCTGCCGCGAGCTGGTCAGCGGAGCCGACACGGTCTTCCACCTGGCCGCCCTCATAGCCATCCCCTACAGCTATGTCGCCCCCGACAGCTATATCGACACCAATGTCAAGGGGACGCTCAACATCTGCCAGGCGGCCCGCGACGCCGGAACGGAGCGCGTGCTGGTGACCTCCACCTCGGAAGTGTACGGCACCGCGCGCTATGTCCCCATCGATGAGAAGCATCCCCGCCAGCCGCAGTCCCCCTATTCAGCCTCCAAGATAGGAGCCGACGCCCTGGCGATGAGCTTCCATTCCGCCTTCGGGCTGCCCGTGAGCATCGTGCGCCCCTTCAACACCTACGGCCCGCGCCAGAGCGCGAGAGCCATCATCCCCACAGTCATCACCCAGATAGCCTCAGGCATGAAGACCATCAAGGTGGGCGACCTCACCCCGACGCGCGACTTCAACTATGTGGCTGACACAGCCGCCGGATTCATCGCCATAGCCAAATGCCCCGAAGCTGTCGGCAAGGAGATAAACATCGCCACAGGCACGGAAATCTCCATGCAGGACACCTTGGCCGCCATAGCCCGCATCATGGGGGCCGACATCACCTGGGAGCGCGACCCGGCCCGCATCCGTCCCGCCGCCAGCGAGGTGTTCCGCCTCTGCGGCGACGCGTCGCTGCTGCGCTCGCTCACCGGCTGGCAGCCGCGCCATACCCTTGAGGAGGGACTGCGCAAGACCGTGGACTGGTTTACGTCAGGCTCCCACATGGAGGGCTACAAACCGGGCATCTACAACCGCTGATACCTCAATTCCCCCGACTCATACAGAAATTCCTCATGCAGAAGAAGAAAAACAAGATAACGGTGCTCATGCTCGGCGGAGCCCGCCGCGTGTCAATGGCCGAGCTCCTCAAGCGCAGCGGCGAGCGCATAGGCCGCGAAGTGGAGATTGTGAGCTATGAGCTCCTCGAGCAGGTCCCCATCGCCCTCATGGGCAAGGTCATCGTCGGCCTGCGCTGGAGCGACCCCAAAGTAGTCAAGGACATCGTGCGCGTCTGCCACGAATATGAGGTCGACATCGTGCTCCCCTTCGTTGACGGGGCCATCGAAATCGCCGCCGCCTGCCGCGAACACCTCCCCGGAGTGTTCATCCCCGTGACGGATTTCGAGACCGCCAAGGTGATGTTTGACAAAGTGGAGGCTGCCAAGGCCTTCAAGGAGGCCGGGCTCCCCATCGCCCGCACATACAGCGTGCTCAGCGCCGAGATGCCCGCCATAGCCAAGCCCCGCCACGGCTCGGCCTCGCGCGGCATCAAAATCTTTCACAACATCGATGACCTCATGCACCTCGACAACCTCTCCGACTACATCGTGGAGGAATATATCGAAAACCGCGAGGAATACACCGTGGACTGCTACGTGAGCATGAAGGGGGAGATTCTCACCGTCGTGCCCCGCGCGCGCCTTGAGGTGATGGGAGGCGAAGTGACGCGCACCATCACCTGCCGCAATCATGTCCTGGACGAGATGAGCCGCAAGGTCATCGAGACCTTCGGCCTGCGCGGCCCCGTCACACTCCAGTATCTGCATGACCTTGACAAGGACCGCTACCTCCTCATGGAGGTCAACCCCCGCTTGGGAGGCGGAGTAGTGTGCTCCATCTATGCCGGGGCCCCCATCACTGACTATATCATAGACGAGGCCAGGGGCATCGAGCTGCATCCCTGCAACGACTGGGCCTACAACACCCTCATGGCCCGATACCAGAAAGAAGCTATTTTTTACGAACAATGAGTGTCATCATCATTGCCGAGGCCGGCGTCAACCATAACGGCGACCTTGAGACGGCGCGCGAAATGGTGCGCGCCGCCGCGAAAGCGGGCGTCGACTACGTGAAGTTCCAGACTGCCGTGCCCGAGCTCGTAATCTCCTCCATCGCCCCCCAGGCCGAATACCAGCGCCACAACACCGGGCGCGAGGAGAGCCAGCTTGAAATGTGCCGCCGCATACATCTCCCCCTGGAGGACTATGTCGGCCTCAAGGCCCTCTGCGAGGAGGAGGGCGTGGGATTCATGTCAACCCCCTTTGACAATGTGTCGGTCGACTTTCTCGGCCGCCTGGGCATGGACTGGATGAAGGTTCCTTCGGGCGAAATCACCAACCTCCCGTATCTGCGCAAAGTGGCCAATCTCGGCATACCGGTGATACTCTCCACAGGCATGTCGACACTTGACGAGGTGGAGGAGGCCATACTCATTCTAACCGGCTGCCACCCGCGCAACCATTTCGAGTCTAAGCTCACACGCGATGACATCATCGTGCTCCACTGCAACACGCAGTATCCTACCCCCTACCGGGATGTCAACCTCCGGGCTATGGACGAACTCCGGGAGTGCCTGGGGGTGCGCGTGGGATATAGCGACCACACTCTGGGCATCGAAGTGCCCGTGGCCGCCGTAGCGCGCGGGGCCGAGGTCATAGAGAAGCATTTCACCCTCTCGCGCGACATGGCCGGCCCCGACCACAAAGCCTCCCTTGAGCCCGATGAGCTGAAGCGGATGGTGGAGGCCATACGCCACACCGAGGAGGCCCTGGGCAACATCCACAAGCAGGTCAGCGACAGCGAGCGGCCCAATATACGCGTGGCGCGGAAGAGCATAGTGGCTGCCCGCGACATAAAGACCGGGGAGATATTCGATGAGACCAACATCACGGTCAAGCGTCCCGGCGACGGCATCTCCCCCATGCTCTGGGACGAGGTGATCGGCAAACGCGCCGTGCGCGACTTCCCCTACGACGCCCTCATCTCCTTCGACTGAGACCTGCGAGACTTGTGAATTCATAACATAGACCTTCAGACCGATGTATGCCGTAGCCACATCCACCCGGGCCGACTGGGGCCTGCTCTCCCCTCTCGTGCGCGAACTGCGCTCACGGGGATGCGAGGTCACGGTGCTGGCCACCGGCATGCATCTCGACCCCCTCTACGGGCACACCATAGATGAGATTATCGCCGACGGCTTCGACCCGGTGGCCCTCCCCTCCGGCGTCTCCGCATCACCCGGTGCACAGGCCGCCGAGACTCTCGCCCGTTTCTCAGAGGAGCTGGCGCGGCTCAGGCCGGAGGCCGTCATAATCCTGGGCGACCGCTTTGAGATGTTGAGCGTGGCGGCAGCCGCGACCGTCACGGGAGTGCCTGTCGTCCATATAGCCGGAGGCACCGTCTCCGAGGGGGCGATTGATGACAATATACGCCACGCCATCACCAAGCTCGCCACCCTGCATCTGGTGGAGACTGAAAATTGCGCCCGCCGCGTCATAGCCATGGGCGAGGAGCCCGGCCGGGTGACAGTCACCGGGGCCGCGGGAGTGGAGAACATCCTCGCCACCCCCCGCATGAGCCGCCAAGAGCTGGAGGCGAGCCTCGGGTGGAAATTCGGCAAACGCAACATACTCGGCACACTGCATGCCGAGACACGCTCAGACCTATCCCCGCGCGATGCCATGGAGGAGTTCCTAAGGGGTGTGGAGGAGGTGATGAGGGAGGATCCTGCCCTGCATGTCCTGCTGACCTATCCCAACTGCGATGTGCCCCCGGAGCCCCAGATCAAGCTCATGACAGAGTTCGAGCGCAGGATGGAGGGGCGCGTGAAGACAGTGCCCTCACTCGGACGCGTGCGCTACATGTCGGTCCTCGACCTGGCGGACGCAGTGATTGGCAACAGCTCCGGAGGCATAGTCGAGGTGCCCTCGGCCGGTGTCCCGGTGCTCGACATCGGAGGGCGCCAGAGGGGGCGCGAGCATGGCCCCGGAGTGTGGCACAGCGCTCCCGGCAGGCAGGCCGTGGCCGAGGGAATACGCCGTGTGCTGTCAGAGGAGGCCCGGCAGGTCGCCGCGCGCCGCGAGAACCCCTATCACCGCCCCGGCACATCGCGCCTGATGGCCGATGCCCTCACATCATACCCCTTCCGCCCCTGGCCCTCAAAGAAATTCTACGATTTTCATCACAATTTTTAAGGAAGTATTTGGACGGATATTTGGATATTTGAGCGAGGATTTGTAACTTTGCGCCTAAGGGGCTACTCCTCAATCCTAAAAACTGAATACAATTATGAAAACTCCCGACAGGCTCCTGGCCGAAAAACTGCTGCAGATAAGCGCCGTGCAGCTCCAGCCGGAAAATCCCTTCATCTGGGGCTCCGGATGGAACTCACCTATATATACCGACAACCGCAAGATACTCTCCTACCCGGATGTGCGCAACTTTGTCAAGGTCGAGCTGGCACGCATTGTCCTCGAGCACTTTCCGGAAGCCAACGCGCTGGCCGCTCTGGCCAACGGAGCCCTCGCTATGGGGGCCCTGGTGGCCGACACTCTCGGGATGCCCTTCGCATACGTCCGCTCCGAGCCTAAGGACCACGGCCTGGAAAACCTCATCGAGGGCAATCTCAAGCCCGGCTCCAAGGTCGTCATCATCGAGGACCTCGTCTCGACAGCCGCCAGCTCCGTCAAGGCCGTTGAGGCTATCCGCCTCGCCGGATGCGAGGTGGTCGGCATGACCTCCCTCTTCAGCTATGAGTTCCCCATGGCCATAAAGCGCCTGCGCGAGGCCAATGTGACTCTCGTCCCCCTGGCGACCTATCCCACCATGATAGAAGTAGCCGAGGAGACACGCTACATACCCAGGTCGGCCGTCAAGGCGCTGCATGAGTGGAGAAAAGACCCCGCTTCGTGGGTGCCCGAAAACAGCCAGATGGACTGACACCGGGGCTGACGCACTGAACTTCAACAAGACTGGAATTATGGCTAACTATAAAAGCAATACCGTGACTCTCAACGCTCCGGCAGAGAGAGTCTTTGACAAGCTGTCAAACCTCGAAGGCCTCAAGGATATGCTCGCCCGCGTCCCGGCGGACAGCATACCCGAGGAACATCGCGCCACTTTTGAGAACCTCGAGATAACTTCCGATGCCCTCACCCTCCCCGGAGGCCCGGTCGGCAATCTCACCCTGCGCATGAAACGCAAGGAGCGCCCCGGGCTCATCGAGCTCACCGGCGAGGGCACTCCCGTGCCCATGAGCCTCTCCCTGAGCATCCGCCCCCTCCCGGGAGACACCTGCGAGGCGCAGGCGGAGGTCGAGCTGGCTATCCCCGCCATGCTCGCACCTATGGTATCGGGCCCCATGAAGAAGATGGTGGGGCAGTTCGCTGAGATGCTGCGCGCCATCCCCTACGACTGAGATGCGCACATACACACCCATGGGCTTACTGCGCCGCCTGAGGCGCGCTCTGCAGCCCGGACCGGTCCTCGCGGCCTGTCTGGGCATAATATTGTCGTGCGCCGCCACGGGATGCAAGGGTGTCATAGACGACCGCATACCGGCCCTGCCGGTATCCATCAACCTCGGCGACCCGGGGATGTGGAACACCTACGGCGTCTCGGGCTTCGGCATCTTCCGCTACTTCATTCTCGGCAACGGCCTGCGTCTCCCCTCGGGATTCCCCTACTCGCAGGCGAGCGCGACCGGATACGGAGGCGTGCTGCTCATCGGGGGGATGGACCCCTTCACCACCCAGACCAACGTGCCCCTGGCCTACGACCTCGCCTGCCCTGTGGAGCGCGATCCCAACGTGCGTGTGGAGGTGAACATCGAATCGTTTGAGGCCGTGTGTCCGGAGTGCGGTTCGCGCTACGACGTGACCATGGCCGGAGGATCCCCCTGCGGGGGCCCCGCCCTCGAGGGCTCGCGCAAGTATGGCCTGCGGCGCTACAACTGCCGCCCGGCCCCCTTGGGTGGATATATCATCACCAATTAAGGCCCCCCCGTCACATAAAATTCTTATGTCACAGGGGCCGCATCCTCGGAGAGAGTAATCTCCTTGGAGCTGTTAACATACTTGGAGCTATTAAATGGAAGCATTACTGGCAGGTCTGTTATACGTGCTGTGGCGCGGCGTCGCGATAGGCGTGATGATCTCGGCCCCGATGGGGCCGGTCGGGATGCTGTGCATCCAGCGCACCCTCAGTAAAGGACGCCTCACAGGGCTCTACACCGGAATCGGCGCGGCCGCTTCCGACCTCATCTACTGCCTGCTGACCGGGTTCGGACTCTCCTTTATCGAAGATTTCCTGACCCGCAACCGCAATATCATCCAGCTTCTCGGCAGCGGCGTGCTGATCGGCTTCGCCATATACCTGCTGCGCAAAAATCCCGTGGCCTCGCTGCGCGCCTCCAGCGAGGGCGACACTTCCACGCCGCATAAGGATATCCTCGGCGGATTTCTCTTCACCTTCTCCAATCCTTTGATACTCTTCCTAATAGTAGGCCTCTTCGCCCGCTTCAACTTCCTTGACGCAGGCTTGAAGTGGTATAACTACATACTGGGATACATATCCATCGCGGCCGGAGCGTTAGGATGGTGGTGGATGGTGACTTTCTTTGTCAATAAAGTGCGCGCGCACTTCAACGTGCGCTCCATGTGGCTCATCAACCGCATCATAGGCGTGGTTATCCTCATCTTCGGCATCGTAGGCCTCGTCACCGGCATGTCGGCCATGGCCTCAGCCGCCGAAAGAATCAGCTGCAGCAACCCCGCGCGCGGATTCGCGCAGTGGCAGAGCGGCGTGAAGGATAGCCCCTTGGAGCTCGCTTCGGGCCAGACGGCTGAATTTCATCTGGACGGCTCCGAACAGGATGCCGCCGCAGTCATGGACCTCACCTGGAGGTGCGCCTCGCAAGGCAAAAAGGGCTGGACATTTGAAGTCAGAGGCATCGCCGACACGCTGTCGCTGCATTTCAGCCCTGTGGATGCCGACCGTCATGACCCTTTCGCAGACTCCCCCCTTCTCGGCGTGGCCGTCACTGACAGCCGGGGGCGCGTAATAGCCTCCGGGCGGTTTGACAAAGCCGATGCCGGCAAAGGCCCGAACCGGTTTCACCTCTCGCGCGAAGGGGCGGCATGGTGTCTGAGCGCAGGCAACCGCCCGGGAGGGAGAAAATTGGAATTTCATCATGACATAGCTGCCTCCTCACTCTGCTTTAACCCCTCGGAGGGGACGCGGCTGCAAGTGCACAGCATCGATGTGGTCACTGATTCGCTGGCTCGCCCTGCCGCGTATGCAGAGCCGGACTCGCTTGCCGCACGCGCCCTGCGCGCCGGCAAGGGGGGCAATCTCCTGGCCGGGGAATGGCTGGTATATGACCGCACTCTCGAGGAGACGCTCCTGCGGAGCGGAGGCGAGTATCGGCTCTACGTGCTCCCCGATGCCAAGGGGTGGACAGGCTACTACGCCTCCGGGGCCAGAGTGCGTCCCGACCTGTGGAGGCCGGGAGCAGTGAAGATGGAGCTGCGCCCCACCCCCTTCGACGGCCGTTACGCAGCGCTGTGGCGCGATGCCGAAGGGAAGCCGCTGGACCATGACATCACCGCCACCCTTGACGAAGAGAACATGATACTGACCATCCTCTTCCCCTACCAGCAGTCCGAGCTGCGCCTCAAGCGCCCCGACCGGCCCTAACTCTTAGTCGGACCTGTCGGACTGGTCGGACCCGTCTGACCCGTCTGACTTGTCTGACTTGTCTGACTCGTCTGACCCGTCTGACCTGTCTGACCCGTCTGACTTGTCTGACCCGTCTGACTTGTCTGACTTGTCTGACTTGTCTGACGGTATCGTGTGCGGGCATGATAGAGCTGTTCGGTTATGCCTCCCCTTTCGAGAAATTGCTTTTGCTGGGCCTCAATCAGGCGCCGCAGCATGAACGTCGCCTGATTTATCAGCGTAATCTGAAGATTGCAGAACTCCTCGGCTGACATCTTGTCAACCAATTCCAGCGGATTCGACATGAAACGCTCGGTCTTAAGATACCGGCGCAGCGGCACAAGACGGGGATTGCCCTTAATCCAATAGCACAAGCCGTGCTGCCGCAAATAATCCTCATAGTCAAGCATGAGTTCCTCAAGGGAGGCCTTAGCCACATTGGTCAGTTTGAGCTCGGTCTTGCGCGAAGTGGTCGAGGCCTCGCTCCCCTCGGCTATGTTTTGCTTGCCGGAGCGGGCAGCCTGTTCCATCTGGTCGCGCGTACGGCTTTTGGCAGGGACAAAACGCTTGACAAACACCACCGTCAGATCGCAGATGATTTCTGTAATCCGGAATACCCGAAGTGTACGATAGCCGCCTCCCTGTTTCAAAAATCCACCCATACCGCCTCTTTTTTTTCGGTGTTAATAATTTGGTCCGACCGGTCCGACTAGTCCGACTCGTCCGACTGGTCTGACTGGTCTGACTGGTCCGACTCGCCCGACTGGTC